>DASZNJ010000426.1:0-5112 GCA_035551575.1 Gemmatimonadaceae bacterium
CCCCGCCCCCGGGTCCGGCGTAGATTGGACGAATGATCCGACCCGCCGAACCGATGCGCCTGCTCTACTCGTACCTGCGCAACTACTGGAAGCTGGTGCTCCTCGCGCTGTTCCTCGCCGCGGTGAACCAGGTCTTCTCGCTGCTCGACCCGCTGATCTTCCGCCACGTCATCGACTCCTACGCGACGCAGCGCGGGAAGTACACGACGGGGCAGTTCCTCCACGGCGTGGTGCTGCTGCTCGCCGCGGCGGTCGGCGTCGCCTTCGTCTCGCGCGTCGCGAAGAACTTCCAGGACTACGTCGTCAACCTGGTGGTCCAGCAGCTTGGCGCCCGGCTCTACTCCGATGGGATACGGCACTCGCTGTCGCTGCCGTACTCGGCGTTCGAGGACCAGCGCAGCGGCGAAACGTTAGGCAAGCTGCAGAAGGTCCGCGCCGACGTCGAGAAATTCATCGCCGCGGCGGTGAACGTGGTGTTCACGACGCTCGTCGGCGTCGTCTTCGTGATGATCTACGCCTTCACCGTGCACTGGGTGATCGCGCCGGCGTTCCTCATCACCGTGCCCCTGCTCGGCGTCCTCAGCTCGGTGCTGAGCCGGAAGATCAAGACGATCCAGAAGGTCATCGTCGCCGAGACGACCGCGCTCGCCGGCGCGACGACCGAGTCGCTCCGCAACATCGAGCTGGTGAAGAGCCTCGGCCTCGCCGACCAGGAGGTCGCGCGGCTCAACGGGACGACGCAGAAGATCCTCAGGCTCGAGCTGAAGAAGGTGCGCTACCTGCGGAGCCTGAGCTTCATCCAGGGGACGGCGGTGAACGCGCTGCGCACCGCGATCCTCTTCCTGATGCTCTACCTGATCTTCATCGGGCAGATCACCGTCGGCCAGTTCTTCTCCCTGCTCATCTACTCGTTCTTCATCTTCGGCCCGCTCCAGGAGCTGGGGAACGTCATCAACATCTACCGCGAGACCGAGGCGTCGCTGGCGAAGTTCCAGGAGATCCTCGCCATGCCCTCGGACCCGAAGCCGGCGAATCCGGTGCACATCAGCGGCCTGACGACGCTCGAGTTCGACGACGTCGCCTTCCGTCACCAGAGCGCGACCACGCCGGCGCTGCAGGGCGTCTCGTTCAAGGTCGTCCGCGGCCAGACGATCGCCTTCGTCGGACCATCCGGTGCCGGGAAGACGACGCTCGTCAAGCTGCTCGTCGGACTGTACCAGCCGCAGTCCGGGCGGATCCTCTACGACGGGCATCCCAGCGACACGATCGATCTCGACCGGCTGCGAGAGCGTGTCGGCCTCGTCTCGCAGGACTCGCAGCTCTTCTCCGGGACGATCCGCGAGAATCTCCTCTTCGTCAGCCCGAATGCGACCGACGAGGAATGCCTCGCCGTGCTCCATCAGGCGGCGATGGACTCGCTCCTCGCCCGCGCCGACAAGGGGCTCGACACGGTGATCGGCGAGGGCGGAGTGAAGGTCTCCGGCGGCGAGAAGCAACGCCTCTCGATCGCCCGCGCCCTCCTTCGCCGACCGCACCTCCTCGTCTTCGACGAAGCGACGTCGTCACTCGATTCGCTGACCGAGGAATCGGTGAGTGCGACGATCCGCGACGTCGCCACCGGCCGCGACTCGATCACGATCCTCATCGCCCACCGTCTCTCGACGGTGATGCACGCCGACCGGATCTTCGTCCTCGAACGCGGCCGCATCTCCGAATCAGGCCGGCACGAGGAGCTGCTCGACCGGAAGGGACTCTACTACGCGATGTGGCGGCAGCAGATCGGAGAGCGCCGGATCGACGCCGGACCGGTCGTGGCGGGAGAAGGGGCGCGCGGCGGGAAGATCGTCACGCGGGTCTGAGGCGACGGAGGGCTCGAAGCGGCCGTGGGAAAGGAAACGTCTCGAAACGGCCCGACGGAAAAACGAGACCTCCCCCTTCCAGCGTCGTTTCGAGCCTTCCATTCCCCCGGTGGTTTCGAGACTTTCCCTCCCACCCCGGAATCCCCGCTGGAACGACACTTGCCCCCCAGCCCCTCGAAAGACGTACGGCCCCGCCCCGGCTATTGCCTGGCGAGGCCGTACGCACATTGCAGTCTCTACCGATGGACGCTTTGCACCTCACGCTCTATGTCGCGGGCGACACCCCTCGCTCGCGCCAGGCGATGGCGAACCTCCAGCGCATCTGCGCCGAGCTTCTCGGCGGGCGGGCAGAGTGCGCGACGGTCGACGTGCTCGACAGCCCGGAGCTCGCCGACGCCGAGCGTATCCTCACGACTCCGACGCTCGTTCGGGAATCCCCATCCCCGCGCCGCCGCGTGACGGGGGACCTCTCGGATGCTGAGCGCGTGATGACGGCGCTCGGATTCACCATACCCGACCGATGACCCGCAGCGCCAACCAGAACACGCCGTCGGTCACAGTCCCGAAGACGCCCACCGGGATCGAAGGCTTCGACTCGATCTCCGAGGGCGGGCTCCCTCGTGAGCGGGCGACGCTCATTGCCGGGACCGCCGGGAGCGCGAAGACAGTCTTTGCCGTGAACTACCTCGCTGCCGGGATCACCCAGGCCGGGGAGAACGGGGTCTTCGTCACCTTCGAGGACAGCGTCCCCGACGTGCGGAAGAACATGCTCGGCTTCGGGTGGGACATCGCGCAGTGGGAGAAGGAGGGCAAGTGGGCGTTCATCGACGCCGCCCCCGATGCCGACGGACCGATGGCCGTCGTCGGCGAGTACGACCTCGGCGGGCTGCTCGCCCGGATCCAGCACGCGGTGAAGAAGGTCAACGCGAAGCGCGTCTCGCTCGATTCGCTGAACGCGCTGTTCGTCCAGTTCAAGGAGCACGCGATGCTCCGCGCGGAGCTTTTCCGGATCACGGCGGTGCTGAAGAAGATGGGGCTCACCGTCCTGTTCACCGGCGAGCGCACCGAGGAATACGGCGAGGTCACCCGCTACGGCATCGAGGAGTTCGTCGCCGACAACGTCGTCATCCTCCGCAACATCCTCGACGAGGAACGCCGCCGGCGGACTGTCGAGATCCTCAAGATGCGCGGTACGAGCCACCAGCGCGGCGAGTTCCCCTTCACCATCACCTCGCGCGAGGGGATCGTCGTCATCCCGCTGTCGCGCATCGAGCTGACCCAGAGCTCGTCGACGGTGCGCATCACGTCGGGGGTGAAGGAGCTCGACAGGATGTGCGGCGGTGGATTCTTCCGCGACTCCGTCATCCTCGCGTCGGGGGCGAGCGGCACGGGGAAGACGCTGCTCGTCACCCAGTTCATGAGCGGCGGCTACAAGGCGAAGGAGCGCAGCCTCCTCTTCGCCTTCGAAGAGAGCAAGGACCAGCTCTTTCGCAACGCCGCCGCGTGGGGGATGGACTTCGAGGCGATGGAGAAGAAGGAGCGGCTGATGGTGGTCAACCGCTACCCGCATTCGATGGCGATGGAGGATCACCTCGTCGAGATGACGCAGATGATCGACGACTTCAAGCCGAATCGCGTCGCCGTCGATTCCCTGTCCGCGCTCGAGCGGGTCTCCTCGCTCCGCGGCTTCCGCGAGTTCGTGATCGCCCTGACCTCGACGCTGAAGAAGAAGGAGACGGCCGGGCTCTTCACGTCGACGTCGCCGTCGCTGCTCGGTGGGACCTCGGTGACCGAGAAGCACATCTCGACGCTCACCGACTCGATCATCCTCCTCCGCTACGTGGAGGCGTTCGGCAGCATGCGCCGCGCGCTGGTCGTCCTGAAGATGCGGGGCTCGCATCACGACGCCGACATCCGCGAGTACACGATCGACGGCACGGGGATGCACATCGGGCAGCCGATGCGCGAGGTGAGCGGCGTGCTGTCCGGTCACACCGTCTTTCACGACGAGTAGCGACGCGGGACGATGAGCGCAGCGGACATGTCCGGCGAAGGGGTCGGGGCCGAGCGGCAGGGGGTGCAGGAGTCCGCGCGCGCCGAGCGGCGGAGGCGTGAGCGCCGCTCCGGCTCGTGGACCTCGGTGCTGCGGCAGATCGTCGAGCGGCTCCCCGACGGCATCGTCATCGTCGGCGACGATGGACGCATCCGCTTCGCGAATCCGGCCGCGCAGGACTTGTTCGGGCGCAACTCGCGTGAGCTGGTCGGCGAGGACTTCGGCCACGCACTCGCTCCCGGCGACCACACCGAGATCGAAGTCGTCCGCCGCGACGGAAAGACGGTCGTCGCCGAGCTGAGGCTCGTGCGCATCGACTGGGAGAGTGACCCCGCGTCGCTCGTCTCGCTGCGCGACATCACCGACCGTCGCGAGGCGGAGGAGCGCGCGAGGCTTCTCATCGAGGAGCAGCGGGCGCGCATCGAGGCGGAGTCGGCGAGCCAGGCGAAGTCGGAGTTCCTGGCGATGATGTCGCACGAGCTGCGCACTCCGCTCAACGCGATCCTCGGCTACTCCGAGCTGCTCGACCTCGGGCTGGCCGGCCCGATCACCGACGCGCAGCGGCAGCAGCTGCGGCGCATCGGGGCGAGCGGGCGGCACCTGCTCGGCCTCGTCAACGAGGTGCTCGACCTCGCCCGCGTCGAGGCCGGCCGACTGTCGGTCCGCCACGAGGTGCGTGCGCTCGGGCCGGTCGTCGAGTCGGCGCTCGTCCTCGCCGGCCCGCTCGCCGAGGAGCGCGGGCTGACGATCCGCCCCCCCGGCAACATCTCGGGGACCCTCGCCTTCGTCGGAGACGAGGACCGCGTCCGCCAGATCCTCGTCCACCTTCTCGCCAACGCGGCGAAGTTCACGCCGAGCGGCGGGTCGATCTCGGTGCAGGTCGAGGACTGCACGACCGTCCCGCCTAACGTGCGGGTGCAGGAGGCGAGCCGCTGGCTCTCGGTCTGCGTCACCGACACCGGCGTCGGCATCGCCCCCGACCAGTTCGAGACGATCTTCGCGCCCTTCGTGCAGGGCCAGGGCGGCCACACCCGCGACCGCGACGGGAGCGGGCTCGGGCTGACGATCAGCCGCCGCCTCGCCCGGCTGATGGGAGGCGACATCACCGTCGAGAGCCGACCCGGGCACGGATCGACCTTCACCCTCTGGCTCCCGGCGGCGGGGGAGGGGCAGACCGCCGAGCCGCCCGCGGTCGCGCCA
>DASZNJ010000427.1:0-7310 GCA_035551575.1 Gemmatimonadaceae bacterium
TGCCGTCCACTACAACGCCAGCGCGGCCGGCGCCGACGAGACGGTCGCCGCGATCCGCGCCGCCGGCGGCGAGGCCGAAAGCTTCCCTGCCGATCTCGCCAGCGCCCCCGCCGTCGTTCCGCTCATCGACGCGGTGCTGGCCCGCTTCGGCCGGCTCGATGTCCTCGTCAACTCGGCGGCGGTCATGGTGCGCACCCCCTTCGGTGGGGTGACCGCCGAACAGTGGGACGCGATGTTCGCCCTCAACCTGCGCGCCCCCTTCCTCCTCTCGCAGGCGGCGGCACCGGCGCTCGTCGAGCGGGGCGGCGTGATCATCAACATGGCGGATCTCGCCGCCTTCGAGAGCTGGCCAGCCTACGTGCCGCATGGGATCTCGAAGGCCGGCATCGTCCAGATGACTCGTGCGCTCGCGCGCGTCCTCGCCCCCGCGGTCCGCGTGAACGCGATCGCTCCCGGTGCAGTACTCCTCCCCGACGACTGGGACGACGCCAGCGGCGAGCACCTTGCGCAGACGACCCCCCTTCGCCGCCTCGGCACCCCGGACGACGTCGTCGGTGCGATGCTCTACCTCATCGCGGCGGACTATGTCACCGGCGAGACGATCATCGTCGATGGCGGCCGGCATGTCCGCAGCTGAGCCGGTCCGGCTCGCCCGCGCCTCGAGCGGGGGTGCGCCCGCGCAGTCCTACGCGACCATCAGCATCGTCGGCGGCGGCTGTTACGGCAGCTACTACCTCCGCCAGTTGCATCGCGCCCGCCGCGCCGGCGCGATCGCCTGGGAGCGGCTGGTCGTCGTCGACCACGCCGGCGACTGCGACATCGCGGTCGCGATGCGTGCCGGGAGCGATGACCGCTGCGAGGTCGTGACCGCCGAGTGGGACGACTACTTCGACGCGACGCTCGGCGACGCCGCGGCGCGTGCCGTCAGGCAGGACGCCCCTCGCGACGCGATCGTTCCCTCGCCCCTCATGCCCCACCTCGCGCTGTCGTGGCTCGAGCGGCGCGCGCGGGCACGCTTCGGCGCCGCCGCGGTGAGGCGGCTCCCATTGACCGTCCCTCCCCCCACCCCGTGGCAGCGTGCCGGCACCGATGGCACACACTACGCCAGCTACGCGACCTGGACCTGCCCGGTGAACTGCGTCGAGCCGGTGCGCTGCCCCGCGACGCGCGGACATCGCGCGTGGAGCATGCCCGACGCGATGCAGCTCTACGTCCGGTCGCTCCCCGATGCCGAACGCCTGCTTGGACCCCTCGTCTTTCACTGCAGCCACCGCGCGTACGGAGTCGGCATGATCGACGTCGATACGATCGTCGACGCCGATCGCTTCGTGGCGGAACACGCCGCTCGGGGCGGCGCCGAGTTCCTCGTCGCGACGGTGTCACACTGCCACGGCGCGCTCGGTCGGCTCGCCGTTGGACGCTGATTCGGGGACGCAATGCCCGCGGCGGGAAGGCCAGCGCTTCCATCCGCCTTCCCCAATCGGTTACGATTCATTCGTGTAACGCGGGCGCGTCTCGCCGTGGCCGCCCCCCAACCCCAGGACCGTACGCGTGGCGACTGAGCATCAGCACGACGTTGTGATAATCGGCGCGGGCCCGGCCGGGATGACCGCGGCCCTCTACACCGGCCGCGCGATGTTGCGCACGGTCGTTCTCGAGCGGGGCGAGCCGGGCGGCGAGCTGCTCAACACCGAGTACCTCGACGACGTCATCGGGTTCCCGAAGATCCTCGGCCGCGAGCTGGCGGAGAAGTTCGCCGAACACGCGCAGCGGTTCGGCGCCGAATTCAAGCAGTTCATCAACGTCCAGCGTGTCACCAAGCTGCCTGACGGTTCCTTCGAGACCGTCACCGACATCGGTGACATCTACCGCTCCCCGGTCGTGATCGTCACCGCCGGCGGCACGCCGACGAAGCTCGGGATCCCCGGCGAGTTCGAGTACGCGGGGCGCGGCGTCTCGTACTGCGCGATCTGTGACGCGAATTTCTTCAAGAACCAGGTGATTGCCGTCGTCGGCGGTGGCGATGCGGCCTGCGAGGAAGCAGACTACCTCACGCGCTTCGCGACGAAGGTCTACCTGGTTCACCGCCGCGACGAGTTCCGCGCCTCGGCCGTGGTGCAGAAGCACGTCTTCGAGAACCCGAAGATCGAAGTCGTCTTCAACACCGTCGCCGAGGAAGTGGTCGGCGACCCGGCCACCGGGATGACGGGGCTGCGCGTGAAGAACGTCATCACCGGCGAGCAGAAGCTGATGGACGTAACGGGACTCTTCGTCTTCATCGGGTTCCGCCCCAACACGGGGATCATCGACGGGCACTTCACGCACGACGAGATGGGCTACGTGAAGACCGACGACGCGATGATGACGTCCATCCCCGGCCTCTTCGCCGCGGGGGACATCCGCTCCCAGCTGACGAGGCAGGTCACCACGGCCTCCGGCGACGCGACTACCGCTGCAATAGCCGCCGACAAGTACATCAAGGGGTTGCGCGAGGCCGGCAACGGCGCCAGCGCCTCCACCCGCGTCGCCGAGGCGGTGGAGACGTCGCATGTCAGCGGCGGCGGATACTCCTGATCCCGAGCCGGTAGGCATGCGCATCACCGGGTACACCGTCGGCGCGTTCCAGGAGAACTGCTACCTCGTCGTCGACGAAGCGACGAACCACGCCGTTCTCGTCGATCCCGGCGCCGAGGGGGAGCGGATCCTGCGCGCGGTCACCGCGACTGGCGCGACGCTCGACGCGATCTGGCTGACACACGCGCACATCGATCACGTCGGCGGCATCGCCGCCGTGAGGCGCGTGCACGACGTGCCCATCTTCCTCCACCCGGCGGACCGCCCGCTGTACGACAACGCCGGGTGGCAGGCGGCGCAGTACGGCCTCCCTTTCGAGGAGCCGCCCGCGCCCGATCGCGACCTTGACGACGGGGACCTCCTTCGGCTCGGCGATGAGGAGTTCCGTGTCCTTCACACGCCCGGGCATGCGCCCGGCCACTGTATCTTCGAGGGGAATGGGGTGATCCTCGGCGGCGACCTGCTCTTCGCCGGCTCGATCGGGCGCACCGACCTGCCGTTGTCGGATCCGCGGGCGATGAGCGAGTCGCTCGCCCGCGTGGCCGCACTCCCACCGGAGCTGATCGTCCACGCCGGCCACGGCCCATCGACGACGATCGCGCGCGAGCTGGCGACCAACCCGTTCCTCAACGGCGTGGCGCGCGTCGTTCGCGGATGACCGAGCTCCCCGTCCGTCGCGGGATCGCCATCGCGCAGCTCATCGGGGCGAGTGCATGGCTTGGCGCCGCGCTGCTGTTCGCCGCTGTCGTTGCCCCCGCGGCCTTCGCCGCCCTCCCGACCCGGACGCTCGCGGGTACACTTGTCGGCGCGGTCCTGCCCGCGCTGTTCCTCGCCGGGATCGTCCTCGGCGCGATGGTCGCGGCCGCGTCGGTTGCGCTGCATCGCGGGCGGATCGTGACCGCGGGCACGGTGGGCGGGTTGCTCGTCGCGATATCGTGCGCGGCGGCGCAGTTCGTGGTCGCGCCGCGCATCGAGCGGGCCCGCGCATCCATCGGCGGCCCGATCGAGTCGGTGCCCTCGTCGGACCCCCGGCGCGTCGCGTTCGGCCGCCTTCATGGCGCGAGCGTCGCCTGGCTCGGGGTCGCGGTTGTCGGCGCCGCGGTCGTCGCCGCCGGCACCGCGGCGTCCTTACGGAGAACATGATGCAGGAGCACCACGAATCGCGCATCGAGCGCCTGACGCCCGACCGCGTGGATGAAGGAGCACGGGCGACGCTCGATGCGCTGGGAAAGGAGCGCGGCGGCGTCGTCCCGAACCTGTTCCGGGTAGCCGCGCACCGGCCGGAGATCGTCCAGACCCTCCATGCGCACATGAAGGCGGTGATGGGGAAGGGCACCGTTCCCCAGCTGCTCAAGGAGCTGATCTCGATTCGCGTCTCGCAGATCAACGGCTGTGTCTATTGACTGACGTCTCATACCGCCTTGGCAAGGCGGATGGGTGCGGCCGATCAGCTCATCGCAGCGCTCGAGCGCGGCGATCTGGCGTCGCTCAGCGACGCGGACGCGGCCGCGATCCGCTATGCGGAAATGGCTACGCCGACGGGGAGCATTGTCGACGACGTAGTGTACGAAGGGCTCGCGCGGTACTGGGCTCCCGGGCAGGTGGTGGAGATCACGGCGGTCATCGCGCTGTTCAACTATTTCAATCGTTTTGCCGAAGCGCTGCACATCCCCGTTACGCGCTGACGGCCATCATTCCTCGAGGAGCTCAATGAACTACCGATCGTCAGTCGCAGGCGGCGCTGTCGCCGCGGTCGCCCTCGCGGCGGCCTGCACCTCCACCACCAGCATCGGCGACCCGCGCCCGTTCTCGTACATCGACGTCCGTGAGCTGCCCGCGGGTAACGCGACCGGGCTCGCGCCGTATGCCTCCGCGATCTTCGTCAAGGATCGCGTCACCGGTGTCGTCCCGAGCTACGCGCTCAACGAGGGCTGCACCCAGCCGATGCCCCTCGTCACGGGCGATGGCTCGGGGGTCCCGGTCAGCGGCGCGAACCTCGATCCGGGCAGCGTGAAGATGTCGCTGAAGGGCTCGATCGACCCGAGCGTTCGGGAGGTCGCTCTCACCCCCAGCGGCGTGAGCAACGGGCTCCTCCAGTACAGCAACGCGACGGGTCCGGTCCTGCAGGCGGGAGACGACTCGATCACCGTCGCCGTGGCCGGCGCCGCAGGGGGATTCCCGGCGTTCACGATCAGGACCTCGAGCGTTCCGCACTTCGTGGCGCAGCCGGTCGACGATTCGATCGTCGGGCAGGGCATTCGCGTCCAGTGGACCGGCCTCCCCGCGACGACCACCACCCGCATGCAGATTTCCCTGCAGTACGCGACCACGGGCAACAGCTCGCCCAACATGGAGATGCGTTGCGTCGCCCTCGACGATGGTGACTTCACCATTCCCCGCCTCTACCTGAGCGAGTGGGAGAACGCCGGTGTGGACGCGTCGACCACCCCCCACCAGGCGGTGCTCAGCCGCTTCAACACCGTCGGCGCGAACGTTGCCGACGGCCTCGCGGTGATCGTCACTCGCATCGACACGACCATCGTCAAGTGATCGGTGGCTGGAGTGAACGGCGGAGCCCCGGAGATGGGGCTCCGCTTCTTTAATCGCGGCATGGGGTGAGCGGTCGCCATGTGTGCGGTATATTCAGGATAGCTCGCGCTGCCGGCGCGGGCGCCGCACCCACCGCTGCTTTCGATATCAGGAGTCCGGAATCATGGCCGACGGCTTCCGTACCGAGAAGGATCCGCTCGGGACGCTTCAGGTTCCCGCCAATGCGCTCTACGGCGTGCAGACGCTTCGCGCCGTGCAGAATTTCCCGATCAGCGGCCTGAAGCCGCTCGAGCCGTTCGTCATCGCCCAGGTCTGGATCAAGAAGGCCGCGGCGATGACCCACAGGGAAACGGGTCGCCTCGACGCGAAGCTCGCCGACGCGATCATCAGGGCGGCCGACGAGGTGCTCGGCGGCCAGCATCGCGATCAGTTCGTCGTCGACCCGTACCAGGCGGGCGCGGGCACCTCGCACAACATGAACGTGAACGAGGTCCTCGCCAATCGCGCCAACGAGCTCCTCGGCGGGAAGCGCGGCGAGTACAAGCCGGTGCATCCCAACGACCATGTGAACATGGCGCAGAGCACCAACGACACCATCCCGACGAACATCCGCCTCGCCGCGCTCTCCCGACTGGGCGCGCTCGACACGGCGTTCAGCGGACTGCGCGACGCACTCGCCGCGAAGGGGAAGGAGTTCGACCACATCGTGAAGGCCGGGCGCACGCACCTGCAGGACGCGATGCCGATCCGGCTTGGCCAGGAGTTCACCGCGTACGCCGGCTCGCTCGATCGCGCACTGCGCCGCGTGCGTGAGGCAGCCGATTACCTCCGCGACCTCGGCATCGGCGGCAGTGCGGTCGGCACGGGAGTGACGGTGGAGAAGGAATACCCGGCGCTCGAAGTGAAGTACCTTCGCGAGATCACCGGCCTCGATTTGCGCGTCGGGCAGGACCGCATCCAGCTCATGCAGAGCATGGGCGACGCGGCCGCGTTCAGTGCGACACTGCGCGGCCTGGCGATCGACCTGAGCAAGATCGCCAGCGACCTTCGCCTCATGGTGATGGGGCCGCGTACCGGCATCGACGAGATCAAGCTTCCGGCCGTGCAGCCCGGCTCCTCGATCATGCCCGGGAAGATCAATCCGTCGATCCCGGAGATGGTGAACCAGGTCTGCTTCCAGGTCATCGGTTGCGATACCACCGTCGCGATAGCAGCGGAGCACGGACAGCTCGAGCTCAACGTGATGATGCCGGTCATCGCGCATAACGTGCTCCTCTCCATGATGATCCTCACCAACGCCGCGACCACCCTCAGTGAGCGCTGCGTGAAGGGCATCGAGGCGCACGAGGACATGTGTGCCTACTGGGTCGAGCGCTCGGCCGCACTTGCGACCGCGCTCATGCCGCACATCGGCTACGCGAAGGCAGCCGAGATCAGCAAGCAGTCGGTGAAGGAGGGCGTCCTGATCCGGGATCTCGTGAAGCGCGAGAAGCTGCTCCCGTCCGAGGAGATCGATGAGATCCTGGATCTTCGGAAGATGACCGAGATCGGCGTTCCCGGCGGCAAGCACGGCGCCGTCGCCGCCGGCTGAACCGTCAGCGCGGCCGGCACCCGGCGGGGAGGGTCGGCCCCAGAACGCCCCTTGTCCCTCCCCGCCACCCCCCCTATCCTCAAGACGTGCGTATCACCACCTGGGCCGAGTACGGACTGATCTGCGCGCTTCACCTTGCGCGCCGCGCGAGCGCCGGCCCGATCACCGGCCGGCAGGTCGCCGCGCACGAGCGGCTGCCCGGTGACTACGTCGAGCAGATCCTCCTCCGGCTGCGTCGCGCCGGCATCGTCCGCAGCACGCGCGGTGCGCACGGCGGCTATTCACTCGCCCTCCCGCCCGAGCAGATCTCCGTCCGCGCGGTGATCGCCGCGTCCGAGCTGACGACGTTCGATCTGCACTGCGTGAGTCATCCCGTCGAGACGGCGCGCTGTTCCGCCGCGGAGGGGTGCAGTATCCGTCCCGTCTGGATGATGCTCCAGCAGCGCATCGACGACGTGCTCGAGAGCGTGCATCTCGGCGACCTGCTCTCCGAGGAGAGCGTCGTTCGCGAGCGGCTCGGCATGCTCGCCGCGGAGGCGCAGCCGATCGTGGATGCCGGCGAGGAGCGCTCGAACCGCGCGCTCCCCGTCCTCCA
>DASZNJ010000428.1:0-3963 GCA_035551575.1 Gemmatimonadaceae bacterium
CAGAAGCGGGTGACCTTCGACTATACCTCGATGGGGCGCGGCGAAGTCTCGTCGCGCACGGTCGAGCCGTACGGGCTCTTCTTCCTCAACAGCCACTGGTACCTGGTAGGGCGCGACGTCGAAAGGCAAGCGTTCCGGAACTTCCGCGTCAGCCGGATCAGCGGGTTGAAGGTGAACGAGGCGAAGAAGGGGACGCCCGACTACGAGATACCCTCGAGTTTCTCGCTCCGGGCGCATGCTCGTTCGCGGAATGCGTGGGAGTTGGGAGATGATCAAGCCATCGAAGCAGTGGTCGAAGTGCGCGGGACGAGCGGAGCGGCTCGCGCCGCGGCAGCGTTGGGTCTTGCCAGCACCGGCGACGCTGCGCAGCGAACGTTCGCGGTGCGCCGCGTCGACGTCTTCGCCCGCTGGCTGCTCTCATTCGCTGGGGAGCTGGTCCCGGTCGCGCCGGCGGCGCTGGTCGACGAGTACAGGCGACAGGTCGCGGCGACGAGGGCGGTCTATGCGCGGGAGGCAGCGTCGTGAGCGCGCCCGCCGCCGAGCAGCTGAAGCGGATACTCACGCTGATCCCGCACCTCGCCGACGGGGAGGAGCACCCGATCGCGGAGGTGGCCGCGCTCGCCGGGGTCGACCGCCGCAGCCTCGTCGCCGACCTGACGTCGGTGTCCGAGCGTTATGACACCCCGGGCGGGTGGGTCGACGGGGTGTCGATCACCGTCGACCCGAACAACGTCAGCGTCCGGACGAGCCACTTCCTCCGCCCGATGCGCCTGACGATGCCCGAGCTCTGCGCGCTCGAGCTCGGGCTCGGGCTCCTGCACGGCGAGCGGAGCGCCGAGGAGCTGCCGGCGATCGAGCGGGCGCGGGAGCGGCTGCGCAAGGCGATCACGCAGCTTCCGTCGAACGAGCAGCACGAGCGGATGCGGGTGGCCGAGCTGGCGGCGGCGGGGAATCCGGAGTTCCTCGCGACGCTGCGCGGCGCGCTGCGGGCGAAGAAGAAGGTGCGGCTCCGCTATCGCGGGGGGAGCAGGAAGGAGAGCAGCGAGCGGGTGATCTGCCCGTACTCGCTCGTGTTCGCGGGCGGCACCTGGTTCGTGATCGCCTACTGCGACGACAGCGAGGGGCTGCGCTTCTTCCGGGTCGACCGCGTCGAGGAGGCGACCCAGCTCGGCGCGGGGTTCACGCCCGATCCGTCGCTCGACCTCGCGAGCATCGCCGGCGACAAGCCGTTCATCGGGACGCCGGAGCGGACGATGACGGTGCGCTACTCGCCGCGGATCGCCCGCTGGATCTGCGAGCGGGAGGGCGGCGCGCTCGAGGCTGACGGGTCGCTGGTGCGCGAGTACCCGTTAGGCGACATCGGGTGGGCGGTGCGGCACGTCCTGCAGTACGGGCCGGACGCGGAGGCGCTGGCGCCGGCGGAGCTGCGGGAGGAGATCGTCAGGCGGTTGGCGGAGATCAGCGCGTGAAGAACTTCTCGAGGTCGATGACGAGTCGCTGCGTCGCGCCGTCCGGGTGCCATGCGATCCGGTTGGTGAGGATCTCGGGGCGCTCGTCGGCAGGACGCCAACGCTCGATGACGCGAGAGTCAGCGTCGACGATCCAGTATTCGGGGACCCCGGCGCGTTGGTAATACGCGCGCTTGCGGATTCGGTCGGTGCGCGCGGTGCTCGGGGAGAGAACCTCGATGGCAAGCAGCAGAGACGACGCGTCTTCCCACTCTTCGCCCAGGCCACCGTCGACCAGTGGGGTGACGAAGATGTCGGGCTGGACGACACTGCCGGGTGTCAGCTCGAGATCCGCCGGGGAAAGCGATACCTCGCCGCGTCGTTCCCGGTCGACGTAGTCGGCGAGGATACGCGCGAGCGCGAATGTGCAGCGCTGGTGCCTCCGGCGCGGCGACGGCGTCATCGCCGGATCGAGTGCTGCAAGGTCGCCGTCCGGAACGGCGACACCGTTGACATGAAGAATCGCGTCGATGAGCTCGTACCGGCGCCCATCGTCGGGAAGTGCTCGCACCAACTCCGCTGTCCACTGTTTCGCTCGCGCGACCATGTGCATACGATAGGCTCCTCGGCGCCGAGGCGTCAACGGCTACCGCCTCTCCTCTCCGAGCACGCTCGCGAAGTAATCAACGAGGTCGATGACCAGGGACTCCTCGGCGCCCTCAGGATGCCACTCGATGCGCTCGGCGAGCAGCTCGGCGCGGAGCTCGTCTGGCCGCCAGCGCTCGACGGCGCGCGTATCGACGTCGACGATCCAGTACTCCGGCACGTGCGCACGCTGATAGAGCTCACGCTTGAGGATGCGATCGCGGCGGGCCGTTCCGGGCGAGAGCACCTCGACCGCGAGCAGCATCCGGCCTGCCTCCTGCCAATCGTCGGGGCGTCGTCCATTCACGAGCGGGACGACGAACAGGTCAGGCTGCACGAGGGTGTGCGGGCCGAGCACCACGTCCGCGGGCGCGACCTTGACGTGACCGATGCCGACCTTGCGAAGCCACGCGTGCAGGCGGTACTGCAGCTCCTGCACGGCCTCGCCGTGCGTCCAGGATGGCGCGGGAGTCACGAGCAGCTGGCCGTCGACGACCTCATAGCGCATGCCGTCGTCCGGCAAGGCGCGCACGTCGTCGACAGTCCAGAGCCTGTTGATCGCCATGTGCATACGATAGGCTCCTCGGCGCCGAGTGGGCAAGCGGGCATCGGCAACGCTCGCGCAGTGGGCCTGGTCCGGTGTCACCTGAATCGTTCTCCCCATACCACATGAACGCCACTTCGGTCGCGCGCCCCGAGCGACACTTCGTCTCCGTCTGGAACCCGTCGATCGCCGACGACGCGATGGAGCAGCATCTCGAGCTGCTGCTTTCCCTCGCGCGCGAGCACGACGCGGGTCAGCGCGACGCCGACGACCTGTACATCTGGTGGGGGAAAGTGCGCTCGCCTAACCGCCAGACGCCGCAGGTGCATCTCGACGATGCGAGGTCGGTCGCCGAGGAGCTCGACGCGGGCGCGCGAGTGGAGACGCAGCTCTACCTGACCGACTATCGCTCGCTCTACGTCGCCGACGTCGACGCGATCCACTTCGGCGACCTGCCGGACGCCGAGTCCGCGCACGTGCCTGGCTACTACCGCCGCGAGAAGCTCGGCGCGGACTACTGGTTCCGCGTCCTCGACATCCGCCGGCTCGTCGCCGACGACCTGAATGGGGTGATCCGCGAGCTGCGAGCGCTGCACAACGTCCACTACAACGCCAGGCCCGTCTCGCTCTACGGCGGGATGGTGGACCTGCCGCTGTTCGTCACGCGCCCCGACGGGCGGCGCTTCTTCGACGAGGACGAACGCGACGCGATGACCGGCGACCGACTCTGGGCCGAGTTCGACGCCGAGGTCGGGACGGGGATCGCGGCGGTGGAGCGCGAGCTGCGCGACAACCTGTTCGGCGAGCGCGCATGGCTCGCGCTCGACATGACGGCGCGCACCTTCATCGCGACCGGAGAGGGAGTCTTCCGCGCACATCGTGCCGACAGTGCGTTCGACTTCGGGCCGGTGATCGGCAGCTTCGCGAAGGCGCTCGAGGTGCAGGTGAACGCGGCGTTGCGAGCCGCGTGCGGCGGGCTGTCGGCCCAGCAGCGGCTGGCGAACGTCGGCGGGCAGACGGTTGATCTGTTCGAATTCCGCCCGCTCACGCTCGGCGAGCTCGCGGGGGCGATCGGTGGCGAACGGGCGCTGAACGACGCGCTGCGCGGTCGGCTCGAGAACGGCGCGTGGTTCACGGGGAGCCTGCCGGCGATCCTCGACGATTTCCGCCCGCTTCGCAACGAGGGGATACACGCGTCGCGCGTCGATCGCGCGACGGCGGTTCGGTGGAGGGACCGGTTGCTCGGGGTCGGGTGTGCCGGGGACTTCGTCGAGCTGTCGAGGGTGAGGGTGAAGAGCGGGAGTGGCGGGTCAGGCGCGGCGAAGC
>DASZNJ010000429.1:0-2093 GCA_035551575.1 Gemmatimonadaceae bacterium
GCTGCTGCCGCCGCCGCCGCCGCGCGCGATGGTCCGTCCATCGGGTTGCTCACGCGCGCAGCGCTTCCTTCATCTTCGCCCAGAATCCCTTGTCGCGCTGCTCCGCGGTCGGCAGGCGCTCGAAGGTGGCGAGCTGCTTCAGCAGCGCCTCCTCTTCCGGGCTCACCGAGTCGGGCGTCCAGAGCTGGACGCGGACGTGCAGGTCGCCGACGCCGCCCGAGTTGACGCGCGGCAACCCGCGCCCGCGCAGGTGGAACACCTGGCCGCTCTGCGTCCCCGCCGGCACGCGCAGCGTGATCGGCCCCGTCACGTTAGGCACCTCGATGTCGGCGCCGAGCACGAGCTGCGGGTAGGAGACGAGGGCTTCGGTGTAGAGGTCCTCGCCGTCGCGCTCGAACCGCTGGTCCTCCTCGACGTCGAAGACGACGATGATGTCGCCGCGCTCGCCGCCCCGCGGCCCGGCGTTGCCGACGCCGCGCAGCGTCATGTACTGCCCCGTCGCGACACCGGGCGGGATCTTGACGTTGATCGTCTTGTCGCCGCGGACCCGTCCCTCCCCCTTGCACTTCCTGCAGGGCGACGCGATGGTCGTCCCCGCGCCGCTGCACGTCGGACACGGCGAGACGCTGACAAACTGCCCGAAGAACGACCGCTGGGCGCGGCGAACCTCGCCGCTCCCGGCGCAGGTCGGGCACCGCTGGGGCGTCGTCCCCGGCTCGGCCCCGGAAGCGGCGCAGCGGTCGCACGGGTCGAGCAGCTTCATGCTGATCGCCCGCTCGACGCCGGTCGCCGACTCGAGGAGCGTCAGGCTCACCGGCACCTTCACGTCGGCGCCGACGCGCGACGCCGATGCGCCGCGCCCCCCCTGCTCGAACCCGCCGAAGCCGCCGAAGTCGCGCATGAACATGCTCAGCGCTTCGGAGAGGTCGACGTGGTGGTAGCCCCCACCCCCGCCCCCGCGCAGCCCGGCCTCGCCATAACGGTCGTAGGCCGCGCGCTTGTTCGGGTCGCGCAGCACCTCGTACGCCTCGGTGATCGTCTTGAAGCGCTCCTCCGCCTCCTTCGACCCGTTGTTGCGATCCGGGTGGTACTGCATCGCCATCCGGCGATAGCCCTTCTTGATCTCGTCATCGCTCGCGCCGCGCGCGACGCCGAGCACTTCGTAGAAATCAGCCATGATCCTGCGGAGGAATAGTCAGTGCCAGCGTGAAGCGCGTCGCGGGTTCAGTCGAGCAGTTCGGTGAGCAGCTGTGACGTGTGCCGGACGAGCGAGACGACCTTGTCGTAGGGCATCCGCGTCGGGCCGATCACCCCGATCACCCCGGCCAGCGAGCCGGCGCGGTATTCCGCGGTGACCACGGTGAAGCGGGCGAGCCGCGGGTCGGCATGCTCGTCGCCGATCGTCACCGAGATCCCCTGCGTCGCGTGGCGGCGCCGCAGGACATCGCCTAACCGTTCGGGGGTCTCGGTCAGCTCGATCAGCCGCCGCATCTCCGGCGCGTTGGCGAACTCCGGCTGCTCGGCGAGCACGCTCGCCTGCCCGAGGACGACCGTCGTCTCGCGCGCCGGGACCGGGGTGTCGAACAGCTGCTCCCCTTCCTGGACGAAGATGTTGAGCAGCTCGCGCGCCCCCCCCCCGTTCGACCCCGAGGCGTCGCGGAGCCGGCTGCCTAACGATGCCCGGATCTCGTGCAGCGACAGCCCGGCCAGCCGCTCGTTGAGGACGAGCGAGACGTGGGCGAGCGCGGCGTCGGCGATCTCCCCCGGCACCTCGACGAACACCGTCCGGACCATCCCCGCCTTCAGCGTCAGCACCATCAGGATCCGCTCGCTCGACAGCCGGATCAGCTCGAGCCCCTGCAGGATCGCCTCGTCGAGGCGAGGTCCGAGGGCGACGCCGAGCTCCTGCGTCACCACGCCGAGCGATTGCGCGGCGCGGGCGATGATCGCCTCGATCGCCGACCCTCCCATCGCGATCTGCTCGTGGAGCCGGGCGCGCTCCGGCTCCTCGATCGGCGGGGTCGGGAGCCGCATCAGCGAGTCGACGTAGACGCGATAGGCCATGTCGGTCGGGATCCGCCCCGCCGACGTGT
>DASZNJ010000430.1:0-3353 GCA_035551575.1 Gemmatimonadaceae bacterium
CGTTGAAGATCTGGATGACGCCGTGGGCGTCGGTCGCGATGCTCGAGAAGTTCTCGCTGTTGAAGATCGCGCGCTGCAGGAAGCGATCTTCAACAGCGCCAACTTCTCCTCCATCGCCACCGACGCCAAGGGCGTGATCCAGATCTTCAACGTCGGCGCCGAGCGCATGCTCGGCTACACGGCAGCCGAAGTGATGAACAAGATCACGCCGGCCGACATCTCCGACCCGGAAGAAGTGATCCTCCGCGCGAAGACGCTGAGCCTCGAGTTCGGGACGCCGATCACCCCCGGTTTCGAGGCGCTCGTCTTCAAGGCGTCGCGCGGCATCGAGGACATCTACGAGCTGACGTACTTCCGGAAGGACAAGAGCCGGTTCCCCGCCGTCGTCTCGGTCACCGCGCTGCGCGATGCATCGGACTGCATAATCGGCTACCTGCTCATCGGCACCGACAACACCGCGCGCAAGCAGGTCGAGGACGAGCGCATGAAGCTCGACCAGCGCCTGCGCGACCAGCACTTCTACACCCGCTCGCTGATCGAGTCGAACATCGACGCGCTGATGACGACCGACCCGCGCGGCATCATCACCGACGTCAACAAGCAGACCGAGGCGCTCACCGGCTGTACGCGCGACGAGTTGATCGGCGCCCCGTTCAAGAACTACTTCACCGACCCGGTTCGCGCCGAGGCGGCGATCAACCGGGTGCTGAACGAGGGAAAGGTCACCAACTACGAGCTGACCGCGCGCGCGAGGGACGGTGGCCAGACGGTCGTGTCGTACAACGCGACCACCTTCCACGACCGCGACCGGAAGCTCCAGGGGGTGTTCGCCGCCGCCCGCGACATGACGGAGCTGAAGCAGTTCGAACACACGCTGCAGCAGAAGAACGTCGAGCTCGAGGACGCGAGCCGGATGAAGTCGGAGTTCCTCGCCAACATGTCGCACGAGCTGCGAACCCCGCTCAACGCGATCATCGGCTTCTCCGAGGTCCTCAAGGACGGGATGCTCGGTGAGCTGACGGAGCAGCAGCGCGGTTTCATCGGCGACATCTTCAGCAGCGGGACGCACCTCCTGTCGCTGATCAACGACATCCTCGACCTGTCGAAGGTCGAGGCGGGAAAGATGCTGCTCGACCTCGAGCCGGTGGACGTGCGGGCACTGTTCGGCAACAGCCTGTCGATCATCAGGGAGAAGGCCGCGCTGCGCCACGTCCGCCTGACGATGAAGGCCGGCGACGACCTTGGCTTCATGGACGTCGATGCGCGCAAGCTCAAGCAGGTCGTCTACAACCTGCTGTCGAACGCGGTGAAGTTCACCGGCGACGGCGGCTCCGTGACGCTGAACGCAAGGCGCGTCCCGCGAGAAGGGGTCGGCGAAGTCACGCACGCTGCCGCCGGCCGCACCTTCCCGCTGGCGAGCGAGGAGTTCGGCGAGTTCCTCGAGATCAGCGTGCAGGACAGCGGCATCGGCATCGCGCCGGAGGGGCTCGATCGGCTGTTCAAGCCCTTCAGCCAGGTGGACAGCGGGCTCGCGCGGAAGTTCGAGGGCACCGGGCTCGGTCTCGTGATGGTGAAGCTGCTGGCCGAGCTGCACGGCGGCACCGTCGCGGTCGAGAGCGCGGTCGGCGAGGGTTCCTGCTTCACGGTCTGGCTTCCGGTCCGCGCCGCCAGGCCGCGCCGCTCCGCGCCTGACGGCGTGCCGGCGATCCCGGCCGCGGCGCCCGATCCGGGTGCGCGAACCGCGCTGGTCGTCGAGGACGACGACAAGGCGGCGGAGCTCATCCGGATGCAGCTCGAGGCAGACGGCTTCCTCGTGCTCCGCGCGCGGTCGGCGGAGGAGGCGCTCGCGGTCGCGGTCACGCAGCCGCTGGCGCTGATCACCCTCGACATCATGCTCCCGAACATGGACGGGTGGGACCTGCTGGCGCGGATCAAGAAGATGCCGGCGCTGGGAAACATCCCGGTCGTGATCATCTCGATCGTCGCCGACCGCGGCAAGGGATTCGCCCTCGGCGCGGCAGCCGTGCTGCAGAAGCCGGTGTCGAAGGATGAGCTCTACGCCTCGCTCGTCGAGACCCGGCTCTTTCCCCGCGCCCCGGAGAACGTGCTCCGCGTGCTCATCGTCGACGACGACGTCGCTGCCGGCGACGTGATCGCCTCGCGACTCGGCGAGATGGCGAGCACCGTGCTCCGCGCATCGGGTGGACAGGAAGGGATCGAGATGGCCCGGCGCGAGCTGCCGGACCTGATGATCCTCGAGCTGATGATGCCCGAGGTGAGCGGCTTCGACGTGGTGGCGGCGCTCAGCGCGCACCCCGGCACCGCCGGCATCCCGATCCTCGTCATAACGGCCGCGCTGCTGACCGAGGCGGAGCGCGCACGGCTGAACGGCTTCGTCGCAACCGTGATGGAGAACAACGTCTTCGACGACGGCCGGCTCGCCGTCGAAGTCCGCCGCGCGATGTCCGGACGCCTCCAGCATGCCTGACGGGACGACCGTGCTCGTCGTCGAGGACAACCCCGCCAACATGACGCTGGCGGTGTTCCTGCTGGAATCGGTCGGCCACCGCGTCCTCACCGCGAGCGACGCCGAGGCCGGGCTGACGCTGGCGCGCGACGAGCAGCCGGACCTGATCCTGATGGACATCCAGCTCCCCGGGATGGATGGCCTCGAGGCGACGATGCTGCTCAAGGAAGACGACGCGACGCGGGCGATCCCCGTCATCGCGCTCACCGCCCTCGCGATGAAGGGGGACGAGGCGCGAATCCGCGCCGCCGGCTGCGATGCGTACATCGGGAAGCCGATGCGTTACAAGGAATTTCTCGCCGCGATCGCGGCCTACCTGCCCGTCAAATGACTGAGATCCCGCCGGGCGTGCGCGCGGGGCTGCAGCGCGTCCTCATCGTCGACGACGAGCGCAAGAACCGCCAGCTGATCGAGGTGATGCTCGGCGAGGACGGCTACCAGCTCGCGACCGCGACCTGTGGCGAGGACGCGCTGGCGATGATCGCGATCAGCGCGCCCGATCTCGTGCTGCTCGACGTCATGATGCCGGGGATGGACGGCTACCAGGTTGCCGCGCGGATCAAGGCCGATCCGGCCACGGCGCACATCCCGGTCGTCATCCTCACCGCGCTCGGCGACCGCAACTCGATGGCGCACGGACTGGCCGCGGGGGCGGTCCAGTACCTGACCAAGCCCGTCAACCGCGCCGAGCTGAGCGCGTGCGTGCGCGCGCTGCTCAGCGGCGGATGATGTCCACCCACCGCGAATCCGTGCGATAGCGCGCGGACTGTCGAGGAGGTGGACAGCGAAACGGCGGGTGCGCATCGGGGTATCTTCCTCCACGATG
>DASZNJ010000431.1:0-2567 GCA_035551575.1 Gemmatimonadaceae bacterium
TGAAGGACGGCACCATCCGCCTGCTCCCGGAAAAATGGGAGAAGGTCTACATCAACTGGCTCGAGGGCATCCGCGACTGGAACATCTCGCGCCAGCTCTGGTGGGGCCATCGCGTGCCGGTGTTCTACTGCGACGGCTGCGGGTGGGAAGACGCGCTGCGCGAAGACCCGGCGAGCTGCCCGAACTGCAGGGGCGGCATTCGCCAGGACGATGACGTGCTCGACACCTGGTTCTCGTCGTGGCTCTGGCCGATCTCGACGTTAGGCTGGCCGGACCGCGAGTCGCGCGACCTGACGACGTTCTATCCCGGCGACGTCCTGGTGACGGCGCCGGAGATCCTCTTCTTCTGGGTCGCGCGCATGATCATGGCGGGGTACCGGTTCATGGGCGACGCGCCGTTCCACACGGTCTACCTGCACGGCACGGCCCGCGACACCCAGCACCGGAAGATGTCGAAGTCGTTAGGCAACGGCATCGACCCGCTCGACGTCGTCGCGCAATACGGCGCCGACGCGCTGCGCTGGACGATCGTCTCCGGGCTCGGGATGGGCGCGGACGCGATCTTCGACCCGGCCGACCTCGAGAAGACCTTCGCCCCGGGGCGGAACTTCGCGACGAAGCTCTGGAACATCGCGCGCTTCCTCCTCACCGCCGCCGGCGAGGAGCGCGTGGAGCCGGTCGACGCCATCGACGCATCGCGGCTGACGCGCGCCGACCGCTGGATCCTGGCGCGGCTCGACGTCGCGATCGACGAATGCGACGCCGCCCTTGGCCCGGCGCGTCCGGCCGGGGCGCAGTGGCCCGCCGCGGAGCGGCGCGCCGGGATGCGCCTCAACGAGTACGCCGAGAGCGCGCGCCGCTTCGTCTGGAACGAGCTCGCCGACTGGTACGTCGAGGCGAGCAAGTCCCGCCTCCAGGGGAGTGGCCCCGATCGCGGCGTCGCCCGCGCGGTGCTCGTCCACGCCTTCGACCAGGCACTGCGGCTGCTGCACCCGATCGTTCCCTTCATCACGGAAGCGCTCTGGCAGCGACTCCCCGGCCACGCCGACGGCGCGTTCATCGCGCGCGCCCCGTGGCCCGTCCGCCGCGGCATCGCGCCCGAACCCTCGGGCTTCGAGCTGGTGCAGGAGGTGATCATCCGGATCCGGCAGCTGCGCTCCGACTTCGCGATCGCGCCGGGAAAACCGGTGGCCGTCCACGTCGCCCACCGCGGCGACGCGACCAGCGACGTCGCCGCCGTGCGCGAACTCGACACGATCCTCCGCGAGGAAGCGCCGACGATCGAACGACTCGCCCGCGCCACCCTGTCGTGGAAGCCGGTGCCGGCCGGAACGCCTAACGCGAAGGCGGCGATCGCCGGCGGGGCGACGGTGGCGATGCTCCTCGACGGTGCGATCGACGTCCAGCGCGAGCGGATGAAGTACGCGAAGGAGCTGGCCGAGCTCGAGAAGCAGCTCGGGTCGCTCGAGAAGCGCCTCGCCAGCCCGGGCTTCACGAGCAAGGCGAAGCCGGAGGTCGTCGAGAGCGAGCGCGCGAAGCTCGTCCAGTGGACGGCGAAGCGCGAGCACCTCGCTGCGCTCGTCCAGTCGCTGGCCGGCGCATGAGGGCCCGCCTCGCCGCCGCCGGGACCCATCGCGCAGCCGCCGCGGCCGCCGTCGCGATCGCGTCAGGCGCGCTCGTCGCGTTAGGCGGCTGCGCCGAGATCGGCCGCGGCCCGCCGGGAGGGCCGGAGGACCACGCCCCGCCGAAGCTGGTGAAGGTCACGCCGGATACCGGCGCGCTCCACGTGAAGCCGAAGGAAGTGGTCTTCCGCTTCAACGAGGTGGTGAGCGAGCGTCCGAGCGGCGTCAACGGCCTCGACGCCCTCGTCGTCCTCTCGCCGAGCGACGGGGTGCCGCGCGTGTCGTGGCACCGACAGGCGATCGCGATCAGGCCGCGCCGGGGGTTCCGCGCGAACACGACCTACACCGTCACCGTGCTGCCGGGGATGTCCGACCTGCGCGGGAACGTCCTCAAGTCGGCGTCGACGACCTTCTTCTCGACCGGGGGCGACATCCCCCGCACCGCCCTCCGCGGCACCGTCTTCGACTGGGTGGCGGGGAAGCCGGCGGCGCGCGCCCTGGTCCAGGCCTTTCACCCGGGCGACACGACGTTCGCCTGGATCGCGACCACCGACTCCCTCGGCGGATTCGAGATCCGCGCCTTCCCGGCCGGAACGTATCTCGTCCGCGCGGTGCTCGACGCCAACAACAACCGGACGCTCGACCCGCGCGAGCCTTTCGATACCCTCGTCGCCGCGATCGCCGACAGCGCGCGGGTCGAGCTGCTCGCCTTCGTCCACGACAGCCTCGGACCGCGAATCGACCGCCTCGCCATCGAGGACTCGCTCACACTGCGCGTCGACTTCGACAAGCCGTACGAGCCGACCCGCGCGCCGACCGCCGCGCAGTTCGTGCTCCTGCGCGCCGATTCGACGACGCTCCCGATCGCCGCGCTGCTCAGCGACTCGGTGTTCGCCGCCGAAAGGGAGGCCGCCGCGAAGGCACGGGCCGACTCGGCGCGGCGGG
>DASZNJ010000432.1:0-3942 GCA_035551575.1 Gemmatimonadaceae bacterium
CCCCGGGCGCGCCCGCCGGCGCGCTCACTGCCCGCGTCTACCGAACTTGGCCGACGTCGCCTGCGTCTTCGGCGCCGGCGTCCGCGCCGGATGCTGCGCCTTCGACAACTTCCTGTCCGCCGCTACCGCGTGCGGCGCTTCCTTCTTCTTCGCCGAAAAGTCGGGAATGTCCCGTTCGCCCTTGTGCCGCATCGAGGCCTCCTGAGGCTCGCTCGTTCGCGTCGTGAGTGCTGCCTGTCCTTCACTGGAGAAGCTACGCGTCCGGGAGCGGTCGGCAACCGGCCGGCGCCCTGCCGGGAGCACGTCGAATCATGGCGCGACGGCTCGTTCCGCGATAGCGTTGCTCAACCCCTCCACGCTCGCGGAGATTCCCATGGTGCGATCGCTCTGCCACACGTCGCTGCTCGTGCTCCTCGCGGCGTCGACCCTTTCCGCCCAGCCGACGAAGACCCTCGCCGAACGGCTCGGACACCCCGCCGGCACCAAGCTCCTCATCCTCCACGCCGACGACCTCGGCGTTGCGCACTCCGTCGACGCGGCGAGCTTCGATGCCCTCGAGAAGGGCGCGATCTCCTCGGCCAGCGTCATGATGCCGACACCGTGGGTCACCGAGGTCGCGGCCTGGATGAAGGCGCATCCCGACGCCGACCTCGGCCTCCACCTCACCATCACCGCCGAGTGGGACAGCTACAAGTGGGGGAGCGTCGCATCGAAGGGAAGGGTACCGAGCCTGCTCGATTCCGCCGGCGTTTTTCCCAACGAGGTCGAGCCGGTGGCGAAGCGCGCCAGGCCGGCCGAAGTCGAGCGCGAGCTTCGAGCCCAGGTCGAGCGTGCGCTGGCGTCAGGCATCAGGCCGACGCACCTCGACAGCCACATGGGCGCGCTCTTCGCCACCCCCGGGCTGATGGCGGTCTACCTCCGCGTCGCGCGGTCGTACAACCTCCCGTTCCTCGCCCTCCGCGGCGACCCGCGCTCCCCGCCGCACGCCGCGTTCCGCCCGAACGAGATCCCGCTCGACACCGTCATCATGGCCGGTCCCGAGGTCCCGCGCGACCAGTGGAAGCAATTCTACCTCGACGCCGTCGCGCACCTGAAACCCGGCCTGACCGAGATGATCGTCCACCTCGGCCGCGACGACGCCGAGCTGCAGGCGGTCACGGTCAACCATCCCGACTACGGCGCGGCGTGGCGGCAGCGGGACTACGACGTGGTGACGAGCGAGGAGTTCCGGAAGGCGCTCGCCGACAACGGCGTCGTCCTCGTCACCTGGCGCGAGATCGGGAAGCTCTGCTGCAGCGCCGCGCCGGAACGCACGATGAAGCGTTAGGCGCGGAACGGCCGCCCGCCGCCAAAAAAAGCCAGCAGCCGTAACTTCCGGCCGCCGGCTTTCCGCACTGCGGAGGCGCTTGGACTGCGGAACGCCGCCACGGAGACGCAGCGACGCCGATCGCTCCCTGTGGGGTACCGCGCTCCGCGAGGCCGACCGGGGCCGTATCCGCGTCATCTGCGTCATCCGCGAAATCGTAGTTCAACATTTGTTTGATGCCGACCAGCCGCGACGTCCTGCCCAGGCGAACGGATCCGGGGCACCGATGGCTCAGGATGATCCTCCACTCGGTCCCGGATCCTTCATGATCGTCTCCGCCTGATCGTCGTTCGCCGCGGCGCTCTCCAGGGACTGTATCCGCGAGCCGCGCCGACGCATTCCGTACCCCCCGGACTCCCCGCCTACCGCCGGGGAACGACCTCGATCACCGCCGCCCGCCACTCGGCGTCGAGATCGACGCGCAGCCCGGTGCTCGCCAGCTCTCCTCCGGTCGCCTCGCCCACGGGAACACCGTCGAGCGAAATGTCATAACGCGTGGCCGCATCGAGCCCGCGCAGCGGGAACGCCCTGCTCGCCTCGCCCCCGGCCAGCCTGTAGGCGAGCAGCACGCTTCGCCCGCCAGCGGGCGCGACGTATTGCAGCGCCATCCATCCGGTCGGATTGTTGTGGTCCGGCGATGGCGTGAGGTGATAGACGTCGGCGCCGGTGATCGTCCCGCGGATGCTCTTGTACAGCGCGACGTTCGCCACCGCGCGGGCGCGGATCGCGTCGCTCCACTCGACCACACGGCTCGAGATCCCGAACTGCCCGGTCATCGGCACGCGGAACATGAAGTCCCACCATCCCGGTGGCGCGTTCGGGTCGACCTCGCCGCTGTCCTTGTCGCCGACCATCCAGTGGTTGCACAGCTCCGCCGGGAACTGCAGCGTGCAACCCCAGCCGAGCTGCAGCGAGGGCCTGGCGCCGACGATGTCGGAGACCCAGGTCGTGTGCGTGTGGGCGATGATCCCGCTGTCGAAGCGCAGCGCGCCACTCGAGCAGTTCTCGACCACCAGCTCCGGGTGCGCCGCGCGCAGCTCGTCGAGGAACTCGTAATAGGCGGCGATGTGATCGTGCAGCCGTGCACCGGCGCGCGCGGGACGCGACGCGTCGAAGTGGTCCCCGGCGTCGATGTTGTAGTCGATCTTCAGCCAGCCGAGCTTGTAGGTGGTGACGAGTCGCTCGACCGTCGCCTTCGCCCACCGCCTGACGGCGGGCTTCGCGAAGTCGAGGTGGCACCGCCGGTCGTTGAGGATCGGCTTTCCCTGGAGCGTCAGGCACCAGTCGGGGTGCTCGCGAAAGTTGCGCGACTGCTGGCCCAGGCTCTCGATCTCGATCCACATTCCGAACTTCATGCCGCGGCTGCGCACGTGCCCGGCCAGCTCCTCGACGCCGCGCGGGAACTTCCGCCGGCTCACCTGCCAGTCGCCAAGCTCCGTCACCCAGTCCTTGTCGACGTACCACCCCGAGTCGATGACGTAGGCCTCCGCGCCCAGCGTTGCGGCGGCGTCGGCGGCCTGCTTCGCGCGCTCGACGTCGATGTCCTGGCCGTACGGGTACCAGGTGTTGAAGTGGACGAGCAGGGGCCGGTTCCCCGGCGCGGGCGCCGCGACGTACGTTCGCTGGTAGCGATGCATCTGGTTCGCCGCGTCGTCGAGATCTCCCGCCGCCGCGGTGAGCGCGAGGCGCGGGGTGGTGAACGACGCGCCCGGCGCGAGTGACAGCGAGCCGCCCCCGTCGTGGCGGATTCCCATTCGCACCGCGACCGGCCGCGACTGCAGCTCGATGTCGTTCTCGCCCGGAGTGCGCTCGACCTGCATCCCCCAGTTTCCCGACCACGCCAGCTCGGCGAGGTACTCGACGCCGGCGCGCTCGTTCCGGAGCGAGAGCCACGGGACGTACCCCTTCGACGACCGCCCGTGTACCTGCTCGAAGTCGCGGACACCGGCGCCTAACGATTCGCTGGCGAGCTGGCGCTCCTGCCCCCAGGTGCCGTAGAGGTAGCGCAGGGTGTAACGCCCGCCGGGGAGCATCCAGTTCGGGACGATCGCGACGGGGATCGCGGCGCGTCCGCGGTTGGTGATCGTCAGCTCGCGGGTGATCACCCCCGTCTCCCCCCACGCCGCGTAGCGCTCCTCGACCGTGAGCGGGAGCGTCACGTGGCGGAGCGTCAGGCGCAGCTCCTCGACGCCGGGCGCGATCGTCACCGTGCGCTGCGCCGTGAGGCGGAACGACGCGCTGTCGAGCGCGACACCACCAGCGCTGCCAGCCAGCTCGAGCATCGGGATGCGCGGATATGAGGGCATGACCCGCGTCGTGTCGCTCTCCCGCGCGGCGGGACCGAAGTAATCGAGCGTCGCGCGTCCGCCGCGAGCGGCGATCCGGGCGGCCACCGCTCCGGAGCGCAGCGACCACCTCTGGCCGGAGTCCCGCGTCGCCACCTGGGCGCCCGCCGTCCGCGCGCCAACGACGGCGGCGGCGAACACCAGCACCGGGACGCGAAGCCGCCATTTGGCGCGAGACCGGGAGCCGGGGGCGAGAAGCGGGGGGGAAGTCACGGCGTGAAGTTGCGGGGG
>DASZNJ010000433.1:0-5069 GCA_035551575.1 Gemmatimonadaceae bacterium
GACGAAGGAGCTGCTCGCGTCGCTCGAGGAAGATCACGCGGCGCTGCCTGACGTGTGGGACACGAACCGCCGCCGCAACTCAGACGAGACCCTCCGCCTCAAGCTCAGCTTCATCGGTGCACGCCTCGACGCGACCCGGCGGCTCGTCGCCTCGCGCGACGCGGGGCGCGAGGCGCCGGAGCCGGCCGCGTACGAAAACGTTGCCGCCTTCGAGCGAGACCTTCTTCTCGTCCGCGACTACCTCGTGAGCGCCGGCGCCTCGGAGGCCTGCCGCACCAGCTTCGACCCGCTGTTCGCGCTCGTGCGGGCGAACGGTTTCCACGGTTATGCGCTCGACGTCCGCGACCACGCCGATTCGCACGACGCCGCGCTCGCCGACATCGCGGGCCACGTCGGGCTTGCGTCTTTCGATGGCGAGGCGCTCCGCAACGAATTGCGGGGCAGCCGCCCGCTCGTCGGTGCGCGCCTTCCGCTCGCCGAGTCGACGCAGCGCGTGCTCGACACGATGCGGGCGATGGTGACGATCCAGGACGAATCGGGACCGGCCGCGGCGCAGACGTACATCATCTCGATGGCCCGCACCCCGGAGGACATGCTCCGCGTCCTCCTCCTCGCGCGCGAGACGGGGCTCGTCGACCTCGCCGCCGAGCCGCCGGTGTCGCGCATCGACGTCGTCCCGCTCTTCGAGACGCTGGAAGACCTCGAGAACGCGCCGGCCGTGATGCGGACGCTGTTCAGCGACGCGGTGTACTCGAGGCAGCTCGCCGCGCGCGGGCGCCGGCAGGAAGTGATGATCGGCTACTCGGATTCGGGGAAGGACGCCGGGATGATCGCGTCGTCGTGGGCGCTCTATCGCGGGCAGCAGAAGCTGAACGACGTCTGCCGGGAGGCGGGGATCGCGCTCAAGCTCTTTCATGGCCGCGGCGGCAGCGTCGGCCGCGGCGGCGGCTCGCCCGTCTACCGGGCGCTGGCGGCGCTCCCGCCTGACGTTGGCGGCGGGTCGCTCAAGATCACCGAGCAGGGGGAGATCATCTCGCAGCAGTTCGGCCTCGCACCGATCGCCGAGCGGACACTCGAGGTCACTCTCTCGGGGACGCTGCTGCACGAGTTCACCGACTGGCGGAGCGATGTCCAGCCGGCCGAGGTGCAGGCCTTCCGCGAGGTGATGGAAGTCCTCTCCGACCGCTCGCTCCACCTCTATCGCGAGCTGGTGCACGAGAACCACGCGCTGTTCGACCTCTTCCTCGAGGCCACCCCGGTCGGCGAGCTCGCCGGCGCGCGCTTCGGATCGCGTCCCGCCTACCGGCCGGGCGCGAAGAAGGGGATCGAAGGGATCCGCGCGATCCCCTGGCAGTTCGGGTGGACACAGATCCGGTTGATGCTCCCCGGATGGCTCGGCGTCGGTACCGCGCTCGCCGGGTTCGGTGCACGCCCCCAAGGCCTCGCCCAGCTCAGACGGATGGCCGCTGTCTGGCCGTTCTTCGACGACATGCTCGCCAAGATCGAAATGGTCTGCGCCAAGACCGATATCGAGATCGCGCGCGCGTACGTCGAACGGTTAGGCGGGGACAGGCAGCTGTTCGAGCGGCTCCGGGCGGAGTTCGACCTGACGGTGGAGTGGCTGCTCAAGATCCGCGACGCCGCCGAGATGATCGCCGACACTCCCGTCCTCCGCTCGGCGATCGCGGTACGCAACCCATACGTCGACGTTCTCTCCGTCCTGCAGATCGCCCTCCTCGCCCGCAAGCGCCACGGCGGCGATGACGAGGAAACCCAGGCCCGGGTGACCGAGGCGCTGGCGACGACCCTCAACGGCGTCGCGCAGGGGCTGCGGAATACGGGGTGACGCCGAGCCGTCAGCTATCAGCTGTCAGCAGCGGCGCCACCGCTGCTGCGGTTGCGCAGCCGCTGACGGCTAACGGCCGACGGCCGACAGCTGCTCTCCGGCCAGCGGCAGGGTGAACCAGAAGGTCGTTCCCTTCCCCGCGTCACTCTCCAGCCAGATCCGCCCGCCGTGCGCGTCGACGATCCCCTTCGCGATCGTCAGGCCGAGGCCGATGCCACGGCGGTCGGCGCGGCGCTGCTGCCAGAAGCGCCGGAACATGAACCCCTGCTGCTCGATCGGAATCCCCGGCCCGTCGTCGGCGACCCAGAAACGCTCTTCACCCTCGACGCGGCGGGCCCCGATGTTCACGTGTCCACCACGGCCGGTGAACTTGACCGCGTTGGAGAGCAGGTTGTCGATCACCTGGAGGGCGCGGTGACGGTCGGCGCTCACCGTCCCGTCGGAGTCCGCGGCGACGGTTAGCGTGACCCCCTGCTCGCGCGCCGTCGCCGCCATGCTCTCCGCCGCTTCGGTGAGGATCTCGTGGACCGCGACCGCCTCACGCTCGAGCTGCATGCGGTTGCTCTCGAGCCGGGTCACGTCGAGCAGGTCGCGGATCAGCCGTTCCCCGCGCAGCGCGGCGCGGCGCACCGAGTCGAGTGTCTTGCGTACCGGCGAATCGGCGGGAAGGATCTCGAGCGCGGCACCGGTGCCGAGGAGGATCGTGTGGAGCGGGTTGCGCATGTCGTGCGACACGATCGCGAGGACCTCGTCGCGCCCCCGGGTCGCCTGCCGTGCCTCGCCATACAGCCGCGCGTTCTCGATCGACAGCACCGCGCGCCGGGCGAGCGCCTCGACCGCCGGGATGTCGTCGTCGCCGTAACGGTGGAGCTTCGACGCGAAGATCATCACCCCGATCGTCTCCCCATCCTGGACCAGCGGCACGTACAGCGCCGAGCGGAGATCCATCGCCGTGAGCAGGGCGAGGTGCGCCGGGTTTCCGGCCACCTCCGCCGGCATCGAGTCGTCGACCACCTCGACGAGCCGGGTCTGCTGCGACGCGACCGTGGCCGCGACCGGGCCGCGCAGGTCGTCGCGGCGGAGCGGGAAGCGCTCGCGGAGCTCGCGCAGCCGCGGCTCCTGCGCCGCGTCGACGTGCGCGGAGGCGGCGTGCGTCGTCCCGTCCGAATCGAAGACGTCGACCAGGCAGGCATCGCCTAACGCGGGAACGGAGAAACGGGCCAGCCGCTGGATCGTCTCCTCCAGCTCGAGCGACGAGGAGAGCACGGTGCCGGCTTCGGCGAGCAGCCGCAGCACCTCGTCGGCACGGCGGCGCGCCGTGATGTTCTCGACGATGCCGACGACGAACCAGGGACGGCCGTCGTCGTGGCGGGCGAGCGTCGCCGTGAGCCGCCCCCACGCTTCCTCGCCGTTCCTGCGGAGATAGCGCGTCTCGATCTGCACCCGCGTGCGGGTGCCGTCGACCAGCTCGCGGAGGACGCGCGCCTGCATGATCGCGTCGTCGCGATGCGTGTACACCGTGGAGCTCAGCGACATGAGCTCGCGACAGCTGTAGCCGGTGAGCTCCTCGTAGGCGGAGTTGCAGTCGATGACCTCCCCTGCCGGCGTCGTGATCGTGATCCCGATCCCCGCGCCGTCGTAGATCCCGCGGAACTTCGCCTCGCTCTCGCCTAACGCGCGCTGGATCTCGCGGTTCCTGGCCGCCAGCTCCTCGGCGCGCCTGAGCGCGGCCCGCAGCTCGATTTCCGACACCACGAGCGCGGTGAGCTCGCCGAGGATCCCGATTTCGTGTTCCGTCCACGCCCGCGGCTTCGAATCGATCGCGCAGAAGCTGCCGAGCGCGTGTCCGTCGCTGGTCACGATCGGGATCCCGGCGTAGGCGACGACGCCGATCTCGCTGATCGCGAGGTTCGTGGAGAGCACGGGATCGAGCCGCGCGTCGTCGAGAACGAGCGGCGTCATCTCGCGCACCACGTGCTGGCAGAAGGAGTGGCTGAGCGGAGTCTCCCGGCGGCTGGCCCACGGCTCGGGGAGCCCGATCGCGCTCTTGAAGAACTGCCGGTCCCCGTCGACGAGGGAAACCAGCGACACCGGGACCCCGAGGATCGCCGTCGCCAGCCGCGTCAGCCGATCGAACGCCGCCTCGGCGGGAGTGTCGAGCAGCGCCGAGCGCCGGAGCGCGGCGAGGCGGTCCGGGTCGTCGAGCGCGTGGCTGGCAATGCTCTCGGTCATCGGCGACTCATTTCGTACCGCACGCGGCGAGCAGCGATCTCGGCTCCGAGGCGTTGGGGAAGAGGGCCCTGGCCGCGCGGGCGTGCGGCCTGGCCCTCGTGCAGCTCCCACCGCGAACATACGCGGCAGCGAGGCGAGCGTGAATCCGGTAACTCCCCGGGTCGAGCGTGGACGCTGCTTCCATTACGCTCGCCCGCGACGAACCGCTGAATACCCCCATCGCGGATGATTGCGCGACGCTGCGGCCGATGGCGACCGCACCGATCGCGAGGACGATGAGCACCGCGCCCAGCCGCCTGCCCGCGGGAAGCTCGACCGCTGCCCGCTCGCGACCGGCGGGAGACAGCGCGCCGAGCAGCGACCAGGCGATCAGGGCGTTGACTGGCAGGAGGAGCACCGCATCGAAGCTACCAACGACGAGGAGGACGACGATCGTTCCCAGCAGCGCGGCTGCCGTGAGCCGGTCTTCCGGGGCACGCTCCGAGCCAAGGCCGCGCAGACCGTCGGCGACGAGGGAGACGAGCGCGAGGCCGAGAAGGACGAAGGCCACCAGCCCTCGCTCCGAGAGAAACGTCATCCAGTCGCTGCTCGGCCAGGGATTCGCCGTCATCCCGTCGCTGGTGAGCGACGGGTCGCCGCGCGAGGCGAACTTCGGATAGACGACCGGCCAGTTTCCCGGCCCGACCCCGAGGAGGGGGTGGTGCGTCGCCATTCGCAGGGTGTTGCCGTACTGCACGAGCCGGCCGCGCCCGCTTCCACCCTTGTAGTTGACGACGCTCTTCGCGGTGTCGAGGTAGGGAGAGTCGCTGGTCCAGTCGAGGGTGTTGGGGAGCACCAGCGCCGCGCCGATCCCCGCGGCCGCGGCGACGGCGAGCAGGAAGGCGCGGCTCCAGCGCAGCCCGGCCCCCGCCCCGCGCAGCGCCATGATGCCTAACGGCAGGGCGAGCAGGGCGCAGGCGATGAGGGCGAGCCACGCGGCACGGCTCCGCGA
>DASZNJ010000434.1:0-3354 GCA_035551575.1 Gemmatimonadaceae bacterium
GCCGCCGCGGTGCCGGAGGACGCGATCCGCCGCGAGACCGCGAGCCTCGCGCACGCGACCGGCGTGGATGCCGCGCCCGAGGGGGGATGTGCGCTGGCGGTCCTCCGGTTGCTCCTCGCCAGCGGGCGTCTCGACTCGGACAGCGAAGTCGTGCTGTTCAACACCGGCAGCGGGGCGAGCTACCGCGTATGATTGACACGACTCGCACCTGACACGAATGCCGATCGCGATATTCGACCCCTTCTCCGGAATCTCCGGAGACATGACGCTCGGCGCGCTCCTCGACGTCGGCGTCCCCGCCGACTGGCTCCGCGCGCTTCCCGATACCCTCGGGCTCAGCGACATCGGCGTCCGGATCCGGGACGTGCGGCGCGGCGACATCGCCTGCCGCAAGGTGGACTTCGACATTCCGCCGCAGCCGCATGGCCGCGGCATCCGCGAGATCCGGGCACTGGTCGCCGCGGCCGCGGTCCCTGACGCCGTCAGGCAGCGGGCCGACCGTGCCTTCACCCTGATCGCACGGTGCGAGGGGGAGATCCACGGCATGGAGCCGGAGGACGTTCACCTCCACGAAGTCGGCGCCGTGGACGCGATCCTCGACGTCGTCGGGTCCATCTGGGGCTTTCACCTGCTCGAGGTGACCGACGCCTTCACCGGGCGCGTATCGCTCGGTGACGGCACCGTGCGCGCCGCACACGGCATCCTCCCGGTGCCCGCGCCTGCGACGCTCAAGATCCTCGAGGGGATCGCGGTGACCCCGGGCCCGGACGGTGCGGGCGAGCTCGTGACGCCGACCGGCGCGGCGATCCTCCGCGTCATGACGGGAGGCAGGGCGGCGCCTCCGTACGTGGCGCGTCGCAGCGGATTCGGCGCGGGGACGAAGGATTTCCCCGACCGCGCGAACGCGCTCCGCCTCATCCTCGCCGACCCGGCCGACGCTTCAACCCATGGGGAAGGGAGCGCCGAATCGCTCGTCCTCCTCGCCGCCGACGTCGACGACATGTCCCCGGAGTATCTCGCCGCCGCGGCCGACCGGCTTCGCGCGGCCGGCGCGCTCGATGTCACGCTGCAGCCGGTCGTCATGAAGAAGGGGCGGCCAGGGTCGCGCGTCGAGGTGCTGAGCACTGGTGCATGCGCGGACGCGCTCGAGGAGCTGATGCTGGTTGCCACGACGACCATCGGCGTCCGGCGCACGGCGGTGACGCGCCGCGCGCTGTCGCGGCGGGAGGCGACCGTCGAGGTGGACGGCCATCAGCTTCGTGTGAAGCTCGTCACACGACCGGGAGGGGCGGTGACGGCCAAGCCAGAGCACGACGACGTCGTCCGGGTCGCGGAGGCGACAGGACGACCCGTCGCGAGTATATTTCGAGACGCCGAATCGGCGGCGGAACGCAGCTTCGGCCCCAGTGTATGACGCCCCTGCCGCACCCCGGGCGGTAAACCCCCGAGATCACCATCGAGGAGATTAATGACTCTGTATCGGAGCCTTTCCGTACTCGGCGCCGCGGCCGCGCTGAGCGCGACCACCGTGCAGGCGCAGCAGGCGAAGGCGTGCGACATCGACGAGACCAAGCCGAAGGAAGTCGCCACCGCCAATTTCATGATCCAGCAGGCGCGCGGCCTTCCGCAGCAGAAAAAGCTCGACGCGCTCAAGAAAGTCGTGAAGGCGCTCACGGAGAAGAACGACCAGTCGAATCCGGCCGGACGCAACTACGAGCTTGGCAAGGCGTTCTTCACGATCATCGAGGACAGCACCGCGCCCCGCATGATGACGCGGGGCGAGCTCGGATTCACCACTGACGCCGGCACCGCCGTCGATGTCGGCGCGCTGGCCGATTCGACGATGCGCATCGTCGAGACCGCGATGCCCGAGTGCAAGGCGACGACCGGCTCGTGGCGCCGCCAGGGCGCGTGGCTCCGCACCACCCAGGCCGCGAGCAACCTGTACAACGCCGGCCATTACGATTCGGCCGCGGTCTACGCCAAGCGTTCGATGATGCTCGACCCCACCGCGCCGTATGCCTACAGCATCCTCGCCTCGCTGGCACAGCGGAACAACGACATCCCGGGTGCGATCGAATACACTCGCAAGGCCGCCGAAGCGGCCGCGCCGGCCGGCACCGACACGACCTTCGCCGACCAGCGCCGGCTTTCGCTGTTCAACCTCGGGATCCTCGTTGGCAGCCAGGCCGAGACGGCCACCGGCGCCGAGCAGAAGAAGCTCGCCAGCGAGGCAGCGACCACGTTCCAGACCTTCCTGAAGGAAGCGCCGAAGGACGACAACGCGGCGACCGCACGTGCCTCGCTCGCCCGGATGCTCACCCTCACCGGTGACACCGCCGCGGTCAAGCAGACCTATGCGGGCGTGCTCGCGGACCCGAGCGCGTATGGAGACGACGAGCTGGTGACCGCCGGAGTCGTCGCGCTTCGCGCCGGGCGGGACAGCGATGCGGCGAACCTCTTCAAGGTCGTCATCGCGCGCAACCCCTACAGCAGGGACGGGCTGTACAACCTGGCCGCGGCGATGTCGAACATGGGGCAGCAGGGCGCACTCCTGCCGTATGCGCGAACCCTGTCCACGCTCGACCCGAACAACCCGGACGCGTGGCTGTTCATGGCGCGCGGCTACCAGGCGAGCTCGAAGGTCGAGAAGAACGCAGCGGCCAAGAAGGCGCTCGCTGATTCCGTGATGACCGTCTTCGCCAAGTACGAGAAGCTGCCGACGGTCGTGAACATCCGCAGCTTCACCCACAACGGCGCGGACCACTCGCTGAGCGGCACCATCGAGAACCGTGGCACGGCGCCGGCGACGTACAACCTCGCGGTGGAGTTCCTCGACAAGAACGGCACGGTCGTCGCGTCGAAGACGGCGAGCGTCGGCCCGGTCGCGCCGAAGGCGGCGGGGTCGTTCAAGATCGAGGTGCAGGGTACGGGCATCGCCGCGTTCCGATACACGCCCCTGAAGTAACCGTCGCAGGAGCAGGTGAAGCGCCCGGGCGATCGTCGCCCGGGCGCTTCGTTTTCGGTGCGAGCGCCGGGTCGGAGGAGACTCTGCTGTCGCGGCCGAAGTCTCTCGCATTACTTGATTTCCGCCCCTGCATCTGCTAAATTGCCTCAGCTGGGGAGCAGCTGTGGCGATTGCCGCGAACGCAGCGGGGAGATCATCGGTTCTGGTCTTCCCGCCTTCATCTGTCGGGGTCCATGGTTCGAGTCAGTCGTGTGATCAGCGGGGGGATAGCGGAAGAGCTGGGGATCGTTCCCGGGACCGAGCTCCTGTCCGTGAACGGACGCGAGCTCGCCGACTTCCTCGACTGGGAATTCCTCACCGCCGACGACGAGCTCCTCATCGCCGCG
>DASZNJ010000435.1:0-3936 GCA_035551575.1 Gemmatimonadaceae bacterium
TGCACGCCGATAAGGGGTCCCAATTCAAAGCCGATTGACACCACAGATCCTGATGGTTTCAGGTCGCAGGCCCCGTGACCGCGAAGCTGTGCAAAATGGCCATTTGGGTTTTTCACCGCCATAGCCCATCAAACCGTCTTCCGGCGGTGCGGGTATAGCGAACGGTGTGCTTTGGGTCGCGGTGGCCGAGGTAGTCCTGGATGAGCCGTAGATCATGGGCGCGGTTGGCGAGCGCGAACCCGCAGGAGTGGCGCAGCATGTGCGGGTTCACCGGCGGCAAGCCGGCGCGCGCCGAACTTTGCGTCAGTAGATAGTTCACCGCTTGGCGGGTGAATTGCGCGCCACGCTCGGAGACGAACAGCCAAGGGAGGTGATCGTCGCGCCCGCCAAGATAACGCCTGATCGCGCGCAGTTCGTCGCCGGCGATCGGCTGCTCGACCGACAGTCCGTTCTTGAGGCGGCGTACCCATAGGCGCGAGGCGGCGAGGTCGACCTCGTCCCGCCGGAGGCCGATCGCCTCGCTGACCCTGAGCCCGTGCCGGTACATCATCAGCACGATGAGGTGATCGCGCGACCCGTGCCGCCCGGCCTTGGCGGCGTCGAGCAGCCGGTCGATCTCGGTTGCGGTGAGAAAATCCTTGGCGCGCTCGTGGGCGTCGGCGGCGATGGTGGTGGCCGCGCCCGACGCACTCTTTACCTTTCGCCGCTCGGAAGTGCCGTCTGTCATGCTTCGTCCTCCTCGGGCCACGATGGTCGCGGCGGACCTACTCTTAACGTTATGCGCCTTCTGTAAAGAGCGGGCAGATCGGCCGAGGTTCACGCCGCCGCCTTCGCCTCGATCTCGAGCCGCCGGTCCATGTCGAGGTCGAACGCGCCGTAGGGGCTGACATGCCCCCAGACGAGCGGCGTCAGCCCGCGCAGGTCGGCGGCGGTCATGCGCTCGCGCCAGCGGCTCTCGGCGAGCACGCGCTGGAGCATGAGCGTGTTGACGTAAACGAGGCAGGACTGGAGCAGGTGGAGCGCCACCACCGAGGCGTGCTGGTCTTCGAGACGGTTGCTGGCCACCTCGCCGCCGCGGCCGAAGAAGATGAAGCCGTTGGCCGAGTTCCAGGTCTCAACGACGTTCAGCCCCTCGTGGATCTCGCGCCGCAAGCCCTCGTCATGCAGGTAGCGGCACAGGAACGCGGTCTTGCATGCCTTGCCGAGCTCGGCGAGCGCTTTGTAGGTCGGATGCTGGACGTTGTTCCGGGTGAACCGCCGAAGGATCGCCTCGGGATCAGCGGTGCGCTCGGCCATCGCGGTCGCGTAGCGGACCATCTCGTCGTATTGCTGCTCGATAAGCGCCCAATCGATCGGGCGCGTCAGGATGCAGTGCAGGTTCGGGTAGTCGCTGGCCGTGCCGGGTCCGGGCAGGTACAGCTTCTGCCCCGCGATCGCCTTCAGGCGCGGCAAGAGCTGGAAGCCCAGGAGCTTGCAAAAGGCGAACGCGACCTCGCTCTGCCCGTGGCTGTCGACATACTGGCGCTCGATCGCCATCTCGGTGTCGTGCGCGAGCACGCCCTCGATCATCGACGCCACCTCGGACGACGAGCAGCGCTTCAGGCGCGAGTGAATGCATACCGACTGGCGCTCCACATGCCAGTAGATCATCACGCCGCGCCCACCGTATCGCGCATGCCACTCGGTCATGAGGTTCTGGTCGAAGGCCGCGAAGTGCTTTGAGTCTGACGCGCATGCGGTCGTGCCCTCGCCCCAGATGGCGGGATCGCGCGCGGCGAGTGTCGCGTTTACCACGCGCCTGGTCGCATCGCGCAAGCTCTCCGCGTCGATGTAGCGGCGGCGGGTGTGGAGCAGCTCCTTGTAGCTGAAGCCGTGGTCGCCGACGAGGCGCTTCAGCCCGGCATTGGTGCCCAGACCGTAGAGGCACAGCAGCAGGCGCCGGCGCACCTCCTCGGGAGCGGTCGCCTCACGCGAGGCCGCGGTGGAAAAGGCTTGGGTGAAGCCGATGCGGAGGTCGGCCTCCTTCAGGATGTCGAGTAAGCCCGTCATTGGCCAGCGGCAGCCGAGCTCGCCGCCCAGCGCCTCGAGGCTGGGTGGGGCGGGGACGGGATCGAGCGGGGTGACCACGATCGGGTGGCGGCGGCGCGGGTTGAGCTTGACCTTAGGGTTGCGTCCCAGGCCGCGGTCGAGCGTCGCCAGAGCGCCCTCCATCTCCGTCTTCACGGCAGCGGCGAAGGCCCGCGCGTCCGTGGGCAGGCCGAGCCGCTCGTAGCATTGGGCGCGCCGTTCGGCGAAGTCGGCGGGCAGGTCGTCGTCGGGGTTGCGGAACCGGCCGGCGCCCGTCACCCACACCTCCTTGCAGCGGAGCTTCTCGCGCAAGGTCTGGAGGACACAGATCTCGTAGTTTATCCGGTTGACCCGTTGCGATCCATCGGGCGCTTCCTCCACGACAATGTCGCGCCACTTGGGCCGCACAACGCCCTCGATCGCGACCTCCGCCGCGCTGAAATACTGCCGGCCGTCGCCTTCGGCGGCACGGATCTTCGCCAGCGCGTCGATCAGTGGCTTGTGCGCCCCATTGTTGGAGCGAAAGTCGAGGGCGGCGAGCAGCTTTGGCATCATGCGCCGGTAATAAGAACCGTAGGATGCGCGAACGGCGGTATGGACGCGCCGCGTCGGCGCCGAGCCAGCCGCGAGCGCCTCCTTGACCAGCGCCTCGAAGGTGCGCTCGTCGACCACGGGAAAGATCACCTCGCGCACCGACCCGTCGGGCGTACTGGTGACGGCGGAAGCCACCTTGAACAGGATGCCAGTCTTGCCCCGGACCGCCTTGGCTTCCTCCAGCAGCTCGGTCACGACCCGCCGCTCGGCCTTGACCGTGATGCGGTGCGTGATCTGGACAAGGAGATCGACGAGCCCGTCGACGATCTCGGCTTCGCGAGGACCGCAGTAGAAGGCGAGAAGCGGCAGCCTGACGCGGTCCGGATGCCGTCTGAGTTCCCACGCGCTCTCGACCGCGGCCCGCCTACGGAATCGTTTCACGAGATCGGCATGCACGCCGCCGAGCAGGCCGGCCGGCAGTTCGAGTCCGCGCACCAGCTCGAGCTTGGCGATCTCGGCCAGCAGGCTGTCGAGCCCCGGCTTGCCGGGATCAGCCGATAGCCTGGTATAGGGCGCGCCCTCGCCCCCATCAGCGAGCAGCGCATCAAGACGAACCCGCGCGTCGCCGTCGAGCCGACATGCGACGCCGGCGAGCACCTGGTCGTCATGAGCGCTGCGAAACGAACGCACCAGCCGGTCGAGCCGGTAGGAGCCGGGCCTGACGACGCACTGGGCGGCGAACCATCCGGTTATCGCTTCCTCCAGCGCCGGCGGAGCCGGCTCGCGCGGGAGCACGTCAGTCAGCAGCCATGACCGGAACGCCGCCTCGGCCGCGCCGTCAAAGGCGCCGACCGCCAGATAGTCGAGGACAAGCTTGCGGTGCCGCCGCCCTGACCGGCCGGTGAATGCATAGCCTTCAATGCTCTCGGCGACCACGCCGAGCTGGCCGGCGAGGTGGGCGATCACGGCCGGTGCGAGGTCCGCCTCCTCGTCGGGAAAGCGGCCCCGCGCGCGCCAGAACGCCAGCTGGCAAGCAAGGCCGAGACGGCCGGCATCGGTGTTGCCAACGATGAACGCGAGATCGCCCGCAGAGATCGTCCAGCGCTCGTCGAGCTCGTCCACCGACCACAGCCGCTTCATGCCCGCCCCTCAGGTCACGTCACAGCGGCATGCTAACCCGGATCACCAGCCTCGCGAAGCTAAATGGCCATTTTGCACAGCTTCGAGGTCACGGAGCCAATCTGCCGGGTTCTTCGAGCGATGGACGGTGAACACCACCCGGTAGCGCCGCGCCAGCCGGAACAACTGGTTTGCATTGCCGCGCAGCCCGACAAT
>DASZNJ010000436.1:0-10318 GCA_035551575.1 Gemmatimonadaceae bacterium
CACCACGACGAGCAGCGACATCCCGAGCCCGCGCCGCTGCAGCGCGGGCCGCGCGCGGGCGAGCCGGCGCCAGAGGTGCGTCAGCCCGCCCCCCGCCGCGATCAGCGCCAGCGGCAGGAGGTACAGCCAGACACGCACGTACGGTATGCGTCCGTTGAGGAACAGCAGCACGGTCGCGGCAACGATCGCCGCCCCTGCCAGCGAGACGCTGCGCCGCGCGCGCGACCCGCGCAGTATCGTCGCCGCCACCAGCCCGACGGCGACCAGCATTGCGAGCCACCACGGCCACCCGCGCGTCCAGTCGCTCCAGACCGCGCCGTAGAACTCCGGCAGCCCGGCGAAGAACGATGCCCGCGACTGCGGCCGCACGAAACGATTGCCAATGACGAGCGCGATCCCGCTCCGCGCGACGACCGGGAGGTAGAGCAGCGCGGTGCCGCACGCGATGGCGAGCGTCGTCCACTGCAGGCGCGCGGCCATGGCGCGCGGCCCGATCACCGTGTCGCCGGCGCGCGCTTCCGCCCAGAGCCAGAGGGCGATCCCGGCCAGCGGATAGAGCATGATCGGGATCGTCCACATCCCGAGCGCGCCGAGGAGCGCGATCCCCGCCCAGGCCGCACTGTTCTCGCGGCGCGGCAGCCGCGCGGCGACGAGCACCATCAGCAGCGTCAGGCAGCAGACGATCGTGTAGCCGCGCGCGTTCGTCGAGTACAGCGTCAGGCTCGCCGACGTCGCCGCGAGCGCCGCCGAGATCAGCCCGGCCGACGGCGAGTACAGCGCGCGTCCCGCTGCCCACGTCAGCGGCACGAGCAGGACACCGGCGATGAACGCGGGAAGGCGCAGCGCCCACGGCTCGCTGCCGAACAGCGCGGCCGCGAGGTGGACGAGCAGCGTGTGAAAGAGGTGGTTGTTCGGGAAGCGGTAGTTGGAGAGCGACTTCGCCAGCGGCTGCGATGCGTAGTCGATCCACGTCGCGGCCTCGTCGTAGCGCATCGGCTGGAAGAGCGGCCCCCAGCGGATCACGATCGCCAACGCGGTGATCGCACCGATCGCGATCCATTCGCCGATCGTCACCCGCCGCAGCGAGACGAGGGCGCGCACCCGCAGCTCGCGCCAGTCGCGTCGCAGCACGGACCAGAGCGCGCGCAGGCGGTGGCGCGTCCGCCGGTACACCTCGGCCAGCGCGAGCACGACGAGGAGGGCGAGAATCATGTCGGGAGAAGACTAAGCGCGCGGAGCAGAAACCGCGACGCGCGAGAGCCCGGCGGACTCCCGCGCGTCGCGGTGTTTCCCGTGCCTCAGACCCCGACGGGTCGTCCGCTTTCGGAGGCCGGGCGGTAGGTCGGCGCGGGCACCCCGTCGCCCTTCACGCTGAAGAAGCTCACCTGCCGCTGCAGGGTGTCCGCCTGCGCCGACATCTCCTCGGCCATCGCCGCCAGCTGCTCGGCGGCGGCGGCGTTGCGCTGCGTGATCTCGTCGACCTGCCCGAGCGCGCGCGTCACCTGCTCGATCCCCGATGCCTGGTCGGCCGACGCGGCGGCGACCGTCTGCACGATGTTCGCCGTCTTCCGGATCGACGGCACGAGCTCGGAGAGCAGCGCCCCCGACGCCTCGGCGACCTCCTGGCTCGACCCGGTGAGCCGCGTGATCTCCTTCGCCGCTGCCTGGCTCCGCTCGGCGAGCTTCCGCACCTCGGTCGCGACGACGTTGAAGCCGCGCCCATGCTCGCCCGCGCGTGCCGCCTCGATCGCCGCGTTGAGCGCGAGGAGATTGGTCTGGTTCGCGATCTCCTCGATGATCGACACCTTGTCGGCGATCGTCTTCATCACCGCCAGCATCTGCTGGATCGCCTTTCCGCTCTCGTCGGCGTCCTTCACGCCCTTGAGCGCCATCTGCTCCATCTCGCGGCTGCTCGTCGCGTTGCGCGCGATCGAGCTGTTGATCTCCTCGAGCGATGACGTCGTCTCCTCGACGCTGGCGGCTTCGTCGTTCGCGCCTTCGGAGAGGCTCTGCGCCGACGCCGTCAGCTGCTGCGACGCCGAGGTGATCGCCGCGGCACCCGAGCGCATGTCGCCGATGACGCGCGACAGCGTCCCGATCATCGAGACGAATGCGTTGGCGAAGCTGTCGTCCGCCGACCGCGGCGTGACCTGCACCGTGAGGTTGCCCTCCGACATCTGGTCGGCGACGGTCCCCATGTCGCGCAGGTACTGCGTCATGTTCGCGAACGCGTTGCCGAAGGTGTCGCGCTCGGAGCGCGGCCGGACCTGGATCGAGAGGTCGCCGCGGGCGATCGCATCCGCCGTCCCCGACATCTCGCCAAGGTAGGCGACCATCTGCTGCATCGAGCGCAGCAGCCTGCCCACTTCGTCCTCGCCCTTCGCTTCCACCCGCACCGTCATGTCGCCCTGCGCGAGCCGGTCGGCGACGGCGACCGCCTCGGCGAGCGGTTCCGTCACCGAGCGAGTCGCGAACTTCGAGAGCTGCGACAGCGCGAGGATCACGACGATGGTCAACAGCCCGAGGACGAGAAGACCCGCGTTCTGCGTCTGCGCCGCGGAGCTGAACAGGTGGGTGATCGCCGCGCGGTTGGCCCTGGTCTGGGCGTCGATCATCGCGTTCAGCTGCAGGACGAGCTCACCCTGCTTCTGCGCGCGAGCGAGTCCCTCGTCGGTCATGGTGGAGCTGCTGGCCATGTCGCCGGCGACCCGCCGGGCGATGACGTAGTACGCGCGGAAGGTCGAATCGAGGCGGGCCAGCGCGGCCTGGTCGTTGGTCGGCCGCTTGCGCTGCGCTTCGATGTCGGCCAGGAAGATGTCGCGGAGGCTGTCGGTTTCCGACAGGCGCTCAGGCTCGCTCGCCCGGATCAGGTCTCCGAGCGTGCTCTTGATCGTGCTGAGGACCTGAGCCTCCTTCTGGTTGCTCTGCAGCGACGGATAGTAGCCATCCTCGAGTTGCGTCAGCCGGCTCGCCGTGAACTGCCCCATCGTGAACACCACGGCGCACACGAAGATCAGTGCGCCGGCGGCGACCCATGGGAAGACCTGAAGTTTTTGACGGAAGGAGAGGCGCTGGAACCGCTCTCGCCATTGCTGAAGCATTCGGAATCGGTGCGGCGGGCGCGCAGCTGGGCGCGCTCACTCGGTCTCGCGATGCCGCCTCGCGCGGCATCCGCAGTCAGTTGACGATTCTTCCCGCCGATGGTATCGGCGGAAATCGCCCGTTACGGAGAGACCGAGAGGGCCTTCACCCCGCGTCCGATGTCGACCCCTTTGGAGACATAGCCGATCGCCCCCGGATTCGAGCGGACGAAGGCGACCACGTCGTTCTCGGTCCGCTTTTCCGGCGGCGGGACGTCGCGCCCCGAGAAGATCTGCTGCTGCCAGTAGGACTTCACCTGCGCGATCGACTTGTTGAGCACCGTCCGCGCGAACGCCTCGCGCGCCTTCGCGGCCGGCGGAAGCTCGACCGGCGCGACGGTCTTCCCCGACTGCCAGGCGACGGTCTTCTTGAGAAAGAGCCTGGCGACCTCGTCCCTCGGCATGGAGGAAACCGGATTGGAGGCGTTGACGATGACCGTGAAATCCTGCGCGCGCGCGGCCAGCGGGGACGACAACACGCCGACCGTCGCGATCAGCGATAACAGCGTGCAATTGCGCTTCATTGAACTCGGGTAGTGCGGTAGGGCGCGACGGCGTCGCCGCGTATGTGGATGACGGGCGGGGCCATACCGCGGTCACAACGGGTGACCGTCAGTCACCCATCAGCGAGCATCGGCATGGGGAGCGCGAAAGTTGAGCGCCCGGCGCGCGCGCCGAAGAGCGACCGAACCTGGTCGCCGGCTACTCGATGTCGAGGGCCTCGAGCCAGACGCGCCGGATCTCGCTCGCGCCCATCGCCGAGGGCTCGATCAGCGACCGCTTCCAGTACCAGCGGTGTTCGGGGCCGACGCTCGCCCCATGCCCGAGGAAGTGCGCGTAGACGTCGGCAAGCACGGCATTTTCGCGCGTCGCCGCGGCGTTCCGGATGTGGGCGTTGAGCGTGTCGAGGTGACGGAGCGGCAGCTTGCCGACATCCTCGAGAATCCCCGGGATCACCCCGATGCGGTCGGACGGATCGTAGACGGTCGTCAGGAGGAGCCGGGCCCGCGGCAGCCGGTCGGCGACGAGGTCGAGCATCGCGTCGTACGCGCCGGCGATGTCGTTCACGATGCGCTCCATCAGCGACTGGCGCGGCTTCGACGAGTAGGCGCTGAGCAGGTCGTTGCCCCCGACGCTGATCGTGACGATCGCCTCCTCGCTGCTCTCCTCGACCTGGTCGAGCTGGTCGCCAAAGACGTCGCCGATCGTCGCCGCGTCGGTCGCCAGGTTCCGGGCGGTGACGCGCGGCCAGCGCGACGCGAGGTCGCGGCCGGCGAACTCCGGCCAGCGCGCATCGTCGTTGCGGACGAGCAGCGATGCCGCACCTAACGGCGCGACGTGCCCCGCCGCGGGCCGCCGCTCGAGGGCGACGGCGACGTCGATCTCCCCCGCGTCGAGCGCGGGATAGAGGTCGATCGACATCGAGTCGCCGAGGGCGATGTACCGGATCGCGCCGGCGCTCACTGCGCGCTCGCCCCTCCGGCAGGGGTCCCGACCGGGTCGTCGACCAGCGCGCGCCAGGCGAGCGACCAGCGCCGCGTCTGCCCGGGCTCGAGCCAGGCGGCGCTGCCGTCCACACCCGCCGCGCTGGCGAGGGCACCGGGCACCCCGATCGCCGGCTGCAGCGACACCAGCCGCGCGCCGTTTCCGCCGAGCTTCCGCCTCACGTTCAACCCGATGCGCGAGACTTCAGCGGCGTCGAACCGGAGCTCGAGGCGCTGCGGGCCCTCGACGACCGTCGCCGTCCCCGTCGGCAGGTCGAAGGAGAGATGGCAGGCGAACCGGCCGCCGATCGAATCCGGGACGCTCATGTCCACCAGCTTCTTCGCCGTCCGGAAGCGCGGCCAGCGGTGCTCGGCGCCGACGCCGAGCAGGTCGATCCCCTCCTGGGAGATCACCCGCGACCGCGCGTTGTCGGGGAGGAGCAGCCGGGTGTGCTCGCCTAACGGCATGGCGACGTTGGCCGCCCAGAGGAAGGGAAGGGGCGCCGACCCGATGTTCGTGACCTCGTAGCGCATCGCGACCTCCCCCGGCGACGCGCTGACGACGCGGACGAACCGGTAAGGCATCCGTTCCCCCGTCCACGCCAGCGTCGCCTCGACCGAGCCGTCGAGCGTGGCGATCTTCGCTCCCGGCTGCAGCCGGTGCAGCTCGCCTAACGCGGGCTGCTCGAACGCCACGCCGGTGTGCTTCGACAGGACGCGGCACGGCAGCACCGTCGGAAACGCCTCCTGGTATCCCCCGGCCAGCGCGACGTCGAGCTCGCGCCGCTCGGGGCCTTCGGTCGGCGGCTCGCTCGGGGCGAGCCACTGCCGGCCGCCCAGCTCGAGCGCGGTGATCCGCCCGCCCCACGCCGGGATCATCACGACGCGGACCCCCGCCGCCCGCAGCTCGATCTCTCCCGGCCGGTCGAGCGGGTTCTCGACGCGCTCGCGCCGGCCCGTCAGACGCGACAGGAGCGTCCCGACGGCGGCCCCGCGCCGCTCAGCCAACGTCGGGCACGATACCGCGCGTCGCGAAGATGCGCGCGACCGCCTCGCCGATCTTGTTGTTCGGCGTGCTCGCCCCCGCCGTCAGCCCGACCCGCACCGGACCGGCAGCCGGCATCCATCCCTCGGCGACCTGCTCGCTGTGATGCAGCCCCGCCGGCCGGAAGCGGATCTTCCCGCCGTCCGGGTCGATCGCCGTCGCGTCCTCGACGTGATACGTCGTCACCCGCTCGGCGCAGATAGCCGCCAGCGACAGCGTGTTGCTCGAGTTGTAGCCGCCGACGACGATCATCACGTCGAGCGGCTCCTCGAGGAGCTCGCGGACCGCGTCCTGCCGGTCCTGCGTCGCGCTGCAGATCGTGTCGAAGGTGCGGAAGTGCTCGGCGCGGTGCGTCGCGTCATAACGGCGCTCCATCGCCGCTCCCACCTCCTCGCCGATCGCCAGCGACTCGCGGGCGAGCATCGTCGTCTGGTTGGCGACGCCGACGCGCTGCAGGTGCAGGTCGGGATCGAAGCCGGGGGAGATCGCGTGCGCGAACTTCTCGAGGATCATCTCCCGCGTCACCCCCTTCTGCTCGATGAAGTCGCAGATCACCCGCACCTCGTCCATGTTGCGGACGACGATGTAGTGGCCGTTCGGGTACTTCATCACCTGCGATGCCGTCGCCCGCGTCTCTTCGTGGTAGTACTTCCCGTGGATGAGCGCGGTGTAGCCGTCCTTCGCGTAGTTGTCGACGCGCTTCCAGACGTTGAGCACCGAGCCGCAGGTCGTGTCGACCATGATGCAGCCGTTGGCGCGCAGCGTCTCGAAGTCGGTGATCGTGACGCCGAAGGCGGGCATGATGACCACGTCCTCGGGGCGGACGCGGGAGTAGTCGAACGAGCCATCCTTCGCCGCGGCGAGGATCTCGATCCCCATCTCGCGCAGCTTCGCGTTCACGTGCGGGTTGTGGATGATCTCCCCGACCATGAAGACCTTCTTGTCGGGAAACTTCCGCCGCGTCTGGTACGCGTACTCCACCGCGCGCTCGACGCCGTAGCAGAAGCCGAACTCCTTCGCCAGCCGCAGCGTGACGTCGCCCGCGGCCAGGGTGTACTCGTTGGCGCGCAGGAAGTCGACCAGCCGGCCGTCGTAGTCCGACGCGAGCTCGTCCTGAACTTCGGACTTGAGCCCGAAGCCCTTCCGGAAGTAGGTGAGATCCTGCGGAGGCATCACTGAAATCTATAGAACGCGATTGCTTCTCGCATCTGAACCGGGGGGAAGCAGCGCCGAGTCGTGAGGACGGGTGGGCCTCCCGTGGTCGCGGTGATCGAGGGAGTGCCTCACTTCCGCGCGCTTGTGACGCCGCCTACAATCTCCGGGATGCCACCGCTCTCGTCGGGCGACCCGCTCCCACCCCTGCTTCGCCCGGCGCCGCTCGCCAGGGGCGACCTGATCGGGGTCGTCGCGCCCTCCTACTCGCCGCGCCCCGGATGGTTGCGTCGCGGCTGTCACGCCCTCGAACGCGCAGGCTATCGCGTCGTCCTCGACCAGGAGATCCTCACCCAGCGGCGCTTCAACGTCGCCGAGGACGAGCGCCGCGCGGAGAACTTCATGGGGATGTGGCTCAACCCGGAAGTGAAGGCGGTGATCGGCGGCACCGGGGGCTATGGCGCGGTGCGGATGCTCCCCCACCTCGAGCCCGAGATCTTCCGCCGCAATCCCAAGATCTTCGTCGGCTATTCCGACGTCACCGCGCTCCACCTCTGGCTCATGCGCCGCGCCGGCCTCCGAGTCTTCCATGGGCCCACCGTCGACGACCTGATTCCGAGCTCGCGCGACCCGACGATGGCGTCGCTGCTCGCCTGCATGACGAACCCGCGCCCCACGACGCGCATCGGCCGCGAGATGGCGCGCTCGGTCCGCCCCGGCCGCGCTACCGGACGCCTCGTCGGCGGCAACCTCGCGCTCGTGCAGCAGACGATCGGCACTCCGTACGAGATCGACACGCGCGACTCGATCCTCTTCCTCGAAGAGACACGCGACCCGATGTCGTACGTCGACGAACGGCTCGTGCACCTCCGCGCCGCCGGTCTCCTCCGCGGGGTGCGCGGCATCGTCCTCGGCCAGTTCTCCCTCGACCGATCGGAGGAGGAGGAGTTCGAGAATTTCCTCCTCGACCTCGTGGCCGATCTCGGCATTCCGATCATCACCGACTTCCCCGCGGGCCACGAGGTCCCCAACCTGACGCTCCCCATCGGCACCGAAGTCGAGCTGGTCGCGGAGGACCAGACGGGGTGGCTGGTCTACAAGGAAGATGCGCTCGCCTCGGCGGGCGCCGGCGAAAACAGCGAAGAGGGCGCGAAATGAGCCCGACGCGGCGCGGCTTCATCGCGGCGGCGGGTGCCGCGCTCGCGGCGGGGGCGTGCGCGCCCGCGCTGAGGCTCGCGTCGCGGAAGAAGCACGACCTCGTGATTCGCGGCGGAACGGTCTTCGATGGAACGGGCGCGCCGGGGGTCGAAGCGGACGTCGCCATCTCCGGCGGGATCGTCACCGGCGTCGGCCGCGACATCGCCGGCGTGGGGCGCGACGAGGTCGACGCCCGCGGGAACGCGGTCGCTCCCGGCTTTGTCGACGTCCACTCGCATGGCGACGAGTCGCTGTTCGACGACCCGCGCTCCGAGTCGGTGATCCGCCAGGGGGTGACGACGATCGTCGTCGGCCAGGACGGCAGCTCGCGCGCCCCGTCGCGCCGCCCGGTCACCGCGGCGGCGATGGTCCGCGGCGCGTTAGGCACGAGCGGCGCGTTCGAGTCGATGCACGAGCTCTTTCGCGCCGTCAACAACCTGCCGCCGGCGGTGAACGTCGCGTCGATGGTCGGCCTGGGGACGATTCGCGGGCTCGTCGTCGGCGAGGACGACCGGCCGGCGACGCCGGGCGAGCTGCGCCAGATGCGTGCGCTCGTCGAGGGCGCGCTGGCCGACGGGGCCTGTGGCGCCTCGACCGGCCTCGAATACGCGCCGGGCTCCTTCGCCAGCCGCGCCGAGCTGATCGACCTCTGCCGCCCCCTCGCCCCCCGCGGGCTGCCGTACGCGACGCACATGCGGAACGAGGACGACACCCTCATCGAGGCTGTTGATGAAGCGGTGGCGATCGCGCGGGGTGCCGGCTGTCCGCTCCAGATCTCGCACCTCAAGACCTCCGGCCCGCGCAACTGGCACAAGATCGGCGACGCGTTAGGCAGGATCGACGCCGCGAAGGCAGCGGGGCTGGACGTCGCCTTCGACCGCTACCCCTACGTCGCCTACCAGACCGGGCTCACCAACCTCTTCCCGATCTGGGCGCTCGACGGCGGCACCGGCGCCTTCCTCGACCGCCTCGCCGCCCCCGATAGCGCCGGCCGGATCCGCGCTGCGACGTTGGGCAAGGTCGAGAAGCTGGCCGGGTGGAACAGCGTCATGATCTCCGGCGTCGCCAATCCCGCTGACCGCGGCGCCGAGGGGCAGCGGCTCGGCGACTACGCGGCGAAGCTCGGCGAGGATCCGTACGCACTCGCCGTCGCGCTCCTCCAGCGGAGCCGTACCGACGTCGGCACCGTCGTCTTCGCGATGAGCGAGGAGAACCTCCAGCGCTTCCTCGCCCACCCGTCAGGCATGGTCTGCAGCGACGGCGGCGCCTTCGCGCTCGAGGGCCCCGCCCGCCGCGGCCACCCCCACCCGCGCGGGCTCGGCTCCTTCCCGCGCGTCCTCGGGCGCTACGTCCGCGAGACGAAGACCCTCTCGCTCGAGTCGGCGATCCACAAGCTGAGCGGCTTCGCCGCCTCGCGGCTCGGCCTCGCCGATCGCGGCCGTCTCGCCCCGCGAATGGCCGCCGACGTCGTCGTCTTCGACCCGGCCACCGTCGCCGACCGCGCGACTTTCGCCGAGCCGTTCCAATATCCCCGGGGCATCGACATCGTGGTCGTCAACGGCGCGGTCGCGCTCCGCGACGGGCAGCGCTCGGGGGCGCGCCGGGGGCGCGCGCTGCGCCCGTCGGGTGTCACTCTCTAGTCCCGCGACTTTCGCCGAGGCAACGCGACATGGCCAACGAGCCTCCCTACTCCGGCCCGATCGACGGATACGCGGCGCCGCAACCGCGACCGACCGTCGTCCAGCGCAGCGTCAACGTCGCCAAGGCGGGGGTCGGGTTCGGGACCGCGCTCGCCATCACGATCTCGTGGAGCATCAACCACTCGATCATCTGGGCGATCATCCACGGATTCTTCTCGTGGGCGTACGTGGTGTACTATGCCCTGATCGTCGGCCGTTAGGCGGCGGCCCTAGCGCCAGTGCTCGGCGCCCAGCCAGGGGGCGAGCGCGTAGGTCACGAGTGACTCGTACGCGGCCTGGCGGTTGACCAGCCCGGCGGTGAAGACGCCGCTCGCGCCGGCGCCGTACTTGGTGCCCGTCGCCCCGACCAGCCGGTCCATCGCGTCGCCGAGCTCGAGCCCGTCGGCGATCATCGCGGCGATCGCCGGCGGGAGCGGCATCGCGAGCGAGCCGCCGGTGCCGGTCTGTCCGTCGCGGTCGACGACCACCGCCCAGGCGCACGTCCGCAGCGAACCGTCAGGCAGCGCGACCACCCCGCCCTCGATGCCGACGCCGAGCTCGGCGCCTGACGCGTCGCGCGCGCGCTCGGCCCGGGTGCGCGCGCCGCGGATCGTCTCGTCG
>DASZNJ010000437.1:0-2898 GCA_035551575.1 Gemmatimonadaceae bacterium
CGTGAGTCCCGCCGGTCCCGGCGCAACGGCGGCGCTGCTCGCCGCGGTGCTGCTCGGCATCGCCGGCGACGCGCTGTTCCGCGCACCAGCGTTAGGCATCAACCTCCTGCTCTGGGTCGCCGCGGCGCTGGCGGCGACGGCGTGGGTCGCGCGGGCCCGCGGGCGAGTGCCGCGCCGTGAGACGTGGCTGCTCGCCGTCCCGGTACTCTTCTTCGCCGCCGTCTTCGCCTGGCGCACCGCCGAGGTGCTGCTCGTCTTCAACATGCTGGCGATGCTCTCGGCCTTCGGCATCCTCGCGTTCGCGCTGTCGGGCTCCCCGCCCAGGCTCAGCCAGGCGTCGATCGGCGAGATGATCGCCAGCGCGGCCAGCCTCGCGCTCTCCGGGGTGTTCGGCGGCCCGATGCTGATCGCCAGCGACCACGCGCTCACCGACGGCCGCGCGCGCCCTCGCTGGCGGGGCACCGTCGCCGTCGCGCGCGGCGCGCTGATCGCGCTGCCGGTGCTGCTGGTGTTCGGCGCGCTGCTCTCGTCGGCCGACCCGCGGTTCGAGCGCCTGCTCACCACCCTGATCGACATCGACTTCGGGCAGACGATCTCGCACATGGTGTTCGCCGGGGTCATCGCCTGGTGGGCAGCCGGTTACCTGCGGGCGGCAGCGGTGGCCGGGCACCCGCTCGGCCTGGCGCGCGGGTGGCGGCCGCCGCGCCTCACGTTAGGCACGACCGAGCTGGCGACCGTGCTCGGCCTCGTCGACGTGCTGTTCGCGCTCTTCGTCGCGATCCAGCTGCCGCACCTCTTCGGCGGCATCGCCCGCGTCCAGCAGGTGGCCGGCCTGACGGTCGCCGAGTACGCGCGCGGGGGCTTCTTCCAGCTGGTGATGGTCGCGGCACTCGTGCTGCCGCTGCTCCTCGTCAGCGCGGCGGTCGTCCGGCGCGATGCCGCGCGCGACTGGACGATCTTCCGCGCGCTCGCGCTGACGATGATCGTGCTCGTCGCGGTCATGGTGGCGTCGGCGCTGCAGCGCCTGACGCTCTACGTCGCGGTGTTCGGGCTGACGGAGGATCGCGTCTACGCGACGGCGATCATCGTCTGGCTGGCGATCGTCTTCGCGCTCCTCGTCGGGACGGTGCTGCGTCGCCGCGACGCCGGCTTCGCGCTCGCCGCCCTCGCCGGCGGCTGGGTGGTGCTCGCCGCCCTCGACTTCGTGAACCCGCAGGCGCTGATCGTCAGGGTGAACGCCGCTCGGGCCGTCGATGGCGCCGCCTTCGACTGGCAGTACGCGAGGCGGCTCGACGCCGACGCGACCCCCGCCCTGGTTCAGGCGTTCGGCCGGCTCGACGCGCCGAGCCGGTGCGCCGTCGCGAAGACGCTCGCCGAGGTCGCGAACGATCGCGCCACGGGGCGTCCGGAGGATTGGCGCAGCTGGAATGCCTCACGCGTCACCGCCTTCGCGGTGGCAAACGAGGCGAAGCCGGGCCGGGTCCTCGCGACCTGCCCAACGGTGGCCGCGCCCCACTGACGAGGGCTGGTTGCGCGCGGGGGCGGAAGGGCCGCATCTTGGCAAATACTCCCGCGATGACGACATCCCCGACACGACTTCCACCCGCGCCCCTGATCGGGCGAAGCGACGAGCTCGCGCTCCTGTCGGCTGCGCTCGACCGTGCACGGTCGGGGCGCGGGCGCACCGTGTTCATCGTCGGCGAGGGCGGGGTCGGGAAGACGCGGCTGATCACGACAGCGGCCGAGCACGCGGCGGCGAGCGGGTTCACCGTCGCCGTCGGCCGCGGCTACGCGGTGGAAACCGGCGTCCCGTACGCGCTGTTCGCCGACGCCCTCGTCCCGGCGCTGCGGGCCCTCGACCCTAACGCGCTGGCGGCAGCGACGCGCGGGATCAACGCCGATCTCGGGCGCCTCTTCCCGGCGCTGATCGCCGACTCGCCGGGCCAGCGCGGCGATGCCCCTCGTGGCGATCCGGCCGACGCGAAGGCGCGGCTGTTCTGGAGCTTCAGCCAGCTGCTGACCCGGATGGCGGTGCGGAGCCCCCTGCTCCTCGTCCTCGAGAACCTGCAGTGGGCCGACGAGGCCTCGATCGAGCTGCTGCACTTCGTCGCGCGCCAGCTGTCGCGCGAGCGAATCCTGGTGCTCGCCAGCTACAACTCGGCGCAACGCGAGTCGCACCGGACGCTGGCCGACAGCGAGCGCTCGCTCGTCGCGTTAGGCATCGCCGACGTCGTGCAGGTCGGGCCGCTCAGCCTCAACGACACCGACGAGCTCCTGCAGCGGACCTTCAACGTCTCGCCCGCCGTGACGCGGGACTTCGCGCGCCGGCTCCACGGGTGGACGCGCGGCAACGCGTTCTTCGTCGAGGAGACGCTGAAGGCGCTCGTCGCCGAGGGGTCGTTGCGCGAGGAGCGGGGGCGGTGGAGCGGGTGGGAGCGCGACTCCTTCTCGCTTCCCCCGTCGGTCGGCGACGCGCTGGCCGCGCGACTGGCGCGGCTGTCCCCGGCCGCGCTCTCCCTCGCCGAGCTGATCGCGGTGCTCGGGACCGGGGTGTCGCTGGAGACGCTCGATGCGGTGAGCCAGGCCGGGCGCGCCGCCCTCGCCGCCGCGTTAGGCGAGCTGCGCGCGGAGCGCGTCCTCGAAGAGCGCGTCGAGGGCGAGGAAGTGCAGTACGACGTGAGCCACCCGCTGCTCGGCGAGACGCTGCTCGCCCGGCTCGGCGCAGCCGGCGCGCGCGTCCTGCACGAGCGAATCGCGATCGCCCTCGAGGCGCATTACGGCGCCGCCGCCGATCGCCACGCCGACGAGCTCGCGGCGCACTTCGCCCGCGCGGCGTCGCCGAAGCTGGCGGCGCGGGCCGCGCGCTACCTCGGCGTCGCCGGACGCAACGCGCTCGCC
>DASZNJ010000438.1:0-2561 GCA_035551575.1 Gemmatimonadaceae bacterium
GGCCACACCAAGACGCTGACGCGGATCCCGATCGACGCGCTGACCGAGGCGTTCCTCGCCGACCAGGGGCGCGGCCTCGACGCGGTTCCGGCGACGGGGGAGCAGGTGTTCCTCCGGGGGACGGCGAACCTGTCCACGGGCGGGACCTCGATCGACCGGACCGACGAGATGCACCCGGACAACGTCACCGCGTGCGAGATGGCGGCGAACGCGGTCGGCCTCGACATCGCGGGGATCGACGTCATCACCCCCGATGTCTCCGTCCCCTTCCGCGAGAACGGTGCGGTGATCATCGAGGTCAACGCGGCGCCGGGGATCCGGATGCACACGCACCCGACCGAGGGAACGCCGCGGAACGTCGGCGCGCCGATCATCGACATGCTCTACCCGCCGGGTGCGGAAGCGACGATCCCCGTCATCGCCGTGACCGGCACGAACGGGAAGACGACGACGACGCGGCTGATCGCGCACATGTTCCGTCATAACGGGATGACGGTCGGGTTCACGACGACCGACGGCGTCTACCTCCAGAACCGGATGGTGATGGAGGGGGACATGACCGGCCCGTTCTCGGCGAACATCATCCTCTCCAACCCGACGGTGGACGTGGCGGTGCTGGAGACGGCGCGCGGCGGGATCATCCGCGCCGGGCTCGGCTTCGACGAGTGCGACGTCGGCGTCGTGCTGAACGTCAGCGCCGACCATCTCGGGTTGCGCGGGATCAACACCCTCGAGCAGCTGGCCGAGGTGAAGGGGGTGATCGCGGCGGTGGTGAAGCGCGAGGGACACGCGGTGCTCAACGCCGACGACGCGCTCGTCGCCGGGATGCGCGAGCGGACCGGGGGCGACATCGTCTACTTCTCGGCGCAGCCCGAAGGGCAGAACGAGCTGTTCGAGGAGCACATCGCGAGCGGGGGGATCGGCGCGCGGATCGAGAACGACACCTTCGTCATCCGCCGCGGGCGGCTGCGCATCCCGATCGCGGCCGAGCGCGACGTCCCGTTGATGCTCGGCGGCGCGGCGCGCTTCCAGCGGGGGAACATCCTCGCCGCGATCAGCGCGGCGTACGTGCAGGGGATCCGCTACGACGACATCCGCGGCGCGCTGCTCTCCTTCTTCCCGTCGCCGTCGCTGACGCCGGGGCGGTTGAACGTGCTGCGGTTAGGCACCAACCGCGTCGTCGTCGACTATGCGCACAATCCGGCGGCGGTCGAGGGGCTGATGGAGTTCATCTCGAACATGCCGGCAAACCGCCGCATCGGCGTCGTCACGGCGCCGGGGGACCGGCGCGACGAGGACATCCGGACCGTCGGCCGGCTGGCGGCGCCCGCGCTCGACTACGCGATCGTGAAGGAGGACAAGGACACCCGCGGGCGAGCCGACGGAGTGATCGCGGAGCTGGTGATCCAGGGGCTGGGCGAGGGAGGGCTGCCGCGAGGGAAGACCGAGGTGATCGCCGACGAGCTCGAGGCTGTGTCGAAGGCGGTGTCGATGCTCGGCGATCACGACGTCGTGGTCATCCTCGCCGACGACGTCGCGGGGGTGCTCGACCTGCTCGGCCGCCACCAGCCGCGGGGGACGTGAGCGCACCGGCCGCCGCCGAGGCGGCGGGGATGCCTGGCGGCCGTCCCGATCCCGCCTCCGAGATCCGGATGACGACGCTGCACGCGGCGCGCGGCGCGAACTACTGGCTGCGCGCGCCGATCGTGCGGATGGACCTCGTCGTCGGCGCGTACGAGGACATCTCGTCTGCTGACGTGCCGGGCTTTACGGACGCGCTCGTGAGGGCGATGCCCGGGCTGGCCGAGCACCGCTGCAGCATCGGGGAGCGGGGAGGATTCATCATCCGCCTGCGGCGCGGGACGTACGCGGCGCACATCGTCGAGCACGTGGCGCTCGAGCTGCAGACGATGGTCGGCCACGACGTCGGCTACGGGCGCACGCGCGGCGGCGACGTCGACGGGGAGTACACGCTCATCTTCGAGCGGGTGCACGAGCACGTCGGGGTTCGCGCCGCGGCGCTGGCGCTGGAGACGGTGCAGCGCGCCTTCGCCGGGACGCTCGAGACGGTCGAACCGTACGTCAACGAGCTGAAGGGGCTGGCGGCGCTGCCCGACGTTCCGCCGCCTGAGCAGCGGGTGCTCTGCGGGATCACCGGGGGCGACCATCGCGGCGAGACGCACGCCGAGCTGGTGCGGCACGGCATCGGCGAGGACGAGCTGATCATCGACGTCGCGCCGTCGTACATCCTGCAGGCGGGGCTTCCCTATGCGCGCTCGGAGTTCGCGATCGTGCTCGACGCGAACCCGACGGACGTGCCGGAGCGCTACCGGGATCCGGAGCGGGCGAGCCGGCTGGTGTCGGTGGTCGCCGACGAGGTCCGGCGCGACGGCTTCGTCGTCTGTCCGGCAAAAGCGTGGGAAGTCCAGGACCGGGTGCGCGACGCCGGGTGCCGGGTCGCTATCTTTGCCACTGACGGCGACGTGACGCGCCGGGACGAGAAGCTGGCTCGCGCGGTCGCGCTGGTCGAGCGGGGTCGGATCGTGATCGACACCGGCGCG
>DASZNJ010000439.1:0-8633 GCA_035551575.1 Gemmatimonadaceae bacterium
CCTCCTCGCGCCGAAGCTGCGGCCGGTGGAGCTCCCCGAGGTGCGGGCCGCGTGACGGCGCGGGACAGCTCATGCGGTGGATGGGGAGAATCCGAACCCGATGGATTCGATCGCGAAGCTTCCCCGCTCCGACGCGGCGCCGCTGCCTGACGGGCACCTGCTCATCGCCGCGAGCGGCGCGACGATCCGCATCCCGCCGGCAAATTGCCGCGGCCCGCGCGACACGAGGAGCCCACGATGGAGATGACCTTCCGCTGGTACGGCGCGGACGACCCGATCCCGCTCGAGCACGTCCGCCAGATCCCCGGGGTCGGCGGCGTCGTCAGCGCGCTCTACGACGTGCCGGTCGGCGACGCATGGCCCGCTGACTCCCTCGAGCGGCTGGCCGAGCGCATCGACAAGGCCGGGCTTCGCTTCGCGGTGGTCGAGAGCATTCCCGTCCACGAGGACATCAAGCTCGGGCTCCCGACGCGCGACCGGCTCGCCGACCGCTACGCCGAGAGCATCCGCCGGATGGGAGCGATTGGCATCCCGGTGCTCTGCTACAACTTCATGCCGATCTTCGACTGGACGCGCACCGACCTGGCGATGCGCCTTCCCGACGGGTCGACCGCGCTCGCCTACGACCACGCCGCGCTGTCGCGGATCGACCTCTCGCACGGAACCGGCGACCTTCCCGGCTGGGCCGCCGCCTACGACGCGCCGACGCTGCAGAGGCTCCTCGACGCCTACAAGGACGTGAACGAGGAGCGGCTCTGGGAGAACCTCGCCTGGTTCCTCGAGCGCGTCGTCCCGGCCGCCGCGAGCGCGGGGGTGAAGATGGCGATCCACCCCGACGATCCGCCGTGGCCGATCTTCGGGCTGCCGCGGATCATCACCAGCGGCCCCGCTCTCGAGCGGCTGGTGAAGCTGGTGGACAGCCCGGCGAACGGCGTCACGTTCTGCACGGGATCGTTAGGCGCAGACCCGGCCAACGAACTCCCGGCAATCGTTCGGCGCATCGGCGGGCTGGGACGGATCAACTTCATGCACTGCCGGAACGTGAAGGTCACCGGCCCGCGTGCCTTCCACGAGAGCCCGCACCCGACCGCGCTCGGCGACGTCGACATGCTCGGCGTGCTGCAGGCGCTGCACGATACCGGCTTCGCCGGACCGATGCGCCCAGACCACGGACGGATGATCTGGGGAGAGCGCGGGCGCCCGGGCTACGGGCTCTACGATCGCGCACTCGGTGCGATGTACCTGCAGGGGCTGTGGGAAGGGATCGCCGGGCGCCGCGAGGGCGCGTGAAGCCGGATTCATGGAGCGTGGCGATCGCGGGGCGATGATCCACGCGGCGCAAGGATGCGCGCTCCCCGACGGGGGTCGGGGAGACCGGCGGCTCGCCGCGGCGGCGGCCCGCGTCCGCCTGGCGGCGTCCGACAACCGGAACAACGGATGGGGTGATGCGAGCTAGCCGCCGGTCTCCGCGACGGGCACCCGGCCGCCAGCGCGCAGGAAATCCGCGAACTCGCAGGGGAGACCGCTGGCGACGATCGCCCGCGCTGCCGCCTCGACGTCGTACTCGACGCGCACGAACTCGACGGCGACACCGTGCCCGGTGACGACCAGCAGAGCGTAGCCGGCACGCGGGTCGCCGTCCTTCGGGCGGCCGACGCTGCCCGTGTTCACGAAGTGGACTCCGCCGACGGTGCGATGCCACGGCACGTGAGTGTGCCCGAAGCAGATGACGTCGCCGGTCGATGCCCCCATCGACTCAGCCATCTTCCGAAGAAAATCGTCGCTGCGATCCCCGGTGACGTAGACCGTGTTGAGCGCGTGGCCGCCGTGGACGAGCCGCACCGCCGGGCCGGCGACGTGACCGCCTAACGGGCGGATGTCGAGGCGGAAGGGGAGTCCGGCGAGGAAGCGGTTCGACTCGGCCGAGGTGTGCGCGAGCGTCCACTCGAAGCTGCGGTGGGACAGCGCTTCCTGGTGCGCGTTCTCCGAGCGGCAGCCGCAGTGCTTGTAGCCGGTGGCCACGGTCGAGTCGTAGTTGCCGGCCACGCCGGGGATCCCGGCGCCGCGCAGGGTGGCGACGACCTCGTTCGGCCACGGCGCGTAGCCGACGAGGTCACCCAGATGGTAGATGGCGTCCACCCCGCGGCGCTCGATGTCGCCGAGCACCGATGTCAGCGCGGGGAGGTTGGCGTGAATGTCGGAGATGAGCGCGCAGCGCATCAGCAGCCCGCCGCGCCGCGGCAAGGACGAACCATCACCACCGCCGATGCTGGACACGCGCTCCTGAACTCGACGGTGTCACGAACCACCTCGGGCACCTCGTCTCGAGTCGTCACCGAGAAGCCGAAGCTCGGGAAGTAGCGCTCGGCGGTCGTGGTCAGGAGGTAGAGCGCGTGCAGCCCCTGCGACTCGGCGCCGGCGATCGCCCGCTCGACGAGCTGGCGGCCGAGCCCGCGGCCGCGCCAGCGCGCGTCGACCGCGGTGGAGCGGAGGAGCCCGTAGCCGCAGCACTGCTCGACGCCGACCACGCCGACGATCGTCCCGTCGTGGGTGGCGACGAGGAAGCCGCCTAACGTGCCGGCGACGCCGGCGGTCGGGAGCCCGCTGGCGACGAGGAGGCCCTCGACGCCGGGAAGGTCGTCAGCGCTTGCCGGCCTGATCCCGGCGGTGACGGGAGTCGGAGTGACGGTCATCGGTACACCCTCGATGTGGCGCGTTCAGTCGCAGCATTCCGGGCCGCAGCAGGCGGCGCCACTCGTCTGCCCCGGCTCGCCGGGCCGGCGCTCCGGCTTCGGGCTCGTGCCGGGCTTCGTCGCGCGAACGAAGCCGCTCATGAACCGGCCGTCGATCTCCTGCGCGAGCGAGGCCGTGTCGAGCCCCGTGTTGGCGAGGAACGCGGCGGCGTCTTCCGCCTTGTAGACGCGCGTCGGCTCGATGGATGGATTCACGAAGCCGGCTTCGCGGAGGAGCGAAAGGAACTCGTCTTCCTCGAGCGCGCCGGCGATGCATCCGACCCAGAGCTCCATGTTCTTCCGAACCGCGGCCGGCGGGTTGCCGCGGACGATGACGTCGGAGACCGCGAACCGCCCGCCCGGCTTGAGGACGCGGAACGCCTCGCGAAGGACGGTGCGCTTGTCAGCCGAGAGGTTGATGACGCAGTTCGAGATGACGACGTCGACGGTGTTCGAGGGGAGGGGGATGGCCTCGATGTGGCCGCGGAGGAACTCGACGTTGGCCGCGCCGGCCTTCGCCTTGTTCTCGTTGGCGAGGGCGAGCATGTCGTCGGTCATGTCGAGGCCGTAGGCCTTGCCGGTCGGGCCGACACGCTTCGCGGAAAGCAGGACGTCGATCCCGCCGCCGGAGCCGAGGTCGAGCACGACTTCGCCTTCACGGAGCTCGGCGAGGGCGGTCGGGTTGCCGCAGCCTAACGATGCGAGGAGCGCCGCGGCGGGGATTCCGGTGATCTGTCCCTCTTCGTAGAGATCGGCGGTGATCGGGTCCCAGACTTCGGAGGTTGAGCCGCAACAGCCGCTGGAGGTGCAGCAGCTGGTGACCGCTTCACCTTCGGAGACGCTGCGGGCGACGGCGCCGTACTTCTCGCGGACCGCGGCGGTGAGGTCGGCGGTGCTGGTTGTCGTATCGCTCATGGTCGTGCTCCGGTGATCAAGAAATATTGATGCGTCAGGGAGCGCCGATCCGGCGGATCGTGCGTTGAGCGCCGGGTCAGCAGCAGCGGGATGCGAGGACGGAGAGCTTGGTGGACGGCAGCTCGCCGACAAACTCCTCGAGCTGGGCGAAGGCGTCCGGGGCAAGGGCGTAATAGGCCCAGCGGCCCTCGCGGCGATCGGTCACGAGCTTCGCGTCCTTGAGGACCTTGAGATGAAACGAGAGCCGCGACTGGCCGGCGTCGAGGGCATCGGTCAGGTCGCAGACGCAGCGCTCGCCGCCACGGAGCATGTCGATGATGCGAAGCCGGGTCTCGTCGGAGAGCGCGTGGAACTTGGTCGTGAGCGCGGACAGGTCAGTCGTGGCGGGCATGGGATCAATATAACAAGATTTGTTGATGCGTCAAGAGCGGTCGGGGTGGGAGACGGGGGGAGCGGAGGGAACGGAATTGACGCTCCCGGAGATGCTTCGATGATCGAGAGCCAACGACTCCGACCCCTATCTGGGGGCAACGACTCCGACCCGTAGCGGGAGCCGACGACTCCGACCCCGATAGTGAACCTCCCGGAAATGCTTCGATGATCGAGAGCCAACGACTCCGACCCCTATCGGGGGGCAAGGGGGGGCGCTGCATCCGACTCGATCTGTGTAGCCGCAGCTCAACGGGTTGAGAGCTCGACCTGCGGAGGCTGGCCGGGGTGGCGCGAGGGGCGCTCGATGGTCAGCCCATGGTCAGCAGCAATCGTCGCATGCGGGGACGCCGCGGACGCCTTCGACTCCTTCCTTCGCGATGATCGGGACCATTGCCAGTGCGGCGAGGGGGTCGGCCCACCACCAGCCGAGGGTGGCGTTGAGGGCGACGCCGGCGAGAGCGATGGCGGAGAGCCAGGCACAGAGCGAGGTCTGGGTCGCGTCGGCTTCGAGGGCGCGGCTCTCGAGCGCGCGGGCAACTCGGCGCTTGGCGCGGAAGAGGATCGGCATGACGATCACCGACATCGTCAGGATGACGATCCCGGTGATGCTGCGATCGGGATGCTCGCCGCGCCACAGGGAATTGCCGCTGTCGACGGCGACGTAGAGCGCGAGCGCGAGGAAGGAGATCCCGATGCCGCGGTGGGTGAGAAGCTCGACGCGCGCGCGGCGAGCATGGTCGACGTCGACGCGAAGGCGCCATTGCGCGGCGGCGCTCGCGCTGACCTCGATCACGCTGTCGACGCCAAAGCCGACGAGGGCGACGCTCCCGGCGAGGATGCCGGACACCAGCGACACCAGCGCCTCGACGACGTTGTAGCCGATGGTGAGGTAGTTGAGGCGAAGGCCGCGCCGGACAAGGGCTTCGCGATCGAGTGCCTGGGAGGTCATCGATTGCTCGCGGAAGGGCTGTAGAAGGTATAACGCCGGGCAGCCTATCGTGGGGCGACGGCACCGGTGCCGGCCTGGTGAAGCTCATCGCGGCACCGATGCTGGGAGCAATCGCCGGCAGCGCGCGCCTGACGCCGGCGGTGATCCCGGCGGTATACTCGCTGCGGAAGGAGCGTGGGCCGACGCGTGATCGTGCACCCGGGCGGGGGGGGGGGAAGAATGAGCGAGCATCACCACGCTGGACATGAGGGCGAGGCGGCGCACGAGGGCCACGGCGGTCACGCGGACCACGCTGTTCACGACAGGCACGCTGGTCCCGAGCGGCCAGCCGGTCACAAGGAACACGCAGCGGGGCACGACCGGCATGCCGGGCACAGCGTGGCGATGTTCCGCGAGAAGTTCTGGTTGACGCTCGCGCTGGCGGTCCCGACGCTCGTCTGGGGTCACATGCTCCAGAGTGCGTTAGGCTACACGGCGCCGCGCTTTGCCGGTTCGACCTGGATCCCGGCCCTCTTCGGGACGGCGGTATTCCTCTATGGGGGCTGGGTGTTCATCCGCGGCGCGGTCAACGAGCTTCGCGACCGGTTGCCCGGGATGATGACGCTGATCGCGCTGGCGATCTCCGTCGCCTTCGTGTTCAGCGCCGTCGTCGCCCTCGGCTATCCGGGGATGCCGCTGTGGGAGGAGCTGTCCACGCTGGTGGTCATCATGCTGCTCGGACACTGGATCGAGATGCGCTCGGTGTTCCAGGCGCAGGGTGCCCTGAAGGAGCTGGCGAGGCTGCTGCCGAACAGTGCGGTGCGTGTCGTTGGAGAGAGCACCGAGGAGGTGTCGATCGCCGAGCTCCGTGGCGGGGACGTCGTGCTCGTCCGGCCGGGAGCGAGCGTACCCGCGGATGGGATCGTCCGCGACGGGCGCAGCGCGGTGAACGAGGCGCTGGTCACGGGCGAGTCGACGCCGGCGGACAAGAAGGCCGGTGATGGCGTGATCGCGGGGACGGTGAACGGGTCCGGGTCGCTGCGTGTGGAGGTGACTGGCACCGGGGAGCACACTGCGCTCGCCCGGATCATGCGGCTGGTCGAAGCGGCGCAGGGATCGCGGTCGCGTGCGCAGGCGCTCGCCGACCGGGCGGCGTTCATCCTCACGCTGGTCGCGCTCGGCGCCGCGATCGTCACGCTGATCGCGTGGCTCGTCATCCGGCCCGGCCATCCCGAGTTCGCGATCGAACGAGTCGTGACCGTGCTCGTCATCGCGTGTCCCCATGCGCTCGGGCTGGCGATCCCGCTCGTCATCGCGATCTCGACGACGCTCGGTGCGCGGAATGGTCTCCTCGTTCGCGATCGCCCCGGGCTCGAGGAGGCGCGGAACATCACGGCAGTGGTGTTCGACAAGACGGGGACGCTGACGCGCGGCGAGTTCGGTGTCGTCGACCTTGCGACCGATGGCAGCATCACGGACGACGAGGCGCTGCGGCTGGCCGCGACCGCGGAGGCGGACTCGGAGCACACGATCGCGCAGGGGATCGTGCGCAGCGCGAGCGAGCGCGGGATCACGCCGGGGAGGGCGGAGAATTTCGAGGCGATCCCGGGAGTCGGCGCGCGGGCGCGCGTCGATGGCCGGATGCTCTACATCGGGGGACCGGCGCTGCTCCGCGCCCGCTCGCTCGCCGTCCCCGAAGCGCTGGGTCCGACGATCGGCCGGGCGTCAGCGAGCGGGCGGGCGTCGATCTACCTGGCGAGCGATGCTGGGGTGCTGGCGGTATTCGTCCTCGCCGACGTCGTGCGACCGGAGTCGCGCGCGGCGATCGACGCCCTGCACGCACGCGGCATCGAAGTCGTGATGATGACTGGCGACGCGAAGCAGGTTGCCGACGTGGTCGCGCGGGAGCTCGGTATCGACACGGTGTTCTCCGAGGTTCTCCCCGAGCAGAAGTCGGCGACGATCGAGAAGCTGCGGGCGGCGGGGAAGCGCGTCGCGATGGTGGGCGACGGCGTGAACGACGCACCGGCGCTGGTCACGGCGGATGTCGGGATCGCGATCGGCGCCGGCACCGACGTCGCCGTCGAGGCGGGAGACATCGTGCTCGTTCGCAGCGATCCGCGCGACATCCCGCGCATCATCGCCCTGAGCCGGGCGAGCTACCGGAAGATGGTGCAGAACCTCTGGTGGGCGGCGGGCTACAACGTCGTGGCGATCCCGCTCGCGGCGGGGGTGTTCGAGCCGTTCGGGTTCGTGCTGTCGCCGGCGGTGGGAGCGGTGCTGATGTCACTCAGCACGGTGATCGTCGCGCTGAACGCGCAGTTGCTGCGGCGAGTCTCGTTGGGGTGAAGGACGGGAGGCGTCATCGTGCTTCAACGACGCCGGTCACCTGGACTTCCCCAACGACTCCGACCCCCTGGAGGGGTCAAGGGCGTTTTGTGGCGAGCGTCATCGTGCTTCAACGACTCTGATCCGCTGGTCAGCGATCAGCGCAGCGCCTCGCGAAGGACATGGCCGTCGAGCGGTTCGGTGGGAGGAACGGCGAGCACCGCGGCGAGCGTCGGTGCGATATCGACGACGCGGACGAACTGGTTGTAGCTGCCCGCTCTGAACGGCGCGCCGTAGAAGATCAGCGGGACGTGCGCGTCGCTGTCGTGTGGCGACCCGTGCGTCGCGTAGTGGACCTGCGCCCAGTAGTAGTGGTCGCGCAGCGTCACGGTCACCGCGGTGGCGTTGTCCGGAGGAAGGGTGTGCAGCCAGCGGCGCGCGTAGACGTTGCCGGCCGCGGCGCGGCGCGGGAGATCCGCGCGAAGGTCGACCTGCGCAACCCCGCGGACGCGGCGCAGCGCGGCCGCGAGCGCGCGCGCAGTCGAGTCACGATCGACGCCCGCCGCCGCGAACGCGGCGCGATCGAGGGATATCGCGCCCCCCTCGAAGCGCAGCGCGGTGCTGTCGACGCCGCGTGTCACCAGTGCGCGGCGCGCGGCAGCGAGCGTCGGCCGGATGTCGGCACGGCCGCGCATCGGGTCGCTCCCCGGGAAGTGCAGCTCGGGGTATGGTGTCGTGCCATGGTCCGCGGTCAGCGCGACGATGACGTCCGCCGAGTCACGGAGCTTGTAGAGCGAATCGAGAAAGGCACCGAGCGAGCGGTCGAGACGGAGGACCTGGTCGTGGAGCTCCTTCGAATCCATCCCGTAGCGATGCCCGATGTAATCGGTCGCCGAAAGCGAGACGGCGAGGACGTCGGGAGCGGGACCGCGGCCGATGTCGAGCGCATTCACGCCGGCGAGTGCGGCGTCGAGGGTGAGCGCGTCAATCCCGGGGGTGACGACGAACTCGTCGCCGATCGCGGCGGTATCGTTGGGCAGCAGGTGCGGGAACAGGAAGTCCCGGCCGCCATTCTCGACCGACATGCTGTCGCGCTCTGAATACGCGCTCGAGGGAAGCAGCGGGGTCCATGCCGTTCCCGCAGCGCGCTGCGGAACGCGACGCGCGTTCACGGCGCGGATCCAGTCCGGCAGCGTATCCGCGTAATACGTGCTCGTCGTGAACTCGGCCGTCGATGTCGCGAACCAGAACACGGACTGCTTCGCCCGACCGAGCGGGAGAATCGCGCCACGGTCCTT
>DASZNJ010000440.1:0-16194 GCA_035551575.1 Gemmatimonadaceae bacterium
GCCCCCGCGCCTCACGCTGGACGGCGAAGGAGATCCGCGCCGGCATCCCGTGCGTCCCCGCCTGCCAGGCGAGCCGCTCCTGGATCGCCTCCTTCCCGGGCGCGATGACGACGAGGAGGTCGGTGATCCCGCTCGCCGCGCACTCCCGCGCGACGCGCTCGACGACGGGGATTCCCGCGACCTCCACCAGCTCCTTTGGCGCACCGCCGGTGAGCGAGAGCATGCGCGTCCCCTTGCCACCGCAGGGGATGAGTGCGTGGTGCGGGGGAACGTGGGTCATCGGGCTGGCGGTTCTCGGGTCTCGGGCCGGCAGCGGCGCTGCCCGGCGGCGCGCCGCGCTACCGCAGGAGAATAGCTCGGGTGACCGCTCTCCCGGTAGCGCTCAGGCGCCGATGCCCCTCGCCAGCAGCCCCGCCGCGCTCGTCCGCTCGTCGCGGCCGAACACCCCGCGCCACTGCCTAACCGCCCGAGGTATCGCGGGAAAACGGGAACGGCGACATCGATTCGCGGTCCGGCGGCGTGCCGGCAAGCGCGCGGCCGTTCTCGACGAATCTGCGGTCGCGCCGGGAACGCGCGATCAGCGCTCCTCGACCGTTGCACCGCGCGCCGCCTTCGAGAGCCAGAGGCGTGGGGTGATCCCGAACTTCGCGGCGTAATCGCGCTCGATCGCCGGCGCGGCCGCGGTCAGGGCGTCCTCGGAGCCGACGGCGATGATGCAGCCACCCCACCCCGCGCCGGTCAGCCGCGCCCCACGCACCCCCGGCTCGGCGATCGACCGTTCGACGAGCCAGTCGAGCTCCGCGCGCGAGCACTCATAGAGGTCGCGCAGCGACTCGTGCGAGTCGAGCAGCAGGCGTCCGCTCAGCGGCTCCCCCGAGCGCAGCATCGCGACGGCTTCGCGGACCCGTCGCGTTTCGCGCGACACGTGCATCGCCCGGCGCCCGAGCGGATCGGGGAGCGCGGCCGCGGCGACCTGCTCCGGCGTCGCTTCGGCGAGAGTGCGCAGCCCGGGCCAGCGCGCCCGGAGAAGGGCGAGCGCCTGCTCGCATTCGGCCCGCCGCTGGTTGAATTCCGAATGGCGCAGCGAGCGACGGACCGCGCTGTCGACGATCAGCACCGCATCGCGAAAGGGCGCGTCATCGGTCTGGATGGTGTCGCAGTTCAGGTGCAGCGCATGCCCTTCGTGCGCGAGCGCGGACGCGAACTGGTCCATGATCCCGCAGGCGACGCCGACGAACTCGGTCTCCGCGCGCCACGCCGTCATCGCCGCCTCACGGGGGGTGAGCGGCTCGCCGAGCGCGCTCGAGATCGCCAGGCCGGCCGCGACCTCGAGTGCCGCCGAGGAACTGAGCCCCGACCCGGCCGGCACATCGCTGACGACAGCCGCGCTGATCGCGACCGGCCGGGGCGCGCTCCCGCCTAACGGCGCGCCGACGAGGGGCGCGGCCACCCCGGTGATGTAGTCCCACCACCGCTCGCTGCGCTTCGGGTGGCTGAGCGACGACTCGCCGACGTTCGACTCGTTCGACGACACCGCGTGCAGCACCGACGACCGCACGCCCCGGTCCACCGAGACGGCGACCCACGTGCGCCGCGCGATCGCGATCGGCAGCACCTCGCCCCCGTTGTAGTCGGTGTGCTCCCCGATCAGGTTCACCCGCCCGGGCGCCGACGCGACGACGTCGGGTGCGCGGCCGAACCGCTGCTGAAACAGCGCACGCGCCGCGGCGGCGGTCACGGGGAGGGATCGGGTCGTCGGCATGGATGCATTGAGGCGGGAAACAACGCGAAAAGTGCGCCGGTCAGTGGAGTGCCGCCCCCGGCGGCGCCGTCCGGGTGAAGACGACGTCCACCGTCTTCTGCCGCTCGGTGCGAACCATCGGGCGTCCCCGTGGCACCTCGAAGGTAGTCACTCCCTCGACGCTGTCGAGGATCGCGATCGACGAGACGATCTCACGGAACGATGACGTCACCTTCAGCTCGCTGATCTTCCGGTCGAGACGCTCCGGGTGGGTCAACGACATCACGATGCGGCTGATCTGGTAGCTGTCCGGGTCGAGGTAGACCGAGCCCTCGATGTCCGGGGTGTCGATCAGCCTGTCCGGCGCGAAGTCGACGCGAATGTAGGATCTCCGCTTGATCTTCTCCACGCCTCCGTACGTGAAGCAATGGGCGTTGTGGAACCCCGAATCCGCGAGCTGGACGAGCCCGGGGATGTTCAGCTGCGGCGTCGGCTTTCCGCGGTCGTTCACGACCGTGATCACCGCTCCCCGGCGATAGATCCAGCGCGCGGTCCCGTCGATCACGGTCGTGTCCACTCCCATCGGACGCATGTCGCCCCCCGGCAGCTGCTGCAGCATGCGACGCTCCATCCGGAACACGAAGGGAAACTGCGTGCCGAGCGCTATCGCACGGTCCGCGTTCTCGCGCAGCTCCCCGAAGATGACGGCCAGTGAGAGGTCGGTGTCGGGATCGGGGGGACCGGGATGCACGCACGGCCCGCGTGCAACGACGCGCATCTCCGCCAGCCGCACCGCCACGCGCGCCAGGCGAAGCTCGACCTCCGGCGCGGCGCCCTCTGCGCCGACCGTGACCACGGTATCGCGCGGAAGGTAGCCGAGATGCCGCGCGCGCAGGTGGTAGCGCCCCGGCGCGAGCCCAGACAGCACGAACCGTCCCGCGTCGTCGGTGAGGACGCGACGGTCGTCGGGGAGGACCGACACGATACTGTAGCCGAGCGTTCGCCCGGCCGAATCGGCAACAGTCCCGCGGATGATCCCCTGTGCGCGGGCCATCGCGCTGCCGGAGGCGATGGCGACGGCGGTCAGGAGTACGGGCGGGCGTACCGCCATTCGCAGGAGGAGCAGGAAGCAACGCACGCGTCGATCGTACAGGGCGGGAAGGCCAGGCGAAAGGAAGCGGATACGGTCGTCGAGGGAGGAGGGACGAACGAGGGACGAGGGGTAGGCGCAGCGACCTAAGGTCGCTGGCGCGACGAGGGATGGTGGGACGTGGGCCACCTACGGACGAGGGACGAGGAAGTGGCGCCGTTGATCCTTTCGCGGTACTTGACGAGGGACGAGGGACGGACGAGGGACGAGGGACGGACGAGGGACGAGGAGTGAACCGCCACGGGATGACCCTATGCGGAATTCTGGGTGTGAGGACATCCTCCGACCTGGGGTGACCTTCCCCCCGGCGCTGAGGAACACCGATTATGGGACCTAACCTGCCGGACGGCGGGAGGATCCCATGCGACGGAGCCGGTTCAGCGACGAGCAGATCGTTGCGATCGTACGAGAAGCGGAGAGCGGGACCCGCGTCAGCGAGTTGGCGCGACGTCATGGCGTGTCGAAGAACACCATCGGCCGCTGGCGGACGAAGTACCACGGGCTCGAGTTGCAGGACGCGTGGCGGCTGAAGGCGCTGGAGGACGAGAATCGGCGGCTGAAGAAACTGGTCGCCGAGCAAGCACTCGATCTGTCGCTGTTGAAAGACCTCGTGGGGCGAAAGTGGTGACCGCGGCACAGCGGCGGGAAGCGGTCACCTGGCTGATGACGACCCGCCACGTGAGCGAGCGGCTCGCTCGCCGCCTCTCCAGGAGCAGCGCGTCGAGCTTTCGGTACGCGTCGCAGCGCGGCGTCGCGGATCGCCCCGTGCGGCAGGGGTTGCATGCATTGGCCGAGCAACGACCGCGCTGGGGGAGTCCGCGCCTGCACTGGTCCATGGATTTCGTGCGCGATGCCTTGGCCGATGGGCGGCCGTTTCGCGCGTTCACCGTCGTCGACGACTTCACGCGCGAATGCCCCGTGATCGCCGTCGACACGCATCTCTCGAGCGAGCGCGTGATCGCAGTGCTCGAGCAGCTCGCCGGGCGGCGCGGCTTGCCGAAGGCCCTGGTGGGCGACAACGGCTCGGAGTTCACCCGCCGGGCCTTTGATGCTTGGGCGTATCGGCGCGGCATCAAGCTGCTCTTCATTCGGCCGGCGAAGCCGGTCGGGAATGCGTTCATCGAGAGCGTCAACGGCAAGTTGCGCGACGAGTGCCTCTCGACGAGCTGGTTCCTCGATCTCGCTGATGCACGGGCGCAGATCGAAGACTGGCGGCACGACTACAACACCGCGCGCCCGCACAGCGGGCTCGCACATCGCACCCCCAGCCACTTTGCCAGGAACTTCACCCGGGTAGCCCCATCAACCGACCCATAACCGCTGTACCTCAAGCGGGGGGAAGGTGAGATCAACGGCGCCACCTCCTAGTCCCTCGTCCGTAGGTGGCCCACGTCCCACCATCCCTCGTCGCGCTGGCCGCCTTAGGCGGCCGCGCCCACCCCTCGTCCCTCGTCCCCAAAAAGACGTGGCTTACCAGCCCATTCGTACTTCCATTGCCTTCCTCTTCCGCACGACCCTGAGTCGTACCTCGTCGCCGTTCGCCCGCTGCAGCGCGCGCTGGAACTGGAGTGGCGTCTCGACCGATCGCCCGTCGACACGAGTGATCACGTCGCCACCGCGCAGCCCCGCGCGCGAGGCGGGGGTGTTCAGGCCGACGGACAGCACCAGCACGCCGTTCTTCACCCCGAACGACTCGCCAAGATCGGGGGTGACGCGCGCCAGTTCGGCGCCGGCGAGGGCGGTGGTCGTGCTCCAGACGACGACGGGAGCGGCGGTCGGCGTCGGCGGGAGCGGCGCGAGCGCGGGCGCCACGTTGCTCGGGGTCCCCGCGTCGCTGACGATCGTCATCGAGCGCGGCGCTTCCCGGTTGCGGATGATCATCCGCTGGGCGAGCCCGGTCACCGAGTCGATCTCGACGCGCACCCGCGGCGCGATCGCGCCGACGTCGGGAGCGTAGCGCGCGCGACGGCCGACGACCACCGGGATGTCGTAGCTCTCCTTCGCCCGATGGATGCGCACGTTGAGCTTCGAGCCGGGCTTGAGGAGCTTCGTCAGCGAGAATGCCCGGCCGTCGAGGTCCTCGCCGTTGTAGGCGATGATCGTGTCACCGGCCTCGATCCCCGCGCGATAGGCGGGCGATCCCGGCTCGACCGCGGCGACGAGCGGATAGCCGCTGTGCTTCACGAACAGCTCGCCGTTCTTCGCCCACGTCTCGATCTCGCAGACGTAATGGATCCCGAGCCATCCCTCCGGGGTCGCCACCCGCGCCATCGGCGCCGGCGCCCCCGGCCGCACGTACACCTCCCCCTGCGGCGCCGGTGGAGGCGTCGGCGCCTCCTGCCCTCCCGCCGGCACCGCGCCTGACGCGCCGAGCGCGAGCAGCATGCCTAACGCGCCGCTGCTGCGCGCCGCCCTGCCGGCCCGCCGGGCCCCCCTCAGGAAGTCTCCCTCCCATTTCCACTCCCACTTCCGCCTTTGCATCAGTATCCCCCGACCTGGACCGTTGGCGGGAGCGAGCTGCTCAACTGCTGCAGCGTCGCCTGCCGCGCGCCGAGCGCGGACAGGTAGTAGCGGTTGATGACCGGGTCGTACGGCGTCTCCTCGAGCCCCTGCCGCGTGGCCGCGGCCACCTGGTCGAGCGTCGCGAGCCGGGCCTGGTATGCCTCGCGTCCCTCGACTCGCGAGGCCGTATCGTGCAGGGCGAGGAACTCGGCGGCGGCCTGGTAGCCGTGCTCATAGCGCGTCAGCGCGGCCAGCGCCTGCGACGCACTCTCGAAGACCAGCGTCGTGTCGCTGACCAGTGCGGTGAGCGTGTCCTTCCCGGCGCTGATCCCCGGGACGGGTGCCGCGCCAGCCGACCAGCGGCCGGCAACGAGGCCGACGGCGACCAGCAGCACCGCGGCGGCGGCGCGCAACAGTCCGGAGTGCCCCCAGCGCCGCTCGAAGTAGAGGACGCGCGGACCCTTGCCGCCAGGCGACGGTCCGGCGGCGGCCGCGTCGGCAACGAGCCCCTCGGCGCGGAGCGCGGGGAGAAGTGCCTCCCACGAGGTGAGCGGCGGGGTGCCGATGTTCGAGGCGCGGTCGCTGGCCGCGAGCGAGCGCAGCGAGCGGTGCGCCGATCGCTCGTGCGCGCAGGCGGCGCAGCGGGCGAGGTGCTCCCCCTCGGTGGTCGTCGGCTCGTCGTCGGCGAGGGCCGCGAGTCGTTCAGCTGACAGGTGTAGCATGGCGTGCGTCCGGTCGTGATGGGCCATCGATCACATGGGCGAGCAAGCGGCGTAGCTTCGCTCGCGCCTTGAACAGTTGCGACTTCGATCCCCCAGAGGTGATCCCGAGCTCCTGGGCGATCTCCTCGTGCGTGTACCCTTCCACATCGTGAAGCAGGAACACCACCCTCGCTCCCGGCGAGAGCTGCTTCGCCGCTTCGTCGATGCTGGCGGCGAGCAGCGCGCGCTCCGAATCGTGCTCGACCGTCGCGCTGTCCTCCTCGATCGGCGACTCCCGGCTGGCGATCCGCTTCGTGCGCCGCAGCGCGTTCAGCGTCCGGTTCACCGCGATCCGGTGCGCCCAGGTCCCGAATTGCGAGTCGCCTCGATACCCGGGGAGCGCGCGGAAGATCTGGATCCATACCTCCTGCGCCACGTCCGCCGCGGTATCGGGGTCCCCGACCAGCCGGCGCACGATCGCATCGATGTGCGGAGCGTGGCGAGTCCAGAGCGTTCGCAACGCCCCTTCGTCGCCATCGATCGCGCGCCGGATCACGAGGTGCTCTGGTTCCATGGAGTCTGCTGGTTCGTCACTCCCGGAGCTGTGAATGGTTTGCTCCCCCGCGAGACTCCCGAAACCAGCCTCAACCGGTTTCGCAGCGGTGACGGCTCAAGTCGTTGCTCGTCTTGATACTAGACATTTCGCGCCAACGGTGCGATCTATCGAATCCCGCGGAACATCCTGTCCTCCAGCCGGTATGGACGGGGGAAATCGCGGGGACACCCGCCACCAGCACAAAATACCTAAGTCCCACCTGCACTTGCAGTTGGGACATTCGCACGCTCCATGCGTATCTCCAACCCGGACCGATCGTCCCGGTTGTACGAGCGCAATGCTTTTCCTGCCGCACCGCAGTACCGAGGAGTCGACGTGATCTCTCTGTTGATCGCTTTCAACCTGGGCGTGGCCACCGCACCCGCGAGCCAGGGTGCGGCACGCGAACTGGCCTTCGTCCAGCACGAAGGCCTCGCGCTCACCGCACCCGAGAGCGTCACGGTCCACAGCGCCGACGAGTCCTCCTCGACCACCTCGGACGTCATCGCCGCCGCCTTTTCGGCGAGCGGGCCTAACGCTGGATCCCCGGTCCGCCTCGCGATCGCCGCCGCGACCGCGGGGCCGTCCGTCGGCCTGCCTGTCGCCGCCCCGCGCACGGTCGGCATGTCCGCGGAGCGCCTCGCCGCGATCGATCGCGTCGTCGCCCGCGGCGTGAAGGCGGGCGGCTATCCCGGCGCCGCGGTCGTCGTCGGCCGCAAGGGCGCGTCCGTGTGGGAAAAGGGATTCGGCTACCTCGATTGGGACCGGAAGTCGGAGCCGGTCATCCCCGAGAGCAGCATCTACGACCTGGCCTCGCTGACCAAGGTCGTCGGCACCACCACCGCGCTGATGATCCTCTTCGACGAGGGCAGGATTCAGCTCGACGATCCGGTCACGAAGTACATCCCCGGCTTCGCCGGCGGGTGGAAGGACAGCGTCACGCTGCGCCACCTGCTCGAGCACCGCTCCGGCCTGCCGGCGGGACGCGAGCTGTGGCGCGTCGCGAAGTCGCCGGAAGAAGCGCGGCAGATGGTCATCGAGACACCGCTGCAGTCCCGTCCCGGCGCCCGCTTCGAGTACTCCGACCTCGGCGCCGACATGCTCGGCTTCGTCGTCGAGGCGGTCAGCGGGAAGTCGCTCGACACCTTCCTCGCCGAGCGCGTCTACCGGCCGCTCGGGATGATGGACACCTTCTTCCGCCCCGCCGACTCGCTCAGGGCGCGGATCGCCCCGACCGAGGTGACGCCGCCGCGCGGCTACCCCCTGCGCGGCGAGGTCCACGACGAGAACGCCTACGCGTTAGGCGGCGTCGCCGGCCACGCCGGGTTGTTCAGCACCGCCGCCGACCTGTCGATCTTCGCGCAGATGATGCTCAACGGCGGCGTCTACAACGGCGTCCGCATCGTCGCCGACTCGACGGTGCGCCTGTTCACCACCCGCGCCACCGTCGGCACCCGCGCGTTAGGCTGGGACACCTGCGACAACAACGGCGGCTGCGGCTCGTACCTCAGCGACCGCGCCTACGGCCACACCGGCTTCACCGGCACCTCGCTCTGGATCGATCCCGATCGCGAGATGTTCGTGATCCTGCTGACGAACCGCGTCCACGCGGCGCGCGCCCGCCAGCCGGCGAAAGTGATCTCCGACGTCCGCTCCGACCTCGCCGATGCCGCCGCGCTCGCGGTCACCGACGGCCCCGATGGCGTCCTCGCCTGGCCCGCCAGCTTCCGCGCCGACCGCGCGGTCGGCTGGAACCGGCCGGAACGCCCCATCCGCTCGCGCCGCAGCCGCGGCGCGGGGAGCCACCGCAAGAATTCGCGGCACGTCACCCGGGCGAAGTCGAGCAAGTCGAAGCGCTCGGCCCACAGGACGACCGTGAAGAAGGCGTCGTCGGGCAAGGCGACCGTGAAGAAGTCGCCGTCGGGCAAGGCGACCGTGAAGAAGTCCCCTGCGAAGAAGAGCACCGCGAAGAAGCACTAGCAGCTGCGGCACCGGGGCGGCGCTTGTCGCCGCCCCCGACACCGGCGAGATTCAGAAGATGGATCTTCCTGGAACCCCGACGCCACCGCCGTCCGCGACCGCGGCACCCGCTGCAGCCCCGAGCGAAGGCGCAGCAGCGCCGACATTCGACGCGAGCGAGCCGCCGCCGACCGTCGACCAGGTGAAGATGGCGCTGCGGCGGGTGAAGGACCCCGACCTCAACCTGAACATCATCGACCTCGGCCTCGTCTACGACATCGCCGTCGAGGATCGTTCGGTGAAGGTCGACATGAGCCTGACCTCCCCCGCCTGTCCGAGCGGGCCGCAGCTCATGGGCGACACCGAGCGCGCGGCGAAGGGAGTGCCCGGCGTCGCCGACGTGACGGTGAACCTGGTCTGGTCGCCGTTATGGTCCCCGGACCGCATCGAGCCTCGGGTGCGGGCGTACCTCGGGTTCTAGCGCGCTACCCAGGTCACCTCGCGAGAACGGCCGCCCTTCCCGGGCGGCCGTTTCCGTCAGGCGGACCGCGCCCCTACTTCGTGATCCGCCGCCCCTCGCGCGCCACCCGCCACCCCCCGCCCTGCTTCACCACTTCGAACCCCGTCTCGAAGGCGAAGCGCGCCGCGGGGCCGAGTCCGGTGGTGGTCCGGAAGCGCCGCGCCGCGACGAAGACGCGGACGGTGTCCCCCTTCGCCTGATAGACGTCGGAAAACCGGACGACGTAGCCGGGACCCGGCGCCGCGCATTGCGGCGTGCGGCTCTGGTCTTCGGTGGTCTCACAGGTCCCGCGCGAGACGCCCGCACCCTGGATCCCGCGGATGACGTCGTCGCTGAGCTTCGCGTCGCGGGCGAAGGTTCCGTTGCGGGGAAGGATCGCCGGGTCGACGAGGAGGACGAGCGCGCTGTCGATGTCGAACGCCTGACGGAGCGCGGCGGCGTAGACCTGGGCGCGGCCGCGATCGTCGAGCGGCGCGCTGCGGAGACCCGCGCCGCGGACGTCAGGTCCATCGGCGCCGCCGCCGCCGCAGGCGATGACGTTGGAGAGGAGGAGCGCGATCGAGGACAATGCGAGCGCCCGGGTGGTGATCCGGCGGCGCGATGGGTTCTGTTCGGGCATCGTGGTTGGTGGAGTACGCCTCAACGACGGTCGAGCGTCCCACCGGGTCACGATCGGGCCGGCGTTCCGGTCCGGACGGGACTATCGGGAGCCGGTGCTGAAGACCTGGTCCTCCTCGAAGTTGAACAGCGCGCTCTTCACGTCGAGCGCGATCGTGCGGAAACGCTCGGCAACGTCCGGACTGATCTCGACACGCGCGAACATGAGCGTCGCGAAGATGTCGCCGCTCCGCAGCGAGCCGCCGAAGCCGATCACCGACCGGATCCCGTAGCGCTCGACGAAGTCCTGCGCCGGGATGAACGGACTGCCGGCGGCGTTCTCGACGTGGAAGACACCGTAGCTGCGCCCCGCCATCTCGCGGACGAACTCCGGCGAGGGAGAAACGACGTCGGCGAGGTCGAGCCCGAACTGGCGAATGAGCTGCGCGACCATCGGCGCCTGCTCGACGATGCGCGGGCTCGGCAGCGGGATCGCGCGATGGCCGCGCGATGTCGTACGATCGTTCCACCCCGGCTCGTCCCCGGCACTGCCCAGCAGCGTCAGGCAGCGCATCTCCGGCTTCGCCTTCGTCGCGCCGAGCGCCTTGTCGGCGAAGCGGCGGAGCGAGGGATCGAGCCCCGAATAGGGATGCGTCTTGTACAGCCGGACGAGCGCGCAGTCCCCGCCCCCCATCCGTCCGCTGGCGCCGGCGGCGGTGCTCATCGCGCCGAACTCGGCGTAGAGGTAGCGGCAGATCCGTTTCGCCGCGTCCTCCATGCTCCCCGCGCCGGATGCCGCGTGCCGCAGTGCGACGCTGCAGCGCAGCATCTCGGTGAGGCCGAAGCTCTTCAGGTCAGTGGGCATTCGGCCTCGATGAATGTCGCCGTCGGAGCGCACAATGGCGAACGTCGCGCTGGAGCCAGCGTCTCGTTACGTCGATGATGCCCGGATTGCAATAGGACTGCCAGATGCACGGGCGCTCGTGAACCCCGACCGGGGATGCACGTTCCCCAACGCCCGCACTGTACGGTCCACCTCGCTCGCAGGTGACCGCTGCCACATCGGCACGCCTTTCCGCGCGACCACGGCATCTTCCATGGGGCGGGACGGCGCGCAAGGCGTTATACTTCGAAACAGTCTTTCAAGGACAACGACGTGATCGATAGTTTCGAGTTCAACGACGGCACGCGCACGTTCAGCTGCAAGGTCGAGGGCGCCCATTCCGCGCCGCGGGGAGCCTGGTGGTGGTTCCGCGTTTCCACCGACGACCGTCACCGCTACGCCCCGTTCCAGGCGAGCCCGAAGGACACCAAGGCTTCGGTCAGCTCCCGCGTCGTCGCCTACTACGACGACCTGATGGCCCGCCGCGCGGCCCCCGCGCCGAGCTACTGGCGTCGCGGCGCACCGCAGAAGCCCGCCGTCGCGGCACCCGCCGCCGAGCCGGCCGCCGAAGTCGTCGCCAGCTAGCGCTCGAAAAAAACCGAACGTCCAGCGCCGCCTCACCGCGGCGCGCGAAGGAGGGGAGCGGCGCAGGGCGCCGCTCCCCTGCTCGTTTTCCGGCCACCGCACGTTAGGCAGGTGCCCGCTCCCCCGCTTCACCCGGACGCCATCGCTCGCGCCCGGCGAGGAGTCGCAGCAGCTCGAGCGCGTTGCCCGACGCCGCCCCGCTCGCCGTATTGTCGAAGATGCACCAGCTGCGCACCCCCGCTCGCCGGTGCGCGATCAGCCGGTCCGCGAGTGCAGCGATATAGTCGTGCTGATACGACGAGTAGTACGTCCTCGGCGAGCCGTGCAGCCGGTAGTAGGCGATCCCCGGCCACCCCGCGGGAACGTCGCCGCCTGCCGCCCGCACCGGATCCGCCGCGACGCGGCCGACCCCCATCTCTTCCAGCATCGAGCTCGCCTCCGTCGTGAACCACGTCTCGTGGCGAGGCTCGAGCACGACGCCGCCCGGCCATCGCTCGCGCAGGGCGGCGAAGAAGCGCCGCGCCACCTCACGGTCGAGGGCGAGGCTCGGCGGCAGCTGGACGAGCAGGCACTCGAGGCGGTCGCCTAACGCTGCGGCCTCGGCCAGGAACGTCGCGAGCAGCTCGTCAGCGCCCGCCAGCCGCTGCCCGTGCGTGATCGCCTTCGGGATCTTCACCGCGAAACGGAACGACGCCGGGGTCGCCGCCGCCCACCGCGCGTAGACACCCGCCTTGTGCGGCCGGTGGAACGACGAGTTGATCTCGGCCGCGGGAAAGACCCGCGCATAGCGCGCGAGATGCGCCCCCTCGCCGGGAAACTCATCCTGCACCGCGCGCGGGAGCGACCAGCCGGCCGTCCCGACCCGGATGATCCCCCCGTCACCGGCCGTCGTCACACTCACCAGCTGTAGCTCTCGATCCAGCTCGCCTTCCAGTCCGCGGTGTAGAGCACCGTGAAGACGCGCGGCACCTTCCCGCCCACGCTCACCGCGTAGCAGCTGTACACCGACCGCGCGCCGACGCCGTCGGCCGCCGGGTCGGCGATGCGGTCGCAGCCTGACGTTTTCCACGAGGGAGCGGAGGCGAGCGCCCTGGCGAGCGCCTTCCGCTCGTGGGTGTTCATGAAGCCGCGGAGCGCGGGAGTGGCCGGCACGTGGGGATCGTTGGCGGCGACGCGCGCGAGCAACGTGGGAATCGCCGCCGGCGGCTGCACGGTGAGCGCACCCTCCGCGAGGAGGTGCGGCGACGCCAGCCGCGGCTCGACGATCCCGGCGATCGATGCGTTGATCGGCCCGATCGGCGTCTCGGCGAGGTTCGCCATCGTGATCACCGTCAGCTTCAGCGCCGGATACCGCGCGATCGCCGTCTTGAACCCCTGCCACGACCCGGTGTGGGCGATCTTCTTCACCCCGCGCTGCGGCGAGAGTCCCCATCCGAAGCCGTAGGGATAGCTGCCTCCGGTGCTCAGCACGATCGGCGTCCAGCTCGCCTCGAGGCTCGCCGCGGACGGAACACGACCGTGGTTGAGCCCCACCGCCCACGCCGCGAGGTCGCGCACCGTCAGGTACAGCGCGCCGTCGGCGGTGGTGTTGAGCGACGGCGAGACCCACTCCTGGTTGCGGAGGGTGTCGCCCGCGAGGCGATACCCGCTGGCGCGGTTGGGAACGATGTCGGCCTCGGAGATGATCCGCGCCGTCCGCATCCCTAACGGCCGGAAGATGTTGTCGCGCAGGAAGTCGCCGTAGAACTGCCCGGTCACCCGGCGGACGATCGCGCCGAGGAGGACGAAGCCGGTGTTGCTGTAGCTCCAGTGCGCACCGGGCCCGAAGTCGAGCGGCGACTTCACGGCGAGCTTCACGAGGTGGTTCTCGCTGTACTCCCTGTGCAGGTCCACCGCGCCGTCGGTGTAGTTGGCGATCCCCGAGGTATGGCTGAGGAGGTGCCGGATGGTGATCCCCTTCCAGGCGCCCCTCCCCTCCGGCAGCCACCTCGTGATCGGATCGTCCAGCGAGAGCTTCCCCCGCTCGGCGAGGAGCATGATCGCCGCCGAGGTGAACTGCTTGCCGACGGAGCCCGACTGGTAGATCGTGCTGTCGCTCGCCGGCACGCGCAGCTCCACGTTCGCGTAGCCGAAGCCGCGAGCCATCACGATGCTGTCGCCGCGGAGGATGGCGACGGACATACCCGGGATGCGGAGCCGCTGCATCTCGGCCTCGACGTATCGCACGACGGAATCGAGCCGCTGCGCATCGTCGCTCGTTGGCGCCTGGGCACGCGCAGGCGTCGCGAGGAAGCCGGTCGTCAGGCAGGCGAACAGGATTCTCGTTGCGGCGCTTCGCGAACGGGTCATTGCGAGGGAGGGATGGCTGGAGTTCCGGAGGCCGCGGCCGCCGCCCGGCCGTGCGCGCGCCGCCAGAGCGCGTGGATCGGGATGCCACTGGCGACGATGAGATAGCCGATCCCGGAGGTCGCCGGCGCGAGCCAGGCCAGGTCGATGACGAGCGCGAGAGCGAGCCCGACGTAGACCGCCGTGGTCAGCGGAAGCGCCGGCGTGCGATACGGACGCTCGAGCAGCGGCGCCCGCCTCCGGAGGACGAGCACGGCGAGCACCATCGCCGCGTACATCACGAGGTCCGCCGGGACGATGTACTCGAGGAGCTGCGTGTAGACGTTGCCGAAGGTCACCGCGCCGCTCACCGGATCGCGCACCGCCGACCGCGGGAGGACGAGCACCGACGCCCATGCACCCTGCGCGAGCAGTGCCGCCGCGGGAACCTGCCTTGCGTTCAGCCGGCCGATCCGCTCGAAGAAGACGCCATCGCGCGCCATCGCGAACGAGACGCGCGCCCCGGCGAGGATCAGGCCGTTGTTGCAGCCGAACGCCGAGATCATGATCGCACCGGCCATCAGGAGCACCCCGGGGGTGCCTAACGCCTGCTCCATCGCGACGGTCGCGACCCGCTGCTGCGGGGCGTGCTGGATCGTCGCGAGCGGAAGTGTCACGATGTAGGAGAGGTTGGCCAGCAGGTAGAGCGCGACGACCACTCCACAGCCGATGAGCAGGGCCCGCGGCAGGTTCCGCTTCGGGTCGCGCACCTCGCCCCCGGCGAAGGTGACGTTGTTCCACGCCGACTGCGCGAACAGCGGCCCGACCATCGCCTTCCCGAGCAGCAGCGCCAGCGCGAGCCCACCCGTCGCCGCGATCCCGGGCTGCGCGAGCGCGGCACTCCACCCGTTCGACGCCGGGTGCCACCACGACGAGGTGAACGCCGCGCCGCGCGCATTCCACCCGAGGGTGAGGCCGATGACGATGAGCCCGATCAGCGCCGCGGTCTTCGCGACCGTGAACACGTTCTGGATCATCTTCCCCGTCCGCAGCCCGCGGGTGTTTGCCCACGTCAGCAACATGATCGATGCGATCGCGAGCAGCTGTTGCGTCGACAGGCTGACCGCGTAGCGACCGAACACCACCGGCGCGACGAGGTAGCGCGTGGACGACACGCCGGGGAAGAGAGCGCCGGCGAAGTTCGCGAAGGCGACCGCCACCGCGGCGATGGTTCCGGTCTGGATCACCAGCAGCAGCGCCCACCCGAACAGGAAGGCGGTCGCCGGACCGTAGGCCTCGCGCAGGAACACGTACTGCCCGCCGGCGCGCGGCATCATCGCCGCCAGTTCGGCGCAGCAGAGCGCACCGGTGATCGTCATCACCCCGGCGAGCGCCCATGCCGCGAGCAGCCACCCCGGTGCGCCGACGAGCCGCGACGACTCGGCGGAGACGATGAAGATCCCCGAGCCGATCATCGAGCCGATCACCAGCAGCGTCGCGTCCGTCAGCCCGAGCCCGCGCGCGAGCGAGCGATCGGGGGCAGCTGCTTCACGGATCGGCGTCGCGGTCATGCGGTCGCGCGTCGCGGGGCGGCGACATCGATGCCGGCATCGCTCAGCGCGGCACGGAGCGCGCGCGCATGCGCGGCGGCGCCTGCCGTGTCGCCATGGATGCAGATCGTGTCGGCGTGCACTCGCACTTCGCTGCCGTCGACCGCTGTCACCATCCCTTCGCGCACCATCCGCACCGCCTGCCTGACGGCGACGGCAGTGTCGTCGATGACCGCCCCTCGTTCGCCGCGCGACACGAGCGTCCCGCTTGCGGCGTAGCGGCGATCGGCGAACACCTCCTCGACCGCGACGATGCCCGCCGCTCGCGCGGCGGCGACGAGGCTGCTCCCGGCCAGCCCGAACAACGTCAGCGCCGGGTCGACGTCGCGCACGGCGCGGGCGATCGCGTCGGCCAGTGGCGCGCGTGTCGCGGCCATGTTGTAGAGCGCGCCGTGCGGCTTCACGTGCGCAAGCCGCGCGCCGCGTGCGGCAGTGAACGCGGCGAGCGCACCCACCTGGTACACCACCATCTCGTACGCCTCGTCAGGCGTCACCTCGATCACGCGGCGGCCGAAGCCGCCGAGATCGGGGAGCCCGGGGTGCGCGCCGATCGCGACGCCGCGCTCGGCGGCGAGATCGACCGTCTTCCTCATCGTCGCCGGGTCGCCCGCGTGAAAGCCGCACGCGATGTTCGCCGAGGTGACGTGCGACAACACCTCGGCATCGGCGCCCAGCCTCCAGGCACCGAAGCTCTCGCCGATGTCGCAGTTCAGGTCGACGCTGGGCATCGGCGCGTTCACGCTGGGTAGGAGAGGGCGCGCCGCAGCGCGTCGAGCGACCGCTCGCGCTCAAGGTACAGCCGCTGCGCCTCGTCGAGCGAGATCCCGGTGAAGCGGATCGGATCCCCCGGGCGCAGCTGCGCGACAGCCCCGAGATCCACCGACGCCACCTGCCCGAGCACGGGATAGCCCCCCGTCGTCTGGCGATCCGCCATCAGCAGGATCGGCTCACCTCCCGGTGGCAGCTGCAGCGTACCGCTCGTGACACCGGCCGAGAGCAGCTCGACCGGCTCGCGGAGCCGCAGCG
>DASZNJ010000441.1:0-3269 GCA_035551575.1 Gemmatimonadaceae bacterium
CGCGCCTGCCGCCGGCGCGAGCCCGCTGGTGGTGCCGCGAGATGCGACCAGGGTGCCCGGGCTCCCATCGGGCCCCCTCGGGATCCGGTCGCCCTTCGAGACCCCGACGCTGGCGCCGACCGGCGTGATGACCGGCGCCTCGGGGACCCCGCTCCAGGACATCACGGGGACGATCACTCCCTCGGACCTGCACTTCGAGCGCCATCATAACGGGATCGCGGTGATCGATCCGGCGCGGTACGAGCTGGCCGTGCACGGCCTGGTCGACCGGCCGCTGGTGTTCACCCTCGACGACCTGAAGCGCTTCCCCTCCGTCAGCCGCATCTGTTTCATCGAGTGCGCGGGCAACGGCCGGGCCGCCTTTCGCGCGCCGAAGCGGGAGATGACCGCGCAGGCGGTGGACGGGCTGACCAGCAACTCGGAGTGGACGGGGGTGCCGGTGTCGACGCTGCTGCGGGAGGCGGGGGTTCGCCCCGCGGCGACCTGGGTGCTGGCCGAGGGCGGCGACGCCGCGGTGCTGTCGCGCAGCATCCCGATGGCGAAGATGCTCGACGACGCGATGATCGCCTACGCCCAGAACGGCGAGCCGCTGCGGATGCCTAACGGCTTTCCGGCCCGGCTGCTGCTCCCCGGGTACGAGGGGAACATGTGCATCAAGTGGATCCGGCGCCTGAAGGCGATCGACCAGCCGAACATGTCCCGCGACGAGACGTCGAAGTACACCGACCCGCTGCCCAACGGCACCGCGCGCCAGTTCAGCTTCGTGATGGACGCGAAGTCGATCATCACCTCGCCCTCGTACCCGGCGAAGCTGACCGGGCCTGGGTGGTGGCCGGTCTCCGGGCTCGCGTGGACGGGGCGGGGGAAGATCACCCGCGTCGACGTCAGCACCGACGGCGGCCGGTCGTGGAGCGAGGCAGTGCTCTCCAGCCCCGTCCTGCCTAACGCGCACGTCCGCTTCCAGCACATGTGGAAATGGGATGGCAAGCCGGCCCTGCTGATGAGCCGCGCCGTCGACGAGACCGGCTACGTCCAGCCCTCGCGCGAGACTTTCACGAAGGGGCGCGGCCCCGGCACCGACTTCCACTTCAACTCGATCCGCAGCTGGATCGTTGAAGCGGACGGCGGCGTCTTTTTCGGAGGATGACGGTGACTCGCGATACGATCCGGACCGCCCGTCGCGCGATCGCCGCCGCGGGGCTGTTCGCCGCCCTCGCCTGCCGCGGCAGCGACACGCAGACAAATCAGGCGGGCGGGAACGGCGGAGCCGCCGCGCCGGGCGCCGCTGCGCTCCCCGCCCGCTTCGCGCTCGGCAGCCCCGCGGACTCGGCGATGCTCGCCGCGATCAACATCGACGTGAATCCCGCCGGCGCGGGGCTCCCGCCGGGGCGCGGAAGCTGGGCCACAGGCAAGCCGCTGTACGCGGCGAAGTGCGCGATGTGCCATGGCGTCAACGGCGAGGGCGGGAACGGCGGCTTCTACCCCGCGCTCATCGGCCCCGAGCCGCGCGACAGCTTCCCCTTCGCGCACGACGCGAAGATCCCGCACACCATCGGCAATTACTGGCCGTACGCAACCACGCTGTACGACTACATCCACCGCGCGATGCCCTACACCGCGCCTGGATCCCTCGCTCCCGACGAGGTGTACTCGATTGTCGCGTATCTGCTCGCCGAGAACCAGGTGATTCCGCGCGATGCGGTGATCGACGCGACCACGCTGCCGAAGGTGAAGATGCCCGCGCACGACCGCTTCGTCCCCGACGACCGCCACGGCGGGCCGACCTTCCGCTGATCGTCCACCCGACGCCGAGCCGGCGCCGGCGGAGCAGACCATTCCCGAGGAGAACCCACATGATCGATCTGACGAACGCCACTCCCCGCCGCGGCTTTCTCGGGCGCCTGGCCACCATTGCCGCGCCGATCGTCGGCTATTCGCTGTTCGGCACACGCGACCTCGCCGCGGCGGTGCCGCGCCCGGGGAGCGGCCCCGACATGGGGTGGCTCGACAACCTCAAGGGGAAGCACAAGACGGCGTTCGACGCCGACAACCACAAGAACGGCGCCGCGCTGGTCCAGGCAAAGAACTTTCTCGACGCGTGGCAGAACTCCTTCGGGGTCCCGCAGAGCGAGGTGAACCTGATCATGGCGGTGCGGGGCACCGGGATCCCGCTCGTCCTCACCGACGAGATGTGGGCGAAGTACAAGATCGGCGAACAGTACGGGATCACCGATCCGGCCACCAAGGCGCCGTCGGTTCGCAACCTCTACATCGACGCCAACCTTCAGGTGAACGGCCCCGTGAACAAGGACCAGACGGTGGAAGCGCTGCGGAAGCGGGGCGTGGTCTTCCTCATCTGCATGAACACCATCGCCGGGGCGACGAAGAAGCTGGTCGCGGCCGGGATGGGCACCTCGGAGCAGGTGCACGGGGCACTCGTGAACGGAATCATCCCCGGGGTCATCAAGGTCCCGGCAATGGTGGTCGCGTTCACGCAGATGCAGGAGCGCCACGTCGCCTACGTCTACGCCGGCTAGCCGGGAGGACACCCGGCCGCGATCCGCCGCGGCCGGATCCGGCTCGCCCTGGGGTTGCTGACGCTCCGTCGCCTGGCTGGCGGAATCGCCCTCCTGCAGCCGCCACCGCACCGTCGAGACCTGCGACCCGCATGAGTCGTCCATCGGGGGAGGCCAGCTCCGGCCCGCCCGCCATCCCCCGATGAGATGACCCCCAGCATCACGCCCGGCCCGAGATGGAAGTGAGCGCCGGCGCCGAAGCGCGTGCCGCTGCAGCGGAGCTCGCGCTCGCCGCCCTGCGGAAGGAGCTGGCGGCGCTGCAGGCCGCGCCCGCGATCCCCGGCAGCGCTGATTCTCCGTACGGGCTCATCTTCCGGAAGAACCCGCAACCGCAGTGGGTCTACGACGCCGGGACGCTGGCCTTCCTCGAGGTCAACGAGGCGGCGGTCCGCGAGTACGGGTGGAGTCGTGAGGAGTTCCTCACGATGACGATCGCCGATATTCGCCCTCCGGAGGACGCCGCGATGCTCCGCCAGCGCCTCCGCGAACTGCACCGCGGACGGCCTGCCGTCGGGGCGGCGCGACACTGCACGAAGGGTGGCGCACAGATCGACGTCGAGGTGATCTCGGACGACATCGAGATCGGCGGCCGGCACGGGCGGCTCGTCGCGGTCACCAACGTGACCGAGCGCATCCGCGCCGAGCGCGAGCGCGATGAAGCGGCGGGGTCGCTTCGCGCGAGTGAAGCGCACT
>DASZNJ010000442.1:0-28046 GCA_035551575.1 Gemmatimonadaceae bacterium
GGGCGCGCCGCGCGCCGGGGGCGCGGGAACGAGGCGCGTGCCGTCCTTCGTGCAGAAGCGGGCGTCGTCGCCGTAGGTCGTGCCGCAGGTCGGGCAGCGAGTCATGATGCGCGCGTCATGGTGCGATTCTCAGGCTCGTACCTGGTTGCGGCCTCCCGCCTTGGCGCGGTAGAGCGCCTCGTCGGAACGCGCGAAGAAATCCTCGACCGACTCGATGTCGGACGCCGGCACCGATGCGACACCGACGCTCACCGTCAGGCGGAGCGACGGCAGCCGCTCGTTCGCGAACACATGCTCCGCCACACGTTCGCGCACGCGCTCGGCGAACGCAACCGCGCCCTCGTTCGACGTCTCCGGGAGGACGATCGCGAACTCCTCGCCTCCGTAGCGGGCGACGATGTCGACGTTGCGGACCGCGCCCTGGAGGAGCCGCGCGACCTCGCGCAGCGCCTCGTCCCCGACGAGGTGGCCGTGGGTGTCGTTGATGTCCTTGAAGTGGTCGAGGTCGACCATCAGGAGGGCGAGCGGGGTCGCGTACCGCCGCGCCCGGTCCATCTCGTGCGAGAGCCGGTCGACGAGCGCGCGCCGGTTGAGGAGCGCGGTCACCGAGTCGGTGGTCGCCAGCGCCTCGAGGCGCGCCTTGTCGGCGCGCGTCGTCTCGAGCAGCTGCGCGCGCTGGATCGCCGCCACCGCGGCGCGGATGACGGTGTCGGCGAACTCGATGTCGTGGTGCGAGAGCGGGGGCTCGCTCCCGCTCGTCCGCAGGAAGAAGACCCCGAGCTGCGTCCGGTCGAGGGTGAAGGGGAGCGCGATCGCCGACGAGACCGGCACCGTCAGCCCTTCCGCCTCCCAGACCTTGCGGATCTCGTTGTAGAGCGGGTTGCTCGCCCCCTCCTCGACGAGCACCGGCGCCCCGTGCTCGAGCGCGGTGCGTATCTCCGGATAGCGGTCGAGCCGGATCGGGAAGTTGCGCAGCCCGGGGTTGTCGAACGCGGTGGCGACGACCCCCAGCTCGTCGCCGCGGCGGGCGAGGATCACCGAGCAGCGCGAGATGTCGAGCGCGCGAGCCACGCGCCGGGCGAGGATCCGGAAGATCTCCTCGGGGGAGAGCTCGCCCGTGACCTCGTGCAGGATGTCCACGAGCTCGCGCCGGCTCTTCGCCTCTTCCCGCGACTCGACCAGCGCCTCCGACACCTCGCGCAGCGCCGCGTAGGCGCGGCGCAGGGTGTCGCGCGCGCGAAGCTGCGCCTGGACGCGGGCGAGGAGCTCACGGAGCCTGAGGGGCTTCGCCATGAAGTCGGCGGCCCCGGCGCGCAGCGCGCGCACCGCGACGTCGTCGCCGCCGCGCGCCGAGACCATCAACACCGGGAGGTCGCGCCACCGGTCGTTCGCGCGGAGCCGGCGCAGCACCACGCTCCCGTCCTCCTCGGGGACGTCGACGTCGAGCAGCAGCAGGTCGGCCGGGCGCCGCTCGAGCTCCCCGTAGATCCCCTCGCGTGTCGCCGCCGCGACGTCGTAGCCCTGCTCCTTGAGCAGCCACGACACCGCCGCCCGGATCGCCGGGTCGTCGTCGGCGACGAGGATCCGCGCGTCCGCCACGTCAGCCCCGCGCGTCGTCGAGCAGTGCGCGCAGCCCGGAGTATTCGATGTTGCCGCCGCTGAGCACCGCGACGACCGGCCCCCGCGTCTTCGCCGCCCCCGTCATCAGCGCGGCGACGGTGATCGCCCCGCTCGGCTCGACGACGAGCTTCATCCGGTCGAGGAGAAAACGCATCGCACCGCGAAGCTCCTCGTCGGGAACGACGACGACGTCGTCGACGTACGCCTGGTGGTGGGCGAAGGGAACGGCCCCGACCTCGACCGCGAGCAGCCCGTCGGCGAGGCCCCCCGTCTTCTCCAGCTTCACCGGCTTCCCCGCCTCCCGCGCCCGCGTCAGCTTCGGCGCACCGGCCGGCTCGACCCCGATCACCCGCGCGTTAGGCACGGTGAGCTTGATCGCCGCCGCGACCCCGGCGCTCAGCCCGCCCCCGCCCACGGGCACGAGCACGGTGCCGACGTCGGGCAGGTCCTGGGCGATCTCGAGCCCGGCCGTCCCCTGGCCGGCCACGATGATCGGGTCGTCGTAGGGCGGGACCAGCGTGCCGCCCTCGGCGGCGACGATCTCCATCGCCCGGTCCATCCGGTCGGCGGTCGTGGTACCCGCCAGCTCGACGCGCGCGCCTAGCCGTTCGGCGCCGCCGCGCTTCGCGTCGGTGACGGTGGTCGGCATCACGACCGTCGCCCGGACCCCGAACAGCCTCGCCGCCAGCGCCACCGCCTGCGCGTGGTTCCCTGACGATGGCGCGATCACCCCGCGCGAGCGCTGCTCGGCGCTCATCTTCGCGAGGAAGTTGTACGCCCCGCGCAGCTTGAACGCGCCGCCGCGCTGCAGCGTCTCCGGCTTGAGCCAGACCGGCGCGCCGATACGCTCGGTCAGCTCGTCAGCGGGAAGTAGCGGAGTGCGGACGACGACGCCGGCGATGGTGCGCGCGGCATCGCGAAGGTCGTCGAGCGTGATGAGAGAGGGCGCCATCCCCCAATGTCCGCTCCGCCCGGACCGCCGTCAACACGGCGCCCCGTCCAGGACCGGCGCCTTGAACGCCGCGCCAGACTACGCGCAGATCCTGTTTCGTCCGCCGGACTTCGCCTTGTACAGCGCGCGATCGGCGCTCTGCAGCAGGTCATCGTGCGTGACCGGGTCACTTCCCTTCGCGAGGGCGACCCCGACGGAGATCGTGATCGGGAGCGCGCTGCCGGGGGCGAGCTCGAACTTGTGCTCGTCGACGTTGCGGCGGAGGCGCTCGGCGAAGGTCATCGCGCCCTGCCACGCGGTGTCGGGGAGCATGATTACGAACTCGTCGCCGCCGAGGCGGGCGACGGTGTCCGTCTCGCGCGCAGTGCCGCGCATGATCTCGCCCAGCTCGGCGAGCACCGTGTCGCCGGCGGGATGGCCGTTGCTGTCGTTGATTTCCTTGAAGTGATCGATGTCGACCATGAGGACGGCGAGCGTCGATCCGCGGCGCTTTGCCTGGCGCCACTCGCGGGAAAGCCGCGACTCGAACGCGCGGCGGCTCACGCACCCGGTGAGGACGTCCGTTCCGACCAGCTCGATCAGGCGGCTCCGCATCTCGTTGTAGCTCTCGCCGAGGAGCGTGAGGTCGTCGGGGCGCTTGTCGAGGGTGGGATCGTACTCGCCGGTGAAGTCGCCGACTTCGACCCGCTTCACGAACTGCCGCAGCTTGTTCATGCGTTCGCGGAAGCTGCCGAAGATCATCACGAGCACGCCGCTCACGAAGGCGAAGAGCGCGCTGTTGATCCCGAGCACCGTCCACGTCGGCGCTGGTCCTTCGACGTGCGGCGGGACGAATCGCGAGGCGATGATGTACGCGCCGATCGTCGCCAGCGCGGTCGCGATGCCGAGCCCGCGGCCGAAATAGAAGACGGTGAGCTGCAGCCCGAGGAAGCCGAGGATCAGGATGCGGTGGAACTGCGAGGGCGGCGCGCTGAAGTACACGAGCGCGGACACCATCAGCAGGTCGGCCATCAGCGTGACCGTCGCGACCCCGCGGGGCAGCGCCTTGGTCTCTCCCTTCTCCGGCGGGCGCTCGAGGATGCGTCCGACGAGCGCGGTGAAGAGGAAGTAGAGGGCGGCAGCCGCGGCGACCGGCAGCCACGAGCCGCGCGTGTCACCTGCACCGTAGCGCACACCGGCGGTGATCCCGGCGACGAGCACCGCCGCGTAGCGGATCCAGCGCTGCCAGAGGAGGACCTGCCGCTGCAGCTCCGCGCTGTCCTGCTTCAGCTCCGCGTGGATCTGCGTGAAGCTGCGCGTGAAGTCGCGTGAGGTATCGCGCTCGCTGGTCGGCGTGAGCGGTGTCGGCGGCGTTTCGTTTTTCTCGAGTGTCGGCACCGAACGCGCGGTCGCGGGACTGGGGACGTGCAGCACGCGGGACCCCCGTCGGGGGCCCGACTGCGTATATGGACGCCCGAGACCGGCTTGCGTAAAAGGGCTTTAATGAACCGGGGTCCGCTGGCGCCGGCTGGACATGCGCCCTCGCGATGTGCGCTGCATCGCAAATCGGCCCCTGTTTTGCAAAAGCGGCCTCTACCCCCCGTTTTCGCGCGACAACTGTTTCCGCATCTCCCAGACGGGGATTTGATGAGCATCAGCAGTGGAGTCGGCCTTCTCGATGAACGGCTGGGTGGTCTGCAGCCGGGGCGCACGTACGTCCTCACCGGCGGCCCGGGGACGGGGAAGACCATCGCCTGCCTCGAGTTCCTCTTCGCCGGAATAGCCGCGGGCGAGAAGGTCGCGATGTTGACGGTGGACGACCCGGGCGACCTGCTTGCGCAGGGAGATTTTCTCGGGATCGACCTCGACGACGCGCTCCGCCGGGAGCAGATGGTCCTGCTCCGGTACCAGCTCGACTTCGCCCGGCGCTTCAGCCGCGCCGTGTCGCCGGAGCTGGCCTTCGAAGAGCTCCGACGACTGCTGGGAAGCGAGCCACCAAAGCGTCTTGTCATAGACAGCATCGCGCCATTTCTCGAGGCTGGACACGCTTCTGGCGCGGGAATCACGGCGGCACTCTCCTTCGTCGATTCGATCGGCGCGACCTCGATGGTCACCTTCCCGGGCGACCTCGCGGGACTCTACGACCGTCGGCTCGAGCCGATGATGCAGCGGGCCGGCGCGATCCTGCACTTCAGCGCACAACCCGATCGCACCGGCCAGATCGAGATCCGGAAAGTCCGCTTCCAGGTCCCCTCGACCGCGCCGATCCGCTTCCAGATAAGCGCCGGTGCGGGGATCACCTCGCTCGCCAACAGCCGCGCGCGGCGGCAGGAAGACGTCCCGGACGAGACGAGGCGGAAGCTGCTCCTCCTCGACCTCGCCGGCGGATTTCCCCCCGAGCACCTCAGCGCACTGCGCTCGGCCTTCGACGTGTCCGTCCGCGGCGGTGTCGTCAGCGCGCTGTCGAACCTCCTCCAGTCGTCGATCGGCGTCATCCTGATCGACGTGAAGCGCGACATGGTGAACGACGCGGTCGCGCTCGTGCGCGAGTTGCGGCGGTCGGGGAATCGGGCGCCGATCGTCCTCGTCACCGCGTATCGCCTGCGCTCGACCGACCGCGCCCGCGCCCTGCGCGCCGGGGCGGACGACTTCATCCCCGGCGACGTCGATCCCGACGAGCTGCTCATGCGCGTCGAGGGTGTCGCGCGCCGCGGCCGCTCGGCCGCGGAGTCCTTCGCCGACGCGGACGTTCCGCTCGCGGTGCAGCCGCACGCCGAGAGCGGTTATGCCCCGCTCGACGGCGACGCGTTCCGCGACGCGGTCAAGGCACATGTCACCGGCGACCGCGTCCCCTTCTTCACCATCGTCCGCGCTCGCGTGCCGGGCCACGATGCACGTGCCCTCTCCGAGGCAGCGATCCGCACGATGCGCGTCGACGGCGGCGATCTCGCCGGCGTCGACGGTCCCGAGCTCTCGGTCTACCTGCATTCCGTGCGGCGCAAGGACGTGTCGCCGTTCGTCGAGCGCCTCCGCGAGGAATGGCGACGCATCGGCAACGGTGAGATCGAGGTCGATACACTGAGCTACCCGGCAGACGAGCAGCGCGTGCAGGAGCTGTTCGGGCCGGCTGCCTGACGATGGCCGGCGCGCGTTACGGCGTCGTCGTCGTCGCGTCGACGATCGCGCTCGTCGGTGCGGCGCTCGTCGCCTATGCCCGGCTCGCCGATCGGCCGCCGCGTCCGCTCTCACAGCTCGTCGGCGAGGCGACCGACAGCTTCTCCGTCCGCGGTGCAGCCGATATCGCGCCTGGGGCTTCTGCGTACCGCCGCTTCGCCGTCGAGGACTCGATCTGGCGCGCGCGGAACGACCGGATTCTCCTCCGCTGGCAGGGCGCGGCCGGCGCTGTCTGGCACCCGTCGCCGCGCCAGCTCCTCCTCGACAGCGCATACTCCTTCGGCACGGCGAACCGCTTCGCGGACGCGGCCGCGCTGATCGGGCGCTGGCTCGCCGTGCACCCGCACGACAGCGAGCTCCGGGTCGAGCACGCGCGCCTTCTCGCGCAGCTCCGCCGCAACGACGAGGCGCTCGCCGAGTACCGCCTTGCCGTCGAGGATCGCCCCGGCGACCGATCGCTGCGCGAGGAATACGCCGACGCGCTGCTCCAGATGGGCCGCTACCCCGACGCGTCCGCGCAGTACCGCATCCTGCTTGCCGCGCAGCCGTCGAGCGTCGCGTATCGCCTCGGGCTCGCCCGCGCGCTCGCCTGGGGAGACCGCCCGCGCGACGCCGAACCGGTGCTCAGCGCGCTCGCGCGGGCACTCCCCGGCGACACGGCGATCGTCGGGATGCTGCGCTCGGTGCGCGCGTCGTTCGACCCGACGTCGAAGGAAGCGGCGCGCTGGGTCACCGATGATCCGCGCTACCTTCCCTACCGCCTGGCGTACGCACGCGCACTCGGGGGCGAGCACCGCTCCGTCGAAGCGGCCGCGCAGTTCGACACCGTCCTCGCCGCGGGCGAGACGGTGGCGCTCCTCCGCGAGGCCGCCGGCGTCCGCGGCGAGATCCCGGATTCCGTCGGCTCGGCACGCCTCCTCGGCCGCGCGCTCGCCCTCGCCCCGCGCGACAGCTCGGTGCGGCGCGCCTACGCGAAGGCCCTCGCCTGGTCTGGCGACCGTCGTGGCGCGATCGAGCAGCTGACCATCCTTCTCGGCGCCCGCCCCGATGCCGGCGACCTCCTCCTCCGCGGGCAGCTCTACCTCTGGAGCAACGATCTCGGGCGCGCCGAGCCGGATCTCGCCGCGGCAGCGCGGCTGAACCCCCGCCCGGGCACCTTCCTCCTTCTCGGCGACCTGCTGCGCTGGCGTGGCGACTGGCGCCGCGCGCGGGCGACATATCGTCAGGCACTCGCTCTCTGGCCTGCCGATCCGCAGCTGCTCGCCGGCCTTGCGCTGCTCGACAAGGAAGAGCGCCTCGCGATGGGCGGCACCGCCGCCGGCGACTTTCCCGGCTGGGTCGCGACGATGCGCCACGCCGAGGACAACACCGGCTATCTCTACCTGTCCGGGGGAGTCTCTCGCGGCTTCGCCATCGGCCGCGGGACGGTGCTCAGCGTCGGCGCCGAACAGCGCCGCGTCTCGCAGCGGTCGCCGGGGGGCGCCGAGCGCTTCCTCTACGGCTATGCGCTGGAGGGGGGCGCCGAGCAGATGCTCTGGCGCGCGCGCCTCGCCGTGCGCGCGGGGCTGGCGCGCCACGCGCTCGTTCCCGGCATGCTCTACGGGTCGGGCGAGCTGTCGATGCCGGCCGGACCGGCGCGCGTGTCGCTCGAGGTCAGCGACGGGCCCGCGTACAACACCCTCATGACGACGCGGGCGCTGGTGCCGGCGGCCGGCGGCGGCACGCTGGGGCGCCCGATGCGCGGCCGCGAGGCGGTGCTCGCGGCCTCCGCACCGTTAGGCAGCGCCGAGGTCCACGTGTCGGCGGGCGCGCTCGGCCTCAGCGACGGCAACCAGCGGCGGAGCGTCGAGGCGTCGGTCCGGGTCCCGGTCACCGCTCACGTCGCCGCCATCTACTCCGGCGGAACGTTAGGCTACACCCGGCGGAGCGACGCCTACTGGAACCCGTCGCGCTACGTCTCGAACGCCGTCGGCGTCGAGCTGTCGGTGCGGAACCGCGCCGGCTTCTCCGGTGCGGCGCGCGTCCTTCCCGGCTACGGCCGGAGCAGCGAGACGCTCACCCTCCCCAACGGCGCGCCGCTGCGCGTCGAGCCGCGCAACGTCCCCCAGCTCTCGGCCAGCTACGAGGTCGGCTACCAGTCGCGGGGCTGGCGCGTGCTGATCGACGGCGCCTACGGCCGCGGGCGCGAGGGCGGCTACCAGTCGCTGACCAGCAGCGCCCGCCTGCAGGTGGACTGGTAGCATGCGCTTCCGCTATGTCCTGATCCTGATCTCCGGCGCGGCGCTGATGCTCGGCATCGGCGTCGCGGCCGCGACGCTCCTCCAGAACACCCCGATCCGCGGTGAGAGCCTCGCGCTCCGCATCGGGATCGCGGTGGTGCTGACCTTTCTCGTCCTCCTCATCGTCCGCTACTTCATCCTCCTCTGGCTCGGGTTCCTCCAGCACGTCGAGTCGAGGAGCGGCTCGGCCGACGCGAGCTTCCTCCCGCCGGTCACCCTCGTCGTCCCCGCCTACAACGAGGGGCCGATGATCAACCAGGCGATCCGGAGCCTGCTCGAGCTGGACTATCCCGCCTACGAGATCCTCGTCGTCGACGATGGCTCGACCGACGACACCTACGCCCGTGCCGCCGCGCTCGAGGGCCGTTATGGCGGCGTCACCGTCCGCGTGGTGAGCAAGGCGAACGGCGGCAAGGCGAACGCGCTCAACACCGGAATCGCGCTCGCCCGCTCGCCGTACATCCTGTGCATGGATGGCGACTCGCGCCTCTCGCGCGAGACGCTGCGCCGCGCGATGCCGCACTTCGCCGACCCGCACGTCGGCGCGGTCGCCGGCAACGTGAAGGTCGTCAACCGCATCAACCTGTGGACGAAGCTCCAGGCCCTCGAGTACATCGAGGGGCTGAACATGGCGCGCCGCGCCCAGGCGTTCGCCGGCGTCGTCAACATCATCCCCGGCCCGATCGGGATCTTCCGCCGCGACATGCTCACCCGCGTCGGCGGCTACGACACCGACACCTTCGCCGAGGACGCGGACCTCACCCTCAAGATCCTGACGGCGGGGTGGCATGTCGTCTACGAGGATCGCGCCGTCGCCTGGACCGAGGCACCGGAGAACTTCAACGGCCTCCTCAAGCAGCGCTACCGCTGGACGCGCGGCATCCTCCAGGCGCTGCGCAAGCGCTCGTCGTGGCTCGTCGCCCCCCAGCCGGGGGTCGGCATCGGCGTCTGGCTCTCCCTCGTCGCGATGTTCTTCGAGGCGATCATCTGGCCGGTCTTCAACATCGTCGGCAACCTCTTCTTCGCCTTCGCCGCGTTAGGCAGCGGGGCCGCGAACTACGTCGCCTGGTGGTGGGTCCTCCTCACCCTCCTCGACGTCGCCGCCGCGCTCCACACCATCGCGATGGAAGAGGAAGATCTGTCGCTCGTCCCGTACGCACTGCTGTACCGCCTTTTCTTCGTCGCGATGATCGACGTCACCAAGCTGTTCGCGACCGCTGAAGAGTTCCTGAACGTGCGCATGAGCTGGGGAAAGCTCGAGCGCGCCGGCAGGATCTGACCCGAGGAGGAACCATGTCCATCAACGCGCTTCTCTCGACGATCATTCTCGTCACCTTCATCGTGACGGTGGTGCTCGCCGTCGGCAGCTACGTCGCCTACAAGGTGCGCGAGCGCCGGCAACCCGACACGTCGCGGATCGCCAGCGACGAGCCGGTCTTCTTCGAGCGCTTCTTCCCCGGCGACCCCGCGGGTGCCGCCGGGGCAGCCCCCACCGAGCCCGATGTCGCGGCGCGCTGACCACCGCACCGGCCGTCGCGGCGGGACGAAGACGATCCTGCTCGTCGCGGTCGTCATCGTCGCGCTCTCCGTCGCCGCCATACACTGGCAGGCGGCGGCGCGCGAGCATCGGGGCGTTTCCGTCGGTCCGTCCACCGGGGCGGCCACGGTCGCGCGCATGCCCCCCCTCGCCGGACCGCTGATGCTCCCGCGCTCGACGAGGGTGGCGATCGTGCGCGACCCGGGAAGCGACGCATACTACGATTCGCCGGCGACACTGGACTCGATCGCGAGCCGCTGGCGGCTCCTGCTCGAGCGGCTCGGCGCGCATGTCGTCACCGTCGCCCCCACCGACAGCGCCGCCCTCCGCGACATCCGGGTGCTCATCTTTCCCTCGGAACCCTGCCTCGGCGACGCGTCGCGCAAGCTGATCGGGTCGTCGCTCGCCCGCGGGAAGGGAGTGATCACCACCTGGATCACCGGCACCCGCGATGGCGGGTGCACCCCCGTCGGCTGGACGCTGCCGGCCACGCTCGCCGGCGCGATGCGGCTCGACACCCTCGAGACGCGGGACGCGGTCTACGTCACCATTCCCCGCGGCGGGGCACTGACCTCGAACGTCCCTCCCGGCTCGCGGCTCGAGCTCCTTGCCAGCAACCACGTCGCCGCCCGAACCCCGGCTCGCGACCTCGTCTACTCCGACCGGATGATGAACCCGGAGCCGGCGCAGCGCCGCGAGCTGCTCGACGGCGCCGTCTCGCACGCGACGATCGGCGCCGGGCGCAGCGTCTGGCTCGGATTCGACCTCGCCCGAGTCGCGCCTGACGCGTGGAGCGAGATCCTCGCGCAGATGATCGCCCGCAACGCCGTCGCCTGGGCGTCCAACGAGCCGATGGCCGCCGTCGAGCCGTGGCCCCACGGCAAGGTCGCCGCGGCGATGATCGCCCAGGACGTCGAGACGGAGTTCGCGAACGCGAGCCATGCCGTCGATTCCCTCGACGCCGCCGGGGTCCGCGGGACCTGGTATGTCGTGAGCGAGCTCGCCCGGCGCAACGCCGGCCTGCTCCGCCGCCTCTCCCGCAACGGCGAGATCGGCTCGCACACCGAGAACCACGAGCTGCTCGCCGGCCAGCCCCTCGCACGTCAGAAGGAGCGGCTCGCCACGACACAGAAGGAGATCCGCTCCCTCATCGGCCACCCCGTTGCCGGGCTCCGTCCCCCCGAGGAGCAGTTCGACCGCAACACCCTTCGCGCCTGGCTCGACGCCGGCGGCAGCTATGTCTTCGGCTCGAACGACTCGCACTCGGCCAGCCCCGAGCTGCTCGGCGTCGCCGGCGATACGCTCGTCATCCTCGGACGCGTCAACAACGACGACGTCCTGTCGCTGAAGCGGGTGCAGCAGCTCGACGTCGGGCGCCTGACCCGCGAGTATCTCGACGCCTTCGCCAAGGTCCGCGCGTTAGGCGGCCTGTTCATCATGAGCTACCACTCGCAGTTCATGTCGCGCCCCGAGCTCGTTCCCGTCGTCGCCGCGGTCGCGCGCCGGGTGAAGGCGGACACCACCGTCTGGCTCACGACCGGAGACGAGGCGGCCGCCTGGTGGCGCGGACGCTTCACGGTTGACGTCGATGCCGTGATGTCCGCCGACGGGACGATGTCGGTGACCGCCACCAACGGCGGGCGCGCCCCGGTCGCCGGCGCGGTCGTCCGGGTCGACCTTCCCGCCGGGTGGACAGCCACCGGCGCCGGCGCCACTCCGATGCTCGCCGCCCCGGCCGGCGCGGTTCGCCTCGCGCTCCCCGCGCTCCCCCCCGGCGCGACCCGCTCCATCACCGTCACCCTCGCTCGCGGCGCCGACGATGCGCGTTAGGCTACTCACCGCAGCCGCGCTCCTCGCGACCGCCGGCTGCCTCTCCCCGATCGACCCGGCGACGACCGACATCGCCGCCGTCCAGGCGACGATCGGCGACGGCGGCTTCGCCGCCGATACCATCCAGGTCCGCGCGACAACCCGCGTCCACGCATCGGCGCTCGCCGCAGCTGGATACGACCTCGGCATCGCCGGCTTCACGTACAGCTCGTCCAACACCGCCGTCGCGGTCGTCGACGAGAACGGCACCGTCCGCGGCATCGCGCCCGGCTCGGCGACGATCACCGCGACCGCGCCGAAGGGAGGCAGGAGCGCGACGGTCTCGGTGCTCGTCGTCCCGTCGACGATCGCGTATACCATCGCCGTCGGGGGCTCGCCGGGACCGATCGCCTTCAGCACCGACTACACCCGCGCCTACGTCGCGACCGCCGAGGACTCGCTCGTCGTCGTCGACGCGCTCGGCTTCTTCCGCACCAACGTCGCACCGATCGGCAACGGCGCGTCGGGGATCGCCGCGACGACGAGCGCGATCTACATCACCCACTCGGCGCTCGACTCGGTGAGCCGGGTGACGACCGGGAGCACCCAGCCGCTGTCGAGCGTCTTCGTCGGTGCGGGGCCGACCGGCATCGTCTCCGTCGGGGCCGTCGCCTGGGTCGCCGCCCGCTACGACCGGCGCATCGCCGTCGTGGAAAATGGTGACGTGACCGGGAGCATCCTCCTCGCCGGCGAGCCGCACGACCTCGCCCGCGATCGCGATGGAGCGACGCTGTTCGCCACCGTCGACGCTGGAGGCGGGGCGTGGCGCGTCGCCGTCATCCACCCGGCAAGCGGCGACACCAGCGCAAGCTTCCCCATTGCGCCGTCGCCGACGGCCATCACGGCGAGCGCAGCGGGCGATCGGGTGTACGTGCTCTACGCGAGCGAGCAGCTCGTCCGCGTGTACGCGTCAGGCGGCGCGGGCTTCGCGCTCCAGGGAAGCGTCGCGACCGGCGCCTCGCCCGGCGGGATCGCCGCGCGCCACATCGGCACCGTGCCCTATGTCGTCGTCTCCGGCGAGCCGGCCACCGTCTTCGATGGGGTGTCGCTCGAGGTGTACGACCGGATCACCGGCGCCGGGACAGGCCCGGTCGCGATCCGTCCCGACGGCCTCTTCGCCTTCGTCGCGGCGCCGGGCACCACCGCGGTCAACGTGCTCGGCCTGTGACTCGCCTGACCCTCACGCTGCTGGCCGGCGCCGCCCTCCTGTCGGGCGCGTGCACCGACACCAACATCACCGGCCCGGCCGCGCCCTCCGGGGGCGTGGTCTACTTCGCCTCCGATCGCCGCGACCACAACTTCGAGATCTATCGCATCGCCGGAAATGGGGCCGACGTCAGGCGCCTGACGACAGACCTCGAACACGCCGACCTCGCTCCCGTTCCCTCTCCCGACGGCTCCAGGATCGCATGGGAGCGCGAGGTCGCCGGCGTGAACGGCGTGCGCGAGGTCGAGCTCTGGGTGATGGACGCCGATGGCAGCAACCAGCAGCGCGTCGTGCAGAACGGCTCGGAGAACCGCTCTCCTTCCTGGGGCGCGGGGAACTCCTCGCTCTACTTCGCATCGTTCGTCACCGGCAACTGGGAGATCTTCCGCATCGACCTCGCGACCGGAAACACGGTCAACCTGACGAACGATCCGTACGCCGACCAGCACCCGCGCGTCTCCCCCGACGGCCAGCACGTCGCCTTCCACACCAACCGCGACGTCCAGTTCGAGATCTACGTGATGAATGCCGACGGCAGCGACCCGCACGACGTCTCGAACGACGCGGCCGACGACCGCTATCCCTCGTGGAGCGCCGACGGCTCTCGCATCGTCTGGAGCCGGTACGTCGACTCCTTCGACCTCTACACGATGAAGGCCGACGGCAGCGAGCAGCACGTCGTCGCGACGACGCCGTACCAGGAGCTCGAGGCATCGTTCTCCCCCGATGGCGCGTCGCTCGTCTACCAGACGAACCGCTATCCGCCGTCCGGTCTCGAGGTGATTCCCGTCGGCGGCGGCCAGGCGCGTCCGCTCGTGATGGCCGGCGCCGCACCTGGAACCGATCTCTCCCCGGTTTGGAGCAGGTCGCGGTGACGCCGACTCCCCGCGCGCGACGCCGGCGCCTGCTGCGCGCCCTGGCGATCGGGAGCGCGGCGACGCTGCTCGCCTGCGCCGCGGCCCGCGGCGGAGGCAGAGACAAGGCCGTCGAGCTCTGGGCGTTCACCGCTCCATGGGACAGCCTCAGCGACGCGAGTCTCGCCGCGCATTCATCGCGCATCGACGTCGCGGTCACCGGGTGGATCGCGCTCGACACGATCTCGCAGCAGCCGAGGATTCTCTACGGCGACTCCGTCGTGCGCGCGGCGAGGCCGCGGCACCTCGCCCTCGTCACGAGCTGGTTCCGGGATCGCTTCCATCCGGCGTCGGTGATCGCGCTCGGAAGTGATCCGTCGCGGCTCGCCTCGACCGCCGGCGCGACCGCGCGGCTCGCCGCTGACCGCGGCTATCGCGGGCTCGTCCTCGATTTCGAAGGGCACACCCCCGCCGACCTCCCCGTGCTCGTCGCGGTCGCGCGTGCCTTCACCGATTCCGCGCACGCGCACGGATTGTCGCAGGTGGCGATGGCGATCCCGGCGACCGACACCGCGGGCTACCCGGCGGCGCAGCTTCTCGCCTCGGCCGACGCGCTCATCGTCATGCTCTACGACCAGCACTGGGCCGAGTCGCAGCCCGGTCCCGTCGCCGACCCGGGCTGGGCGCGCACATGGCTGTCCGTTCGGGCACGCGAAGTGGACGCGCGCCATCTCGTCGCCGCGCTCCCCATCTACGGCTACGCATGGGGGACGGGCAAGTCCGCCGAGACGGTCGGTTACCACGCGGCGCGCACGATGGCCGCCGCCGCGGGCCAGCGCCTCGCCCGTGACCCGGTGAGCGGGTGGCTCCACGCGCGCGCGGCGTCAGGCGCCGAGGTCTGGGTCAGCGACGCCGTCGTCGTCGGCCGCCTCGCCCGCGACGCCCGCGCGGCAGGGGTATCGCGCATCGCGCTCTGGCGGCTCGGGCTCGAGGATCCCGCGATCTGGGCGGCGCTCTCGCGTTAGGCGGCTAGGACGTGCTGCCGGCGGCCGCCGCCGGCAGCGCGACCAGCCCCAACGGCACCCGGCGCAGCCCCGGCCAGCGATGGACCTCCCCCGACGCATCGCGGATCGACAGCTGCCCCGAGACTCCACCATCGAGCAGCACCGCGTCGCGGCAGCCGAGCGCGCCCATCAGCGCCGCCATCTCCGGCGTCGTCAGGCCTAACGGCAGGAGCTGCAGCTTTCCACCGAGCCCCGCGAAGCGCGTCAGCGCGAGGATGACGTGCCCGTCGCCGAGCACCCCGAGCGCGAGCCGCGCATCGCGATGCGCGACGTCGACCCCGGCGTCGCCGTGGCGGAGCTGCGCCGGCACGACCCCGCCGGCGAGGAGCAGCGGATACGACTGGAACGCCTCGGCGACGCGCCCCGACCGCGCCGCCGAGTCTATCGATCCCGGCTCGACGATGCGCACGCGCCCGTCGACGTCGATCACGATCGCCGGCGCCAGAGGCGCCGCGCGGGCTGCCTGGTACTCGTGTCCTCCTCGAACCATCCACCCCCATGCGCCGCCGACGTTGAACTGCCCGGCATTCACCGCGACCAGCGCGCGCACCGGCGCCGCATCGATCGACCAGTGCGGACCGATCGGCGCGAGCCCGTCGGCGGTGACCGCGTCGAGCCGAAACGAGACGCGCGCCGGATCGATCCGGACGAGGATGACGCGCGTGTGCTTCGCTTCGCCCGCTCCCTCGAGCGGGAGTTCTCCCCAGCTCACCGCCGGGCCCTCGTCGTGCCAGCGCACCGCGGTCGCGAGCGATCGCAGCGGCCCGCGCCAGGACGACGGCGCGTCAGCGGAGCGCCACCACTCGACCGCTTGGCCGTCTCGGACGAATGCGAGCGAAGACGGCGGGAGCGACGCACCGCCGCCATCGTGTCCCGCGCCGATGAACGCGAACGCGCCTGACGCCGCGACCAGCGCGGCGGCGAGCGCGAACGTCATCTTCCGCTTCACCTCGCGCTCAGATCGTGGCCGCTCCGCTCTCGCGGAGTCGCATCACCGCAGCGAGGATCTCGGCGCGATGGTGCTTCAACACCGCGCACTCGTCGCGGCTGAAGGCCGGCGGACAACCCTCCGCTTCGCCGCGCAGCGCCGGAAGCGCGTAGAAGTACAGCACCTGCTCACGGCCGAGGTTGTAGTCGCCGGGGCTCATCCCGGATGCGGCCGCGCCGGCCAGCGCCGGCTGGTCGCCGAAGCGCATCACGCGCAGGTTCTGGATGTACGCCGCCGCCTCGACCGAGTCGCGAATCTCCTGCGTCGCGTCGGGGCCGAGCACCAGCTGAGCGTTCTTCTCGATGATCGGATGCACCCTCACCGGGTCCGGCGGCTGCACGGCCGACACCTGCGGGAGCGGCCCGCAGCTCTCCATCCCCTTCGCGGCCTTCTGCACCTTCGCGCCGTTCGCCGCGAGCTTCCGCCGGTCGGCGGCGCTGACGTTCTCCATCGACATCCCGGTCAGCTTCTCGACCTCGGCGCGGATACGCTGCTGCTCGGCGACGTTGCCGCTCCTCTCCGCCGCCTTCGCCTCGCGGTCGAGCTGCTCCATCTTCTTCCGCAGCGCTTCGCGCTCCTCCGGCGACATGTTCGCCATCCGCTGCGCCATCGCCATCCCCGCGTTCTGCACCGATGCGGGCTGGTTCTGCGCCGCTTCCATCATGCGCGCGGCGTGCGGCTGCGTGCAGGCGTTGTACTCGGCCACCCGCTTCTCCGATGCCGCCTGCGCCTCGGTGTACGCGCGCCGGCGCCCAAGGTAGTCGTTGACGTCGGCGACGATCTTCGCGTTCTCGGCGAGCGACTGCTTCCCGAGATCCTCCGCGGTCTGTGCTTCCGCGGCGAACCCCTTGAGCAGCCGTGAGACATATTCGTCGGAGACCGGCGCGCGGCCCGAACGCGAGGGGGCCTTGTCCCCCTCGATCTTCTTCTCGATCTGCTTCTTCATGCGGTCGCGGATCGAGCCGAACTGCGCATCGGCGCGAGAGGCGAGCAGCATCGTGCCCGCCAGGAGCAGCGGGCCGTACATCGTCAGGCGGCTGAAACGCATCGGACTTCTCCTCGAGGTGGAATGCGCGGCACTGATCGTCGTCGAACGGCTCGCAGCCCCGGTGTGACCTGCTCGCCGTCGTCATCCGGACAACGCAGGGAGCGCCCGCACTTTCTCACTGCCGGCTACGGACGCGAGCGGGAAATCTCCGATCGTCCGGCTTTTCGCGCCAGACCGGCAATGACGACGGGGACCTGCATCGATTGCCGGTCCCCGTCTCCTGTTTGCCGATCACTGCCGCGCTTCGCGCATCCTCATCCCGCTCACGGCCATCCCGACTGCGGCAGCCCCGGCGTGATCTTCAGCGCGTTCCGGTAGTACACCTTCTTCAGCACCTCGTCCGGCAACCCGATGCCGTACAGCTTCCAGAAGGCATGGTAGTGCCGGTAGTAGTCGAAGTATTCGTCGCGCGTCTCGAAGACGCGCCAGTAGTACGGGTACTCCTCCGGCTGGAAGGAGTCCTTGCCGAAGAGGATGCGGTCCTGGTAGCGGATGAAGAAGTCGTGCGCCGCCCGCGGCTGCCGCCCGATGTCGTAGAGCACCGCCCCGACCTCGGTGTAGACGTTAGGCAGGTCGAGGAGCCTGGCCAGGCGCGCCAGGTCGTTCGCCTGCCACCCCATGTGCGCGATGACGAAGGTCGTCTTCGGGTTGCGGCGCAGCATGTTGTCGCGCTCCGTCATCAGCTCCTCGAAGCTCGGGAACTCCCCCGGCGGATAGCGCCGTCGCGGAAAGAGCGCGAGCTCCAGCCACCGCTCGTTGTGGTAGTCGATCGGTTGCCAGAACTCCTCCGGATCCGCGGTGTGGATGAACACCGGGAGCCGCAGCCGCGCGCACGCCGCCCACACCGGATCGAGCGCGGGATCGTCGATGCGCAGCCGCGTTCCGTCCGCCTTCCTGATCGACAGCCCGAGCCCCTTCCCGATCTCGCCGACGCCGACCGCGCCGGCGGCGACGTCGCGCTCGAGCTGCGCGATCGCCTTCTCCGCCCACCCCGGACCGACGTCGCGAAAGTCGATCCCGGCGAGGATGCGCACGCGGTCCTTCATCTCCGCCGACCCGGCCACCCCGGCGACCGCCCGGCGCAGCGCCGCGCCCGACATGTCGTTGGCCACGACCATCAGCCGGACGTTGACCCCGTCGAGCGCCGCGCCTAACCGCGCGAGGCTGTCGCGCGACTCGAGCCATGCCCCGCGCGGATGTCCGTGGAAGTCGATCGCCGGATACTTCGCGCGCGGCACCGCGTGCGCATCCGTCACCAGCGTCGAGCGCGGCCGGTAGTCGAGGATGCTCGGCGGGGGGAGCTCGGGCGCCTGGCAGAGCCGCGGGCGGACCTCGGTGGTTCCCGGCGGACAGTCCTCCCCGGGCTCGATCTGCAGCTGTGCCGGCCGTGCGGCGGCGGGCTGCTGTGCGTCAGCGACGCGAGCGGCGAACAGCGCGATGCAGAGGACGGCGGCGATGGCGCGGGTCAGCATGCGAGTTTCGGGTTATGTTCGGGCACAGTTCCTGCCTCCTGGTGGAGGACCAATGACCATCTCGAACATAGCGACCGAGGTGCAACGATGACCGACCGCAGAACCCGTCAGGACGCGGCTGAGGGGAACACGATCAAGGATCCCGACCAGTGGACCACCGGCGACGAGCCGATGACCGGCGCCCAGCGCTCCTACCTGCACACCCTCGCCGAGGAGGCGCACGAGAACGTCGACGACGACCTGACGAAGGCCGAGGCGTCGAAGAAGATCGACGACCTGCAGGAGAAGACGGGGCGGGGGAAGTAGGAGCTGACGGAGAAAAGAAGGGGGGCGATCGCTGAACGCGACCGGGACTGTCGGGAATTTTGTGTACGAGCCATATCCCAGTATCGGAGGGAGATATGCCTCGGAGAAAACGAGAGTTGCCGGCGGGATTGACGGAGGAGACGCTGGACGCGTTAGTGGCGGGGGTGCGGACGCAGGCGGAGTTCGACGTGATGTTTCGGGGGCTCAAGCAGGCGATCACGGAGCGCATCCTCCGGGCCGAGTTAACCGAGCACTTGGGGTATCGCGAGGGCGAGGCCCGGCCGGCCGAGACGACCAACGCGCGCAATGGAACCACCCCGAAGACCCTGCTGACGGAGAGCGGCGCGTTGCCGCTGGAGATTCCCCGCGACCGCGAGAGCAGCTTTGCCCCACTGTTCGTGCCGAAGGGGGTGCGACGGCTGCCCGGGTTTGACCAGAAGGTGCTCTCGCTCTACGCGCGGGGGCTGACGGTGCGGGAGCTGCAGGCGCACCTGGAGGAGTGCTACGCGGTGCCGGTGTCGGCCGACCTGATCACCGCCGTGACGGACGAGGTGCGGGCCGAGGTCGAGGCCTGGCAGCAGCGGCCCCTGGAGCCGGTGTATGTGGCGGTCGCCTTCGATGCGCTCCGGCTCAAGATCCGCGACGAGGGGCTGGTGCAGCACAAGGCGGTCTACCTCGCGTTAGGCACGACGGCCACGGGAGCGAAGGACATCCTGGGGTGCTGGATCGCGCAGACCGAGGGGGCGGCCTTCTGGCAGCGCGTGATGACGGAGCTCCAGGGGCGCGGGGTCCGCGACATCCTGATCGCCTTGATCGACGGGCTCACCGGGTTCCCGGCGGCGATCGCGGCGGTCTTCCCCGAGACGGTGATCCATCAGTGCGTGGTGCACCTGGTGCGGCAGAGCCTCACGCACGTCGGCTGGAAGGAGCGGAAGGCGGTCGCGGCCGAGCTCCGGGCGATCTATCAGGCGCCGAGTGAGGCCGCGGCGCGGGCCGCGCTCGAGGCGTTTGCGGCGAGCCCGCTGGGCCGGCGCCATCCGCTGATCGCCCCCCTCTGGCAGCGGCACTGGGAGCGCATCGCGCCGGCGCTGGCGTACCCGCTGCCGGTGCGGCGCCTGCTGTACTCGACCAACGCGATCGAGAGCCTGCATCGCACGCTCCGCAAGTCGCTCAAGATCCGGGGGCACTTCCCCAACGACGAGGCGGCGAGCAAGCTGCTGTACCTCGCGCTGCGGAATGCGGTGGTGCACCTCGGCGCCCCGAAGGACTGGAAGGTGGCCATGCAACACATCACACTCCTCTTCGGCGACCGCGTGCCGACGAGCGAGTGATCACCGGCGCGTACACAAAGTTTCTTACACTCCCCGCCATCATCCCCGTTCGACAAACCTGGCCCCTTGAAAGGCGACGAGGGACGAGGTGTCCCCCCACGTCCCTCGACCCTCGTACTTCCTCATTCCTGATCAACGACGCCACCGCGATCAACGGCGCCACTTCCTCGTTCCTCGTCCGTAGGCCCCCCCACGTCCCACCATCCCTCGTCGCGCTGGCAGCCTTAGGCTGCCGCGCCTCCCCCTTGTCCCTCATCCCTGGTTCTCCCCCGCCCTCAGCCTTGGCTGATGTACCCGACTCTCCTCCTCCGCGCGATTGCCTCGTCCACGCTCCACACTCCTGGCCCCGCGAACACCAGGTAAAGGAAGAAGAAGCAGTACATGATCGCCGGGGTCCCCATGTTCGTCGTCGGGAAGAACGACTGCGGGTAGTGGAACTGGAAGTACGCCACCGCCATCTCGCCGGCGAGGATGAAGGCGACGGGGCGGGTGAACAGCCCGAGCAGGATCGCCATGCCGCCTAACGTTTCGAGGAGGCCGCCGATCCCGGTCTGCGTCATCGCGTCGAAGGGTGGCATCCCCGGCGGCCCGGGCGGGTAGCCGAACACCTTCATGGTGCCGAAGGTGATGAACAGCGCGCCGGCGACGATGCGGAACACGCTCAACATCCGGCTCGGCCAGGGCTCGGGAGCGGGATCGAAGATCGACATGGCGGTGGTGGCTGGAAGGTTGGGGGCGTTCTTCGCCGGCCTCGACGCAGGCGTCCCGAGCACCGGTAATTTCGTGCCTGATTGCCGCTTCAGCCAGCTAAGCCGCCCTGCTGCTCAGCGCAGCTCCCGACCGGCGTGTTCCTCCCGGATCACCGCCACGAGATCCGCGAGCATTCCGTACGCTGTCGTGACCGGGTCCGGGTCGCGCGAGGTGACCGTCAGTCCCCCCGGAAAGACGTCTGCTTCGTAGTGCATCACCAGCGTCGCCCCGCGCACGATCCCGAGCGCACCATCGGCACTGCACCGCGCCGGTGCGACCCGCGCCCGCACGATCCCGGCGCTGTCGCGCTCGACCTCGCCGACCAGCCGGTACGGGCGCCCCTCCCCCTTCGCGCGCCGGATCGCCTCCGCGCCTAACGTTCCGATCCCGGTCCGCGCGACGTCGGCCGGGCGAAGGGCCCCGCCGAGCAGCACGTTGCCCACCGCGCAGAGCTTCACCGCCGAGTCCCAGCCGTCCACGTCGTAGCTCGGATCCGCCTCGGCGATCCCCGCCTCCTGCGCCGCGGCGATCCCGTCGGCGAGGGTGAGCCCGCGCTCGACCGCCTCGAGCACGACCGTGGCCGTCGAGGTGAAGACGCCGCGCACCGCACGCAACCCGGCGAGGGGAAGGCACTCGCGCACGAGGGAGAACACCGGCGCACCATCCATCACCGCCGACTCGAACAGGTAACGCCGGCCGCGCGCCGCCGCGAGCTGGCTCAGCTGGTCGTAGCCGTGCACGATCGGACCCTTGTTCGCGGAGATCGCGTGCGCACCGTGGTCGAGGACGGCACGCAGGTAGTCGAGCGCGGGCTGCCCGGTGTGCGGATCGAGCGCGATCGCCTCGAAGACGACGTCCGCCTCGCTCCTCGCCAGCCATTCGTGCACGTCCGCGCAGCTCCCCCGCGTCCCTTCCTTCGGATCCACCCCGCGCGAATCCGCCCGCCACCCGATGCGCCGCGACGCGACCCCGGTGACCAGACACTCGACCTCATGCTCGCGCTCGAGCTCCTCTTTCCGGTCGGCGAGCAGCGCATGCAACGCGCGCCCGACGTTGCCGAAACCGAGGAATGCGATGCGTATCAACATCGAGTAGTGATCGGTGAGGTGTGAGAGTTCGGGTGAAGCGAGTAGCGAGGTGTGAGCCTTACCTGAGTAGTGTAACAAGAAATAGCCTTCGGGCATCAGGGCAGCTCGCCGCTCACTGCTCACAGCGCGCTCACACCTCCCTCCTCACAGCACGCTCACACCTCACTACTCACAGCACGCTCACACCTCACTACTCAGGGCACGCTCACACCTCACTGCTCCAGGCAGCCACTACTCGCTGAACCACCACGCCAGCTTGAGCAGGAAGGTGTTCTCCGGGTGCAGCCTGAACAGGTCGGCGTACTCGCGGCGCCAGGTCGGCTTCGGGTAGCGCGGGTCGTACGCGTCGCCGCCGCGCCCGTGCGACCAGACGGCGAAGAACGTCGAGCCGGGACGGAACTCCCACCGGAGCACGTTGTTCGAGCGCAGCTCGAGGACGTCGAACCCCATCCTCGTCCCGGCCGGCACCGCGTAGCCGACGTAGCGGTCCTCGTATCGCGCGGCGCGCGGGGTCGCGCTCAGCTCACGAACGTTGCTGTACCGGCCGCGGCTGAGGAAGGGCGCGGCATAGAGCTGGAGGCTCAGTGCCGGCGTCGCCGTGTAGCTGGCACGCAGCCCTAACGAACGGGTCTCCTGGTCGAGGTGGGCGAAGGCGTAGTGTGTGCCCGCGCCATCGGCGAAGTTGTCGAGCCACTGCGAGTCGTCGTGATTCACGCTCCAGGTGGCGTTGATGTCCAGCTGGAGCTGCGACATCGGGATCAGGGCGAGCTCGGGGAAGACCTCCACGTAGTGCGACCGCCCGTAGTCGCCCCGCGCGTCGAAGACGCCGACGTTAGGCACGACGCGCCGGCGATCGTCGCCCTGCCAGTTGACGTTCACCTGCCGGAGCGGCGACCGCCGGAACGCGGGCCCGCCGCGCGCGCAGTTGTCGCAGTATGTCGCGCCCAGCTGGCTGAGCGTGACGCCGACGTGCACCCAGCTGTTGTTCTGCAGGTTGACGTGCCAGTTGGTGTTCACCGCACGCTCGGTGGGCAGCCCCGCCGCGGTCCAGTTTCCCCACGCGTTGAAGTTGCCCGACATCTGCCGGTAGACCCGCGTCGGCTTCACGAAGCTCAACCCCATCCAGTTGTCGAAGCTCTGCTGGTTCGCCCGGCGCAGGTAGCCGAGGTCGTTGACCTCGAACCCCGGTGACTGCCGCTGCCAGCTCGTCTGGAAGTGCACCATGTTGCCGCCGAACTTGCCGAAGCTCACGCCCTCGGCGTCACCGGTGAGCGAGGTGCGCAAGGAGTCGAGCGGGAGCCCCCCGTCCGGCCGCTGATAGAGGTGGACCCCGCGAGTCTGCGTCGCGGCGATCGCCTGCCGGGACCCGCTGACCATGCTCCCCGTCACGCTCGCCGTCGCCTCGTACCGGCTCGCACCCCATCGCTGCCTGACGTTCGTTCCCGCGGCCCAGGCGTCGCGATGCAGCAGCGTGTCGGTCCACCGGTCGAGCGCGCGGTTCACCCCCGTCACGATCGCGCCGATGTTCGTCCGCCCCTCCCGCATGTCCTGCTGCGCGCGGAGGACCGTGTAGCTGGTGACCGGCTCGGTGGTCCGCGCCGCCGTGCCGGTGACGCGTCCGGTCACCGCCTCGAGCAGGCCGACGTTCAGTCCCCCGCGTACGCGCCCCGTCAGCTTCGTCGCGCCGAGGATCGGCGTGACGTTGGGCGACGCCCCGTCGCCGTAGAGCCCGAGCAGCTGCGGCGTGCGACCGATGCGCCGCGAGTAGAAGAGCCCCTCCCCGCGACAGTTCACGATGCTGCAGTTGAGCTGGTAGTTGTACAGCCCCGTTCCCTCGATGAAGAACGGGCGCCGCTCCTCGAAGAAGGTCTCGAAGGCGGTCAGGTTGACCACCGATGGATCGGCTTCGACCTGGCCGAAGTCGGGGTTCACCGTCGCGTCGAGCGTCAGGTTCGGGGTGATCCCGTACTTCACGTCGGCGCCCGCCGTCAGCCGCTGCGAGCGATTCCACCCGGTCGCGTCGGACGGACTCGTCTCCGGAACCGACAGGTTCTTCGCGACGACGTACGGCACGACCTCGAGCCGGTGGAACGACGCGATCCCGCGGATCCCGACGAGCTTCCCCAGCTGTGACGAGATCCCGCTCTGCGACGAGCGGTAGAGCGGCCAGCTCGTCCGCTCCTTGTACCGCTCGATGTCGCGCCAGATGCCGAAGCCGAAGGTGTGGCTCTCGCTGTTCGCGTAGCGCAGCTGCGAGAAGGGGATGCGGAACTCCGCAGTCCACCCCGCCGAGTCGATGCGCGTGCCGACGTCCCAGATCCCGTCCCAGGTCTCGTCCTCGTCGCGGTCGTTGTACATCGCATAGTCCCGCTTCACCCCGGCCGGGTTCACCGCGAACTCGAATCCGGAAAGCCGGTCGTCGTACGAATCGATCATCACCTTGAGCTGGTCCGACGGCCCGCGCACGTCGCGCCGCGTCAGCGCCGTCATGATGCTGTCGGGATGCGGATCGAAGGCGCGGATGAACACATAGAGATTGCGCTCGTCGTACGCCGCCTTGAACTCGGTGCGGAATCGCGGCGCCTTTCCCTCGTTGGGCCTGAACTCGAGGAACTCCGACGTCGCCGGCGCGCCCCGCCAGACGGGGTCGTCCTCGCGCCCGTCGATCACGGGTGCACGGTCGGCGCGGACCGCGGTCGCCGGCGCAACACCCGGTCCCGTCGCCTGTTGCGCCGGGAGCGAGCGCGAGAAACACGCGACGCAGAGCGCCGCGGCCATGACGATGGAACGCATGGTATCACCTGTCGGGAGGAGAAAGCCTCGGGCGTTGGACAGCGCGACTCGGCTGCCGGTTGGCAATGTGTTGAATTTTCAGCATAGCGGCGCGACGGTCAAGCAAGGGTTTTGAAAGGGGCGCGTTCGGGGCGATGCATCACGCGGCTACGCACCCGCGGGTATCGTTCGGCGTGTACCGGACCACTCCTGCCCGCTCGCGATGAGGATCGTCGCCGGAAAGCTCGCCGGACGCGACCTCACCTCGCCTAACGATTTTCGCGTCCGCCCGACGGCCGAGCACGTGCGCGCCGGGCTGCTCGACCTCCTGCGCGCCGACCTCCCCGGCGCCCGCGTCCTCGACCTCTTCGCCGGCACCGGCGCACTCGGCCTCGAAGCGATCTCCCGCGGCGCGCTCAGCGCCGACTTCGTCGAGACGCGCCCCGCCAGCCTCCACGCCCTCCGCGCCAACGTCGCCGCCCTCCGCCTCCGCGACCGCACCCGCATCTTCAAGCGCGACGCCCTCCCCTTCGCCGCCGCGCTCGGCCCGAACAGCTACGACATCGCCTTCGTCGATCCGCCCTATGGCTCGCGCATGCTCGACCGCGTCATCGAGAGCTGGCAGGCCCTGTCCTTCTCCCGTGTCCTCGCCGTCGAGCACGCGGCGACGCACGAGCTGCCGCGCGGGACGACCAGGGTCGTGTTCGACGAGACGGCGATCACGATCTATCGAGCGTAGCGCTTCGTGCCCCTGTTGCTGATCCGCTCCTCCGGGCGGTGGCTTCCCGGCACCTCGTCCGTACTCCTCCGCGGTCGGGCACCGTGACAGTCCGTACAGACACCGGGAGACCGAGGCGCAAGGATGGGCCACCAGCCCAGCCCCGTTGCGCCGGGGTCGATAAACCTGGGAGCAAGCGGGTGCGATGATCCCGCGCCGCCTGCCCCCAGGGTCGCTCCCCCTCGCAGCAGTTTGGACTTCAGCTTCGCGGAGGCGACTACGAAGGATCTGGCACCGCCTGGATGAGAAACGGATACTGCTTCGGTCGGCCCGGCGGAGCACCGCACGCCCCGAAGGAACGATCCGCGACATCCGCGACATCCGCGTGATCGTCGTTCCAACCTGTTGATGCTCGTGAGGCGCCGACCACTCGATCCGCGCACGAGTCTCCCCTCCGAACCCGCCAGCCAGCCTTGATCCGCGCACCCCCCGCCCCTACCGTGAGGGAGCGCCCGCGCGCCCGAGTTTGCTCCCGTCGAAGACAGCCCAAATGAGTGTTGGAACCAAGCGCAGTCCCTCCCCGGCCACCGCGTCCAGGGCCACCGTGAAGCCGGCCGAGATCCTTGCCGACTATCGCGTCGCGTGGCGCAGCCGGCAGGTCAGTACCCTCGCGCGCGGCGAGGTCATGCTCGGCAGGGCGATGTTCGGGATTTTCGGCGACGGGAAGGAGCTCCCGCAGGTCGCGCTCGCTCGCGCCTTCAAGCCGGGCGACATCCGCTCCGGCTACTATCGCGACCAGACGCTGATGCTCGCGCTCGGGCTGCTCACGGTGCAGGAGTTCTTCGCCCAGCTCTATGCGCACGCCGACGCCGACGCCGATCCCGCGTCCGGTGGGCGCGGGATGAATGCGCACTTCGGGACGCGCATGCTCGCCGAGGACGGGCACTGGAAGACGCTCACCGATTCCTTCCACTCCTCCGCCGACATCTCGCCGACCGGCGGGCAGATGCCCCGCCTCCTCGGTCTCGCCTGGGCGTCGAAGCTCTATCGCGAGCTGAAGGAGCTGCGCGACCTGAAGCAGTTCTCGCGCAATGGCAACGAGATCGCCTTCGGCACCATCGGCAACGCATCGTGCGCGGAAGGAGTCTTCTGGGAGACGCTCAACGCCGCGACCGTGCTCCAGGTGCCGATGCTCCTCTCGGTCTGGGACGATGGCTACGGAATCTCGGTGCCTAACGAGATCCAGGTCGCCAAGGGCAGCATCTCGGAGCTGCTCGCGGGATTTCGCCGCGATCCCGACGGCAAGGCGGGGATCGAGCTCGAGGTCGTCCGGGGGTGGGACTACCCCGCGCTCGTCGAGAGCTACCAGCGCACCGCGGCGACAGTGCGTGAGCGGCACGTCCCGGCGGTCGTGCACGTCGTCGAACTGACGCAGCCGCACGGGCACTCGACCTCCGGGAGCCACGAGCGCTACAAGTCGAAGGAACGGCTGCAATGGGAGAAGGAGCACGACGGCCTTCTCCACTTCCGGAAGTGGATCATCGGCCAGCAGGTCGCCACCGCCGACGAACTCGACAGGCTCGAAGAGGAGGAGGGCGACGCCGTCCGCGCCGCGCGCGACGCCGCATGGAAGGCGTACCAGTCCCCGATCGACGCCGAGCGCACGCAGCTCGATGCCATCCTCGGCGCCATCGACGGCAACGAGCAGGTCGACGCGATCCGCCGCGAGCTTGCCAGGCGCCGCGATCCGCTCCGTCGCGACCTCGCGGTCGCGGTGCACCAGGCGATCGTCGCCACCCGGACCCGGCCCGGCGCATCCGCGCCGCTGGCCGCATGGAAGCGCGAGCAGGAATCGCTCATGGACGAGCGCTATCATTCGCTGCTCTATTCCGAGTCCGACGAGTCGCCGCTGCGGGTTCCCGTCGAGCCGGCGCGATACGCTGGCGACGCGATCGACGTCGAGGGGTTCAAGGTGCTCAACGCCTGCTTCGACGCCGCGCTCAGGCGCGACCCGCGCGTGATCGCCTTCGGCGAGGACGTCGGCAGGCTCGGCGACGTGAACCAGGGGTTCGTCGACCTGCAGGCGAAGTACGGGCAGATGCGGGTCGGCGATGCCGGGATCCGCGAGTGCACCATCATCGGCCAGGCGATCGGGATGGCGATGCGCGGTCTCCGCCCGATCGCCGAGATCCAGTACCTCGACTACCTGCTCTACGCGCTGCAGATCATGTCCGACGACCTCGCGACGCTGCGCTACCGGACGAAGGGCGGGCAGAAGGCGCCGGTCATCGTCCGCACCCGCGGCCACCGGCTGGTCGGGATCTGGCACTCCGGGTCGCCGATGGGGATGATGGTCCACGCGCTGCGCGGGATCCACATCCTCGTCCCGCGCGACATGACGCGCGCGGCCGGCTTCTACAACACGCTGCTCCGGGGGGACGACCCGGCGATCGTGGTCGAGGTCCTCAACGGTTACCGCCTCAAGGAGAAGCTGCCGGCCAACGTCGGCACCTTCACCATGCCGTTAGGCGTTCCCGAGGTGCTGCGCGAGGGGAGCGACGCCACCGTCGTCACCTATGGCGCCTGCTGCCCGATCGCCCTCGAGGCGGCGCGGCTGCTCGAGGAGACCACCGGCGCGCAGGTCGAGGTCATCGACGTGCAGTCGCTGCTTCCCTTCGACGTCAACGGCAGCATCGTCGAGTCGCTGAAGAAGACCAGCAAGGTCCTCTTCCTCGACGAGGACGTTCCCGGCGGCGCGAGCGCGTACATGATGCAGGAGGTGCTCGAGCGCCAGGGCGGCTTCCACTGGCTCGACGCGCAGCCGCGCACGCTCGCCGCCGCCGCGCATCGCCCCGCCTACGGGCGCGACGGCGACTACTGGTCGAAGCCCAGCGTCGAGACGGTGTACGCGACGCTCTACGAGATGATGCGCGAGACCGACCCGGCGCGCTTCCCGGCGCTCGAGGGCTGACGTGTCCGCCAGCGGTCGCGTCGTCGCGTTAGGCATCGCCGCCGCGGTCGCCGCCTGCGCCGGTGCG
>DASZNJ010000443.1:0-16070 GCA_035551575.1 Gemmatimonadaceae bacterium
GCCGCCGCCGCGATCAGAAGGTGCTGCCGACGGGCCCGAGCTCGAACATCCGCCATGGGTCGAACTGCAGCCCCGGCGGCTCGGTGCCCTCGAGGAAGTATTCGACGTAGCGGCGATCGGGCGGGGTGGCCGCGTCGGCGACCATTCCGGTGAGGCGGTCGAGCTCACCGGAGACGAGACCGGCCGGCGGTTCCCAGCTCCCCGGGGTCCGGCCCGCGTACCAGCGCTGCAGCATCGCGCCGAAGATGGGGGCGGCGAGGGAGCCGCCGTAGGCGCCGGGGGTGATCGTTTTCGGGCGATCGAAGCCGAGCCAGACCCCGGCGACGATCTCCGGAGTCATCCCGACGAACCAGACGTCGGTGTTGTCGTTGGTCGTGCCGGTCTTGCCGGCGACCGGGATCGTCGGCGGGAGGTACTTCCGGACGGCGGTCGCGGTGCCGCGGTCGACGACGTCGCGCATCATGTCACGGACGATGAAGGCGACGCGCGGGTCGAGGGCGAGCGAGGGGGCGGCAGCCTTCGGCGCCCAGACCGTCTTCCCGGCACGATCCTCGACGCGATGGACGAACGATGGCTCGACCGCCGATCCGAGGTTGGCGAGCGCCGCGTAGGCGGTCACCATCTCGATCGGGCGCACCGCCGACGCACCGATCGCGCTCGACGGGACGGGGGCGATCGGCGACCGGATTCCCATCGCGTGGGCGAGCGCGGCGACCGAGTCCATGCCGAGCTCCATCCCGAGCTGGACGGCGACCGGGTTGCGCGACTGGACGAGCGCCTCGCGGAGGGTGAGCGGGCCGAGGAACTTGCCGTCGCTGTTTCCCGGCTGGTAGAGCTCGCCGTTAGGCAGCTCGATGCTGAGGGCGGTGTCCTGGACGATCGTGTTCGGGCGGATGCTGTCGGCGATCGCCAGCGAGTAGACGATCGGCTTGAACGACGAGCCGGGCTGCCTGACGGCCATCACGGCGCGGTCGAACGGCGACTCCTGGTAGTTGCGGCCGCCGACGAGGGCGCGGACCTCGCCGTCGAGCGGGTCGAGGGCAACGACCGCGCCCTGCAGGTAGTCGCGGCTCCCCTTCGGGCGGCTGGTGTAGGTGGCGTGCTTGTAGCCGGGGCGGAGCTCGACCGCGGCGGTCCCCTCGACGAGGGCGACGGTCGCCGCGTTCTGGAGCGCGGGATCGAGGGTCGTGTAGATGTGGTAGCCGCCGTTGGCGACGGGGACGCCGGCGCGCTCGGCCTGCTGCCTGACGACGTCGACGAAGTAGGGCGCGGTCGCCGACATCCCGGCGTTAGGCGCGGTCACCACCGGCTCGCGCGAGGCGGCGGCGGCCTGCGCCGGGGTGATGTATCCCTGGTTCGCCATCAGGGCGAGGACGGTGTTGCGCCGCTCGCGGTTGCGGTCGGGGTGCTGGGCCGGATCGTAGCCGACCGGGGACTTCGGCAGCGCGGCCAGCGACGCCGCCTCGGTCAGGGTCAGCTTCGTCGCCGGCTTGCCGAAGTAGTGGCGCGACGCCGCGTCGATGCCGTACCAGCCGTGCCCGAAGTTGATCTGGTTGAGGTACGCCTCGAGGATCTGCTCCTTCGTGTAGTGCCGTTCCATCTCGCGGGCGGCTTCCTGCTCGCGGAGCTTGCGGCCGGGGCTCTTGTCCCGCCGGTCGATCTGGTCGGGGTGCATGTTCCCGACCAGCTGCTGGGTGATCGTGCTCGCGCCGCGGGCGTCGCCTAACGCTGCGTCCTTGAGCGCCCCGAGCACGCCGACGAGGTCGACCCCGTTGTGCTGGTAGAACCGGTGGTCCTCGGTGGCCACGAACGCCTGGCCGACGTACTTCGGCAGGGTGCGGATCGAGACGCTGGTCCGCCACTCGCGCCCGATCTCGCCGATGAGCGAGCCGTCGCGCGCGTAGACGAGCGAGGACTGCGGGGGCTGGATCAGCGTCCACGGCTCGCCGGTGGACTTCGTGGCCGGCTTCTGCGCACTCGCGACCATGGGCAGCGCGGCGCAGGCGGCGGCGACTGCGCCGCGCAGGATCGATGAGGGCTTCAGGAAACGTTGCACGTTGTCGAGCGGGTGCGGTGGATGCGACCTTCAGGGGGCCGATGCTGATACCCGTGGCCGCATCGAAAGGTAGCGTTTGGAAGACGAGCGATGCGGGCACCCGGCAAGCGACGTCGGCCGGACGCCCGGCCCGCGGGCGTTTACCCGCCCGTCAGGCCACCGCGCGTAGCGTCATCGTGATGGGTGATGCCGCACTCGCGGCGGGTGCACCGTTCCTTTCGGGTGAGCGATGGCGTTCCGACCAAGACTCAGAACGATCCTGATCGTCGCCGGCGCGCTGGCGGCGACCGCGCTGTCCGCGGTCGCGGTGTGGGCTCGATCACAGGTGGGTGTGCCCCGCCCCAATCATGTGGTTCACGATCCTTCGCTGCGCGCCCGGGGGGTCGTCGTCTACACCCCCCGCGGCGCCCCGCGGGCGCTGGTGCTCTTCTTCGGGAACGACGTCGGGTTCTGGCGCCCGCACTATGCGCTCGCGGCGGACCTCGCATCGCGAGGCTACGCCGTCGCCGGCATCGACATCCGTCCGCTCCTCGCCGCGCTCCCCGAGGGACATCCAGCGCGCGACAGCAGCTGTGCGGTCGTGATTCGCGACGTTGCCTCGCGGGTTCGCCGGGAGCTTGGCATCGAATCCGTGCCGGTCGTGATCGGCGGACATTCACTCGGCGCCGAGCTCGCCGTGTGGGCGGCGGCGCACGCCGGGGTGCCGGGCGTCGTGGGGGTGCTCGCGCTCTCGCCGGGCAGCCGAAGCCACCTTCGGGTGACCGCAGCGGACATCCTGATGAGCGCGGAGCCGCAGGGTCCGGACAGCTATGGCGTCGCCGACGCGATCGCGAGCGCATCGACGGCGCACATCCGCGTCGCGATCGTGCGTGGAGCCAGCGACAAGTTGGGCAGCGCCGACGCCGGGTTGCTCAGCGTCGGGCCATCGGTGCGGCGCTTCGGCGTGCCCTTCGCCGGCCATTCGCTGCGCGACATCACCGTCGCCCGGTACGTCGTCCGCGACGCGATGAACTGGCTGCTCAGCGGGCGCGAGGCGACCGCACCGGCTCGTTCCTGACGGCGGCGCCACCGCGTCCCGGCGCTGGCTCCTACCGCCGGGACGAGGCGCGGTCCTACATTTGGCTGGTGCAGGCCCGCGTCGCCCATCCACGAGCCCCATGCCCCGCCCCGTTCACATCGCCGTCGCGCAGGTGAAGCCCCGAAAGGGTGAGTACCGGCACAATCTCGAGCGGCTGGGGGCGCTGTTCGCGCGCGTTGCGGCCGAGTCTCCGCGACCGCAGCTCATCCATCTCCCGGAGACGGCGCTCACCGGCTACTTCCTCGAGGGTGGAGTGCGCGAGCATGCGGTGACGGCGGGGACGCTCGCCCGCGACCTTGCGCGGATCCACGACCGGCACGCGGGGAACGCCGTCTTCGACGTCGCGATCGGCTTCTACGAGCTGTGGGAGCACAAGCTGTACAACAGCGCGATGTACGTGACGCTCGGCCGTGGCGAGCCGGTCGTCCATCACGTCCACCGCAAGGTGTTCCTCCCGACGTACGGGCTGTTCGACGAGGAGCGGTTCGTCGAGCGCGGCAACTCGGTGCGCGCGTTCGACACGCCGGTCGGCCGCGTCGCGATGCTGGTGTGCGAGGATGCGTGGCATTCGCTGAGCGGGACGATGGCCGCGCTCGACGGTGCGGAGATGGTGCTCGTGCTCGCGGCTGCGCCGGCGCGGGGTCCGAACAGCAGCGACGACGTTCCCGGACCGGCGAGCCTGGCACGCTGGGAGCGCCTCGTGCGCGAGATGGCGGACGAGCACGGCGTATATGTGTCGCTCTCGCACCTGACCGGGAGCGAGGGGGGGAAGCTGTTCGCCGGGGGGTCGGTGCTGGTGGGCCCGAAGGGCGACATCCGCGTGCGCGCGCCGCTGTGGGAGGAGGCGATCGCGACGGCGACGATCGACCTCAGCGACCTGACGCGGTCGCGGGCGGACATGCCGCTGATCGCCGATCTCGAGACGATGATGCCGCACATCGTGGCGAACCTCGAGCGGGTGATGAAGCGGGAGGAGGTGTGGACGTCGTACGACGAGGCGGTTGAGGAAGCGGAGGAGGCGCGGGGGGCCCCCCCCAGGACCAACGATCGCTCCGCCACTCCCGCCGCACAGCACCACTCCCCCGCCGACGACACCGAACGCGCGCCGGCGGCTCCAATCACCGTCGTCCGGGCCAGCGACTCCGGGGGCCCCCCGCGGCTCGACATCGATCCCGTCCTCGTCACCGAATGGCTCGTCCGCTTCATCCGCGAGGAAACCGCCGCGCGGGGCTTCCGGAAGGCGATCGTTGGCATCTCGGGCGGGGTCGATTCAGCGGTCACCGCCTGGCTCGCCGCGCGGGCACTCGGCCCCGCCAACGTCATCGGCGTGCGGATGCCGTACCGGACGTCGAGCCCGGCCAGCCTCGAGCACGCCCAGCTCGTCATCGACGCGTTAGGCATCCCGGCCCGGACTCTCGACATCAGTGGCGCGGTCGACGGCTACCTCGCGGTCGAGCCGGGCGCCGATGCCACCCGGCGCGGCAACGTCATGGCGAGGGTGCGGATGATCGCGCTCTTCGACCTGTCGGCGAAAGAGGGGGCGATACCGTTAGGCACCGGCAACAAGACAGAGCGGCTGTTCGGGTACTTCACCTGGCACGCCGACGACTCGCCGCCGGTGAACCCGCTGGGCGACCTGTTCAAGACCCAGGTCTGGGCGCTCGCCCGGCACCTGCGCGTGCCGGCGCCGATCGTCGACAAGGCGCCGTCCGCGGACCTCGTCGCCGGCCAGACCGATGAGGGGGACTTCGGGATCAGCTACGAGAAAGCCGATCGCATCCTCAACCACATTCTTTCCGGCTATACCCCGGCCGAAGTCGTCGCCCGCGGCTTTGACGCGGCCGACGTCGAAGTCGTCCGCAAGCGGGTGGACGGGACGCACTGGAAGCGGAAGCTGCCGACCGTCGCGATGCTCAGCCACAGCGCGATCGGCGAGAGCTACCTGCGCCCCGTCGATTACTGATTCGCCGCAGGCATCATCGCCGCTCAACGACTCTGACCCCTTGAAACGCATGCGAGTTGTCCGGATCTCCTGCCGCCTGGCGGTGATGGTGTGCGGCGTGGCCGCGGCGGGCGCCCCGCTCGCCGCGCAGAGCGACGCCGACGTCAAGGCCGTCGAGGCGTTCCGCCTCACGACCTCGGTGCTCGACAGGATGGCGCAGGTGCAGGAGAACATGTACGCCACGGTGAAGGCGCATCCCGAGCTCGCGAAGAAGTACGCGGAGGAGGAGGATGACGACGAGGACGACGCGAAGACCCTCGACGACATGGCCCGCCGCCTCGACAGGGTCCCGGAGTTCAAGGCCGCGCTCATCAAGGCCGGCTTCACTCCGCGCGGCTACATGGTTGCGACGATGGCCATCTTCCAGGCGGCGATGACCGCCGCGGTGCTCGACATGCCGGGCGCGGACCGGAGCAAGGTGCCGGCGAACACCATGGCGAACGTCGCCTTCCTCAGGGCGCACGCCGCGCAGATGCAGCGGTTGCAGGCGCGCGCGAAGGAGATCGACAGGCTGTCGAAGCAGCAGTCGGGGGAGTCCGACGAGTCCGCGAAGTCGGAGCCGGATACGAGCGATTCGGGGCGCTGACCGGCGCGTCGACGGCCGTCGGCGACCGGCTGCGGAAGTCAGCACGAAACGGGTGGGCGCGTGCGCCCGCCCGTTGTAGTATCAGGCCATGCGCACCGACTACGAGAAGATCGAGCAGGCCATCCGGTATCTCGACGAGCGCTCGCGCGAACAGCCCTCGCTCGCCGACGTCGCCGCCCACGTCGGGCTGAGCGAATCACACTTCCAGCGGCTGTTCACCCGCTGGGCCGGAATCAGCCCGAAGCGCTTCCTCCAGTTCCAGACGGTCGCACACGCGCGAGCGCTGCTCGCCGAGTCGCGCTCACTGCTCGACGCGACCTACGAGGCGGGGCTGTCGAGCGCGGGGCGGTTGCACGACCTCTTCGTCACGATCGACGCGGTGACGCCGGGTGAGTTCAAGCGCGCCGGGGACGGCCTCACCATCCAGTGGGGGGTGCACGACACTCCGTTCGGCGAGTGCGTCATCGGTACGACGCCGCGCGGGATCTGCGGGCTGTATTTCGCGACCGATGGCGGGATCGCCCGTGCGCAGCGGCACCTCGCCGACTCGTGGGAGGGGGCGCGCCTGGTCGAGAACGCGGCGGCGACGCAGCCCCTCGTCGACCAGATCTTCAGCGGCGCGGCTCGCACCACCGCGCCCCTCGCCGTCCTCGTGAAGGGGACGAACCTGCAGCTCAAGGTGTGGGAGGCGCTCCTCCGCATCCCGCTCGGCGACGTCATCACCTACGAGCAGCTCGCCGCGGCCGCCGGCGCTCCCACCGCGGTGCGCGCCGTCGGCACCGCCGTCGGCCGCAACCCGGTGAGCTACCTGATTCCCTGTCACCGCGTCATCCGGAAGACCGGCGCCTTCGGCAACTACGGCGGTGGCATCGCCCGCAAGCGCGCGATGCTGACGTGGGAGTTCGCGCATCGCGAGGCGACCGCTGTCGGCGCCGCTTCGGCTTCTACCGCAGGCAGGCCGGTGGCGGTATAGGGTGTCGGGGTCAGGGGTCAGGGGTCAGGAACGACGTTTCGTTCGTCTTTCCCGCCCCGTGGCGTTCCCGCAGTGCCTGACGCCTGACAGCTGACACCTGACACCTGACACCTGACACCTGCCCCCCCGTTAGGCGGCCAGCGGCACTCCTCCCGCGAGGTTCCCGGCCAGCGCGAGGCTCACCGCGCGTCGCGCGGCGCGCTTCAGCGCGCGGTGTACTGCCCGCGCGTAGCGGATGAAGTTCGCGCCAGCCAGCGGATTGCGGATGAAGAACTCGTGCGGGAGCATGTCGCCCTTCATCAGGTTGCACCGCGCGCAGGCGGCGACGACGTTGCCCGGGGCGTGCGCGCCGCCGTGCGAGAGCGGCTGCACGTGGTCGAGCGTCGCGTTGTCGTAGCCGAGGTACGACGCGCAGTAGACGCAGCGATGGCCGCAGTCGCGCATCGCGGCGTGCTTGTAGGCGCGCTTCGTGGCGGCGGCCGATGCCTCACGGCGGCGACGAGCGAAGGAGCCTGAACGTGGAAGGGTGGCGTGGTCCCGCATCATCCGCTGACGGCTCGAACGGCGTCTCGACATCTCACCTCATGGTGAAAGACGACGCCCCGCACCGGGGATCATTCCCGGTGCGGGGCGCAGGACGTGCGGCGAATATCGGGGCCGGCGAGGGCAGCGTGCCCGGCAGCGCCGTGCGCCGCCCGCAGTCTGCCGAGTCTCGGTGTCGAGGATCGCTGGAGCTGCCGATCATCCGCCTCCGAACTTGGACGGCATCATTGCCGTCGCGCCACTAGAGTGCAGCCCGTGTGCCGGAAGCGCCAGTGCCGGAAAAGAAACGCTTGACGACACCCATCTATCAATGCGACGCCCGACCGGGCGCCTGGTAACAGCTGCACCGCGGCCGGGGGTTCTTCCGCGATGTGACCAGCGACGCTAGTCCGCGGCGACGTCGGCGGTGGCGCCGGCCGGCATGGCGCGGCTCGTCGAGTCGTGGTGCGCGGCGATGATCCGAGCCGCGCAGGCATCGAGCTGCATCCGGTTCTGCATCTCGGACCCGGGGAAAGGGAGCGGGATGTCGAACCCGTCGCCCATCCGACGGGGGATCAGGTGGACGTGATAGTGGAAGACGTCCTGCCCCGCCGCGCGCCCGCTGTTCACGACCATGTTCATCCCCTGCGCGTCAGTCACCTTCCGCACCGCGGGCTCCAGCTGGAGCGCGACCTCGAAGAGGTGCATCGCGATCTCGCGCGGCAGGTCCTCGAGCGACTCGAAGTGTCGCTTCGGCGCGACAAGCACGTGGCCGGAGTTCACCGGCTGGATGTCCATGAACGCGATCGCCAGGGAATCCTCGTAGCAGACGCTCGCTTCGCCCGCTCCGCGAACGAGCTCGCAGAACGCGCAGTTGGTTGCCGTCGGCATGGCGCCTCAGCCTGGAAGGGGGAGCAGGTGGCCCGCACTGATGCCCCCGTCGAACGCATGGGAAGTGCCACCGGTCCGAGCGGCTGCGACACCGGCAGGAGCTGCTCGACGGTGACCTGCGCCGAGTCGGCGGTCCCCCCCTTCTCGGTCGCGACCACCCACGCCGTGCCGACCGCGAGCGCGGTCACGCCGCCAAGCGAATCGACCGCGAGGAGCGGGAGCTGCTGCCTGACGCTCCAGCTGTAGCGGCCGGGCACCAGGCTCGAGTCGCCGGCGTATCCCTGCGCGACCAGCTGCGCGGTCGCGCCGAGCGACAGGAGGTGGAGCGTCTTCGGGCTGACGACGGTGCGGACGACGCTCGTCCCGGTCGTGACCACGTTCACCCACGCTGTGTCGACGATCCCTTCGGCCGTCGCGGTGACGAACGTCCGCCCAACAGCGATTCCCGTGAGCGTGCCGGTCGCGCTCACCGTCGTGACCGACGGGCTTCCGGTTCGCCAGGTGATCGCGCGCCCGCTGAGGGTGTCGCCCGCCGCCCCGAGGAGGACGACGTTGAAGCGCCCCGAATCGCCGGGGAGCAGCACGATCGAGTCGGGGATCATCTGGACCGTCGCGATCGGGACCGGATCGACGATGACCATCGCGGTGTCCGCCTTGCCGCCGCTCGACGCAACGAGCTTCGTCGTCCCGGCACGGATCCCGGTGAGCTGCGCGACCGGCGACGACACGCCGAGCAGGGCGCCCGCCGTCACGACCGAGGTGTCGAGGGAGACGAAGCTGACAGGCCGGTCGAGCATGCCGCCTGACGCGTCGAGCACCGTCGCCGGCACCGTTGCCACCGCACCCGCGGACAGGTGCACCGTGTCGGCCGCGAGCACGACCGAGCCGACCTTGAGCGCGACGCGGATGCTCACCGAGTCCGCCGCGCCGTTGAAGGCGCGGCCGACGATCCAGACCGGACTCTCGATCGAACGCCCGATCACGCGCCCCAACGACGGCCCGCCCGAGATGACCGTCGCGACGCTCGTGTCGCGCGAGGTCCAGCCGAGGTAGAGCGGCGCGATCGCCGCCTTGTTCGCGTCGAAACCGGTGGCGGCGACCGCGAGTGTGTCACCGCCGAGGACGATGGTATCGGCGGGAACGATGAGGATCGTGCGGACCCCGCTGTCGGGCGCCGCGTAGGTCAGGACGTCGCTCACCGGGTCGTTGTTCCCCGGAGTGGCGACGATGTCGCGCATCGAGCGGAAGAGCGTGTCGCCGGCGGTGTCGGTGGCGGCGAGCGCGAGCGAGTAGCGCTGCGTCGGTCCCGCGAAGGTGACGTTGAACTCGAGCGCCGCGGTGTCGCCGTCGAATGCCGCGTCCGCGGAATACGACACACCGCCGCCGATCGGCGTGAGGACTCCGTGCACCGACCGCATCGAAACGAAGCTCGGTCCCCCAGTCAGCGCCGCCTGCTGCAATTGCGGGGCGACGGCGAGCGTCGCCCGACTCGGCAGCCCGGGCCCCATCGGGCCGCGGTCGCGGCAGGTGCTGCCGGCGAGGACGATCGCGGCCAGCCCCCCGAGACGCAGGGCTCGCGGAACCGGGTTGGTCGTCAGGCGATGGCGGGACATCATGCGAGCGGGGCTCCGGTGATCAACGAGCCCGCGCCGGCGATCAGCATGGGCGGGGGCGGCCGGCCACGCGGTCGGCTGCAAAACAAAATGACGCCAGGGATGTCGGGTTCGTAACCATCAGGGGGGTGATGATCGTCACTACCTGGAACACACCCGGCCGCTATTCTTGAGGCACCTGATGCGCCACGCCTACCGACCCGCTTCGATGCCGAAGCCCGCGCGAACCCTGATCCGTATCCTTGCCGCGGCGAGCACGTGCCTGGCGCTTGCCGCGCTGGCCCCCGGGCGGGCGCGCGCGCAAACGAGCTTCGTGGTCGTCGTGAACATGACGAACCCCGCCACGAGCATTGGCCGGTCCGAGCTCGCCGCGCTGTTCACCAAGAGGGAACAGGCGTGGCGCGACGGGACGCCGGCGTTCCCGGTGGACCTCCCGGCTGACGATCCGACGCGCGAAGCCTTCACCGCCGCGATTCACGGCAAGTCGTCGCAGGCGATCCGTGCGTACTGGCAGCAGCAGATCTTCTCCGGCCGCCAGGTCCCGCCCCCCGAACGCGACAGCGACGAGCAGGTGCTGGCCTACGTGCGGTCGACGGTGGGTGCCGTCGGCTACGTGCGCCCCACGGCGCGGCTCGGCCCGGGCGTCAAGGTACTCGGTCTCGTTGCGCGCTAGTGCCTGACGTTCGACGGTGGATTCCCCCTCGTCTCCCCTGCTGCTCCCCCCCCACACTCATGACCACGAATCCTGACGCCCGGAACCCGGTGCGGCGCCTGCTCAGCCTCGCCCCCGCGTTCGCCCTCTGCCTGGCGGGGACACTCGCGGCGACACTCGCGGCGGCTGCGCCACTGGTGGCCCAGGGGACGACGAGATCCGCGTCGCATGCCCGCCGCCTCCGCGTGATCGTGACGGGCGACCTGCACGGATCGCTTTCGCCGTACGTCGACGCGCGCGGCTACCGGTCGGGGGGGCTGGCCGGGACCGCGGCCGCCGTCGAGCAGGCCCGCCGTGAGTGTGTCGCGCCGGCATGCATCTCCCTCCTCGTCGACGCGGGCGACATGCTTTCCGGCACCCCGGAATCGGACCTGACCCACGGGCGCGAGGCGGCAGACGCGTTCGCGGCGATGCAATACGATGCGCTCGCCCCGGGGAACCGCGAGTTCGACTGGGGGATCGACACGCTCGCCGCGCGCGTGCGCGGCGCGCGTCTTCCGCTTCTCGGCGCGAACGTGACGCGCGTGAACGGGGCGCCACTCCCCTGGCTCCCCGGCGACAAGATCGTGCGCCGTGGCGGGCTCGCCGTCGGGATCATCGGGATCGCGAGCCAGCTCACCGCGCAGACGACGAACCCCGATTACGTCGCTGCACTGCGCTTCGACGATCCCGCGGCGACCGTGGACGTGCGCGCGAAGTCGCTGCGGGCGCGCGGCGCGCAGATCGTCATCGTCCTCTCCCACGCCGGCGTACGCTGCGAGGGAAACCTCTACGGGGTGGCGACCGGCGCGCCCTCGGAACGGTGCGAAGGCGAGGCACTCGGTGCGATCGCGCGCCTGACGCGGCCGGTGGACCTCTGGGTCGGCGGACACACCCACCAGAAGGCCGCGATCTGGCTCGACAGCACGTTCTTCATCTCCTCGGCGGCGAACGGACGCTCGATCTCGATCGTCGACGTTCCGGTCGACGAGGCGGGAGAGGCGATGAAAGCCGACGTCGTCGCCAACGCGCGCGAGGTCGATGAGCGGATGGACGCGCGGCACGTCCCGGTGGTCGACTCGATCGTCGCGGTCGCGTCGGCGCGGGCGGAAGTGTACCTCGCGCAGCCAGTGGCGACGCTCGCCGTCCCGCTCGAGCGCACCGGTGCGCAGTACCCGCTCGGCAACCTGATCACCGACGCGCAGCGCTGGGCCGGGAAGGGGGATTTCGCGGTCACCAACAACTCCGGGATCCACGCCGGGCTCGGAGGAGGGATCGCCACCTACAAGTCGATCTACGACGTCCAGCCATTCGGCAACACGCTGTACAAGCTCACCATCCAGGGTGCGGCGGTGCGCGCCTACCTCGAGGCGATCGTCGGCGCGGACGCGCTCATCCGGCACGTCAGCGGCGCCACGGTCGTCTACGATCCTGCGCGCCCCTCGGGGAGCCGGATCACCGAGGTGCGGCTGGCCGACGGGCGTCTCCTTGCAGACAGCGCGACGTACACGATCGTGATGAACGACTACGTGCGCACGATGATGATCGAGCGGACCCTCGGCGAATCGGTGCTCGACATGACCTCGCTGCCGATCAACGACCGCGACGCGTTCATCGCATACCTGAAGCAGCTGCCGCAGCCGGTGCGCGCGCCGCGCGAGGTCCGGATGCGAGCGGCGGCGGCGGGAGCCGCCGTCAGCCCGAATCGCTGACCGGGACGCGATCGTGGATCAGCGCGGCGCCGGCGAGGAGTTTCCCTCGCCGGCGCCGCGCTCGTATACGACCCGCCCGCCGACGATCGTCATCACGATGCGGGCATCGCGGATCGTCTCCGGCGCGATGCGCGTGAGGTCGCGGTCGATGAGGGTGAGATCGGCGAGCTTCCCGCGCTCGATCGATCCCTTGACCTTCTCCTCGAACGACGCGTACGCGCCGTTGATCGTGTAGGCGCGCAGTGCGTCCTCGACACCGATCTTCTGCTCCGGGACCCAGCCGTCAGGGTTGCGATCGTCGAGGGTCCGACGGGTGACCGCGGCATAGATCCCCTCGAGCGGAGTGGGGGGCGCAACGAACCAGTCGCTGCCGAAGGCGAGCCGCGCCCCGCTGGCACGCAGCGAGCGGAAGGCGTAGGTCGTCCGGATCCGCTCAGGGCCGATCACCTTCTCCGCCCAGCGCCCGTCGTCGATCGCGTGATAGGGCTGCATGCTGGCGATCACCCCGAGCTGCGCGAAGCGCGGGATGTCGGATGGCGCGACGTGCTGCGCGTGCTCGATGCGGAAGCGCCGGTCATACGCGGCATTTTCATGCGCAACGCGCATGAAGATGTCGAGCTGGGTGCGGATGGCGCGGTCGCCGATCGCGTGGACGATCACCTGCAGACCGGCCCTGTCGGCGCCTGCCGTCCACGCGTAGAGATCCTGCGGTGCGTTGACGAACAGCCCGGTGTCCCCGGGCGCATCGGTGAAGGGCTCGAGGAAGGCAGCGGTATGGCTGCCTAACGATCCGTCGACGAACCCCTTCAATCCGCCGATGCGGACCCACGAATCGCCGTGCCCGCGCGCGGCGACGGTGTCGCGCAGCCGCTCCCAGCCGGCGAGGGGGACGACGGCGTAGACGCGGGTGATCATCGTGCCGGCGGCGTGCGCGCGCTCGAAGGTCGCGAGGTCGTCCCACGTGCCCATGTTGTGGACGGAGGTCACCCCCTGCGCGGCGACGTAGCGCATCGCCGCGGCGAGTGCGCGGTCGTTCTGTTCCGCACCGGCCGGTGGCACCCGCTGGTCGACGAGCCAGGCCGCGTTGTCCTTGAGGATGCCGGTCGGCTCGCCCGCTGCGTCGCGGACGATCGTGCCGCCGGCGACGTCGGCGGTCGCGCGCGTGACGCCGGCCGCGCGCAGCGCCGCGCTGTTGGCGAGGCTCATGTGCCCGTCGAGCCGGTTCACCCAGACCGGATTGTCCGGGGTGACCGAGTCGATCCATGCGCGCCGCGGGAGCTCCCCGCCCCACTGCTCGTGGTCCCAGTCGCCGCCGGTGATCCACGTTCCCTTCGGCACTGTCGCCGCGAACGCCTTGATGCGCGCGATGAACTCCGCTGGCGCTTTGGCGTCGCGCAACTGCACCGACGCGAGCCGGAAGCCGCCGTCGATGAAGTGTACGTGCGCATCGTGGAAGCCGGGAACCAGCATCCGGCCATTCGCGTCGATCACCCGCGTCGAGGGCGCCGCCATCTTGCGGACTTCCGCGCTCGACCCGACCGCGGCGATGAGGTCGCCGCGCACCGCCACGGCGTCAGCCCAGGGGCGGCGCGGGTCGCCGGTCCAGACGCGCGCGTTGACGATCGCGAGGGAAACGGGACTCTGCGCGCTGGGAGCGGGATGACTCATCGAGCAGGCGGAGGCGAGGAGGACGGCGGCAGGGGCGAGGCGCATGGGGGGAACGTGCAACCGCGGGGATGGGAATGGAAGTTTCGAAGCGGCAGGGTAGTGGAAGGCTCGAAACGGGTTGGAAAATGGAAGCGGCGAAACGACCTCGGGAATGGACGTCTCGAAACCGATCGGAAGACGGAAGTCGCGAAGCGACCCGCGAACGGAAGTCTCGAAACCGCGGTGCAGTTCTCGAAACAACCACCGCCTCTCATTGCCCAGGAGCTTTCGAGAGCTCCATTCCCACCGCCTCTTCGAAACTTCCATTCCCCAGGCAGTTTCGAGACTTCCATTCCCCAGGCGGGCTCGAGACCTCCGCTTCGGACCGCCGCGATCCGGCCCTCCCCGACTTGACGTATCGTGCGGTGTGTGTTTGCGTTAGGGTCATCAGTGGGGAGTAGCCTGCTGGCCGGGCGCGGGGCTGCAGACGTGCGCACGGCTGGAACGGACGATCGTCAAGACGGGGCTCACGCTCCCGGTCGTCCGATGGGTCGGTGAGACCTTGGCGAGACCACTACGACACGATTATCACGTGCCGTAGGGGTTTCGCTTTTTCTTTTCGTCCCACCCGGGGACGATTGCCTGGCGAGGCACCGCGGCGAAGAGGACGATGGCGACCAACATCTGGTTCTGGATCGGCTTCAACGCGTTCGTGCTGGCGATGCTCGCCCTCGACCTTGGCGTCTTTCACCGCAAGGCGCACGTCGTCAGGCCGAAGGAGGCGATGGCGTGGGTGGGGGTGTGGGTCGCGCTGGCCATGGTCTTCGCCGCGGGGCTCTGGCTCTTCAAGGACGCCCACCACGCGCTGACCTTCGTCACCGGCTACGTGATCGAAGAGTCGCTCAGCGTCGACAACATCTTCGTCATCGTCCTCATCTTCGCGTACTTCCGGGTGCCGCAGGAGTACCAGCACCGGGTGCTGTTCTGGGGGATCGTCGGCGCGCTGCTGATGCGCGGGCTCTTCATCGGGCTCGGTGCGCTGCTGCTCGCCCGCTTCCATTGGGTCATCTACATCTTCGGCGGGATGCTGATAATCACCGGCATCCGGATGGCGCTCAAGGCCGACGACGAGTTCGAGGGAGAGCAGAACCCGATCGTCCGGCTGGCGAAGCGGCTCCTCCCCTTCTCGCACGAGTACGACGGGCAGAAGTTCTTCACCTTCGAGAACGGCAAGCGGGTGGCGACGCCGCTGCTCCTCGTCCTGGTGCTGGTCGAGTTCACCGACCTCATCTTCGCGGTCGACTCGATCCCGGCGATCTTCGCGGTGACGCAGGACCCGTTTCTCGTCTACACGTCGAACATCTTCGCGATCCTCGGCCTGCGCTCGATGTATTTCCTGCTGGCGAACGTGGTCCACAGGTTCCACCTGCTGAAATACGGGCTGGCGGTGATCCTCACGTTCGTCGGCGTGAAGATGGTCAGCGCCCACTGGTGGACGATCCCGATCTACGCTTCGCTGGCGGTCATCGTCGGGGTGCTGGCCATCTCGATCGCGGCGTCGCTGCGCTGGCCGGCGTCGGGGGCGGTGCCGCCGCCGAAGGAGCCGGCGCCGGCTGAACGTTAGGCCGGGATGCGCCGGTCAGCGCCGGTCAGCGCCGTTCGACGGCATCGCGGACGTCGAGGAGGATCTCGAAGTAGAGCTGCTCGCGGCGATAGGCGAAGTCGAGGGTCGCCATCTGGGTGGCATCACCGGATGCCTTGGCACGCTCGAACGCTTCGCGGTACATCTCGTCGAGGTTGTTGAGGATCTTCTCGCGGGTGCGGGACATGAGGGGAATGATCTTCGTGAGGGCCTTGAACGTCAGGCGGGGCGGCGAGTCCTCGGCGTTCAGGCCGAGCGGGTCGATGTCGATGTTCTCGGCAACGAATCGCCTGGCGAGATGGAAGAGGTCGCGGCGTGGGGTGGACATGACGGTGGAAGCTAAGCAGGGCGGAGATAACAGAGCAATGAATTCTGTCGTTCCTCGGTCCTCGTCCCTCGTTCCCCGGTCCTCGTCCGACAAGGAACGAGGAACGGATGAGGGACGAGGGGTGGGCGCAGCGACCTCAGGTCGCTGGCGCGACGAGGGATGGTGGGACGTGGGCTACCTGCGGACGAGGGATCAGGGAATGGCGCCATTGATCGGGGTGGCGTATGTGGGCAGGAACGAGGGAGTACGAGGGATGAGGGACGAGGGGCGGTTTGTTGAACGGAACGTCCCTCGGGGACTGTCGGGAATTTTGTGTACGAGCCATATCC
>DASZNJ010000444.1:0-5367 GCA_035551575.1 Gemmatimonadaceae bacterium
GCTACGTCGGGGGCGAGGGCAGGCAGTTCAACAAGGATCTCGCGATCAAGGACACCCGCGAGACGCCGACGTACTTCACCTACCGCGAAGGACTGAGCGCCTATCGCTTCGACGTGCCCGACGGGGAGTACGAAGTCGAGCTTCGCTTCGCCGAGCCGAAGGCGCGGGCAGCCGGCGAGCGCGTGTTCGGGGTGACGGTGAACGGTCGCGTGCTCTCGTCGGGGATCGACCTGGCGAAGGAGTACGGGCTGGCGCGGGCGGCGGCGATCCGCCTCGGCGCGACAGCGGCCAATGGAAAGGGGATCGTCGTCGCGTTCACGCCCGTCGTCGGCACGCCGATCCTCAACGCGATCAGGGTGGTGAAGCAGTGAAGCCGTCGCGCCAGGGGATGCTCACGCGGAGGCTGGTCGTTGCCGCGGCGCTCGCGTCAGGCGCCGCCGCCTCCCCGGCGCTGGCTGCTGCGCAGCGGCGCATTTCCGCCATGCCGCGCAGCCCGCTCGGTGCGCGGGTCGTGCCCGATACATCGACGCTGCTCGCCTTCGCGGACACGGCGGGGGTGCGGATCGAGCTCTCGGTGGCGCATGGTGCGGCGCTCGACGGGAAGATGCTCACGGCGGCGATCATCCCGGTCGAGGGCGGAAAGGCGTTCTGGGTCGGAACGATCGGTCCGGTGCACATCGACTCGAGCGGCGTCGCGCGCGTCGTCCACCAGCTCCGCGGGTTGAAGCCCGAGCGCTGGAGCCCTGCCCACCCTCGACTCTATCGCCTCGCCGTCTTCCTCGCACCGCTCCATGAGCTGAGCATCCGCTTCGGCTTCCGCAGCCTCGCGACGCGCGATGGGCAGCTCTACCTCAACGGGCGGAAGATCTTCCTCAGCGGCAACGCGATCAATCCGCCGGAACGAAACCTTCCCGACTCGCTGAGCGAGAATCGGCGCTTCGCGGCCGACTACCTGCGCTACCTGAAGAGCATCAACGTCAACATCATCCGCCTGATGCGCCCGTCGAAGGTGTGGATGGACGCGGCCGACGAGACGGGAATGATGATCTTCCAGGGACACTACGGCACGCCGAAGGGCGGCACGCCGACCTCGCCGCCGAAGGACGTCGCCGCCGCGATCGACTGGTACGTCAACGGCGTCGTCGCGCCGCAGGCGAACCATCCGAGCGTCGTCATCTACACCCTGTCGAACGAGCAGGCCGCGCCGGAGATCCCCTATCTCACTCGCGGCGCCGCCGAGGTCGATCGCTTCCTCACGCTCGTTCACGACTCGCTGAGCAAGTGGGACGACACGCGGCTCTACATCGCCAACGCCGGCTATGGCTTCGGCCGGGCGAGCGACATCTGCGACATCCATCGCTACTGGGGCTGGTACTACAACTCCTTCCTCAGCTTCTACACGCTGCGCGACCCGCACGTCTGCTGGCGCTCGAACGTCAGGCAGCCGATCACCCTGACCGAGAACACCGGCAGCTACACCGCGCCTGACGGCCGCTTCAACCTCGTCTCCGACACCAAGCAGCCCGAGTCTCAGCTCAACTGGACGGGACATGCGCCCGACAGTGAACAGTCGCGGCGCTCGCTCGCCTACCAGGCGTTCGTCGCGAAGCAGGCGATCGAGATCACCCGCCGCCTCCGCGAGCGCGACCCGTTTCTCGCCGGGCTGATGCCCTTCACGATCCTCTTCCGCAACTGGGCGGGGATCGGCGGCTTCTCCGAGATGAGCCCGAAGCCGGTCGCCGACCAGTACGCAGTCTCGTACCAGCCGGTGCTCCTCAGCTGGGAGCTCTGGACGCCGCAGGTATATGCGGGGCGCGTGATCTCGCCCGTCGCGCACGTCGTCAACGACGACCCGTCGGGCCGGGCGCTGCGCCCGCTGACGCTCCGCTGGGAGATCGCTGATTCGTCCGGCCGCGTCGCGGCGAGCGGCGCGCGCGCGATCGGCGCCGTGCCGTACTTCGCGGCGGTCAGCCACCGCCTCACCATCGCGCTCCCCGAGACGCTCGCCACGGGAAGCTACACGCTGCGTGGAAGCCTGATGGACGGTGCGAGCGTCGTCTCGCGCAACGAGACGCCGCTCTGGGTGGCGAGGCGCGGGTTCGCGGGGAGCGCGGCTTCGCTGGCGCGCCGCCTTCGGCTGGTCGATCCGCGCGGGGCCACCGACCGGGCGCTGACCCGGCTCGGCGCCGCTCATGCGACGACGCCGGCGGTGCCTCGCGACCTCGATCCGGCGCGTGATGCCGTCGTCGTCGCGCCCGGCGCGGCGACCACCGCCAACGCGGACGCGCTCCGCGCCTACGCCGAAGCGGGCGGGCGCGTCCTCATCCTTGCCCCGGACAGCGCCGGCACCGACCTCTCCTGGCTGCCGGTACCGTTAGGCGCGCGGTCGGCGGCGCTCGACCATGGCCTCGTCTATCCGGGCGGACGCCCCTTCCGCCAGGGGATGGCGGTGAATCCGGAGCGCCCCGACCACCCGGCGCTCGCCGGCGTCGATCGCGACCGCCTCTTCCTGTGGTCGGATCCGACCGGTTGGAACGAATCGCGTCCCGGCTTCCCGGCCGTCTACCCGGTCACGGCCGGCGTGTCGCCGACCGGCGCCGTCGACCTGGCGAAGCTGGACGTGCTGGCAAACTACGACCACGGCCTCGAGGGGCTCGCCCTCGTCGAGGAAACGTCAGGCAGGGGCCGGGTGCTCGTCTCCGCCTTCGGGCTCGTGCCCCGTGTCGGCCTCGACCCGGTCGCCGAGCGGCTGCTTCTCAACCTCGTGCGCTACGTCGCGGGGGACTCGGTCGCTCCGCCACATCCGCTCATCGACTCGAAGATCGCCTGGGGCGACTACGGCACCGAGCGCGGGGTCGTTCCCGAGGTCTACAGCGGATTGCTCCTGAACACCGAGCCGCTCGTGCCGCCGGCAATGGCGGCCAGCCACAGGATCACCGTCAACGCGGAAGGCTTCCACCTCGCCGGCGGCCGCGGCGGCTGGAACTCGAATCCGTCGATCCAGTACGTCGGCCGCGGACGGCGGCCGTTCGGCCCCTACGGCTACACGTTAGGCGGCGCCGTCGAGCCGGAGAAGGGGACCACGACGGGGAGGGGCGAGGTCGCCTTTCGCATCCCGGAGGGGCGCCGCGTCGTCCGGACCATGGTCGAGAACCCCGGCGACAGCGCGCTCGCGATCACCGTCACCCTCAACGGGGTGCCGGTGCAGGCGACGATCGCCGCGCATTCGACCGCCGCGGTCGAGAACGCGGTCCCCGCCGGCGTCACCTCGATCGTGCTCGCTTTCAGCGGCGACCGGCGGCTGGTCCTCCGCGAGACGGATTTCCAGTAATGTTCATCTCATGAGCTTCGAGTCATTCGATCTGACCGGCCGCGTTGCCGTCGTCACGGGAGGCGCCGGTGTGCTCGGGGGCGCGATGGCCGACGCGCTTGCCGCCTCCGGGGGAAAGGTCGCCGTCCTCGGGCGCACGAAGGCGCGCGCCGAGGCGAAAGCCGCCGCGATGCGCGCGCAGGGCGCGGATGCGATGGCGATCAGCGCCGACGTCGTCGACGAGGATGCGCTGCGCACGGCGCGGGCGGAGCTGCTCCGGGCCTGGGGGCGAATCGACATCCTCGTCAATGCTGCGGGGGGGAACGTCGCGCGCGCGCGCACCGACAACGTCCCGCCCTTCGGGATGCCGATCGACGCCTTCGACGAAGTCGTCAGGCTCAACCTGCACGGCAGCGTGATACCGAGCCTGGTCTTCGGGGAGGCAATGGCCGAGCGGCGGCGCGGGTGCATCGTCAACGTCTCGTCGATGGCGGCGCAAAAGGCGATGAGCGGAGTGCTCGGCTACTCCGTCGCCAAGGCGGGGATCGACACCTTCACGAAGTGGATGGCCGTCGACCTCGCGCGCCGCTTCGGCGACGGAATGCGCGTCAACGCGATCGCGCCCGGGTTCTTCATCACGGAGCAGAATCGCAACGTCCTCGTCCGCGAGGATGGGAGCTACACCGACCGGTCGGTGTCGGTGCTGGCCAGGACTCCGATGGGGCGGTTCGGCAGGCCGGAGGAGATCGCCGGGGCGATCCGCTGGCTGTGCAGCGACGCGGCCTCCTTCGTCACCGGCGCCGTGATCCCGATCGACGGCGGCTTCAGCTCCTTCAGTGGCGTCTGATCGCCAGGCACCTTTCACGGACGGCAACCGGAAGCGATTGCATCAATGAAGCTCGGACTCGGGTTGTACCGCGGCCTCCTCAGCGAGGACAACTTCCGCTTCGCGAAGCAGGCGGGTGTCTCGCATCTCGTCGTGCACCTCGTGAACTACTTCGCCGGCCGGAGCCCGGTGCTGGACAGCGGAAAGTTCAACATGGGATGGGGGACGACCGACGCGAAGGGAAAGCTCTGGACCTACGAGGAGCTGCGCGACATCAGGAAGAGCATCGAGGGCGCGGGACTCAAGTGGGAGGCGATCGAGAACTTCGATCCCGCGCACTGGCACGACATCCTCCTCGACGGCCCGAAGAAGCAGCAGCAGCTCGAGGACGTGAAGCAGATGATCCGCGCTGTCGGCAAGGCGGGGATCCCGATCATGGGCTACAACTTCAGCCTTGCCGGCGTGTGGGGCTGGACGCGCGGGCCGTTCGGCCGCGGCGACGCGGTCTCGGTGCGCTACGACGAGTCGAAGATCGATCCGCAGACGCCGATCCCGAACGGGATGGTGTGGAACATGATCTACGACGTGAACGCGCCGCAGGGGACGGTGCCGCCGGTTCCGCCCGCGGAGCTCTGGGAGCGCTTCGAGTGGTTCCTCTCGCAGATCATCCCGGTCGCGGAGGAAGCGGGGGTGAAGATGGCCCTGCACCCCGACGACCCGCCGGCCGACTTCCTCCGCGGCACGGCGCGCCTCGTCAACCAGCCGCACAAGTACCAGAAGGTGATCGACCTCGTGCCGAGCAGGGCGAACACCCTCGAGTTCTGCCTCGGCTCGCTCCAGGAAATGCGCGAAGGGAACGTCTACGACAGCATCGAGCACTACGGGCGGCAGGGACGGATCGCCTACGTCCACTTCCGGAACGTGCGCGGCAAGGTGCCGCTCTATCAGGAAGTGTTCATCGACGAGGGCGACCTCGACATGCTCCGCGCGCTGAGCATCCTCCGCGAGGTCGGCTACGACGGCGTGATCATCCCCGACCACACCCCGGAGATGAGCTGCGATGCACCATGGCACGCCGGGATGGCCTACGCGTTAGGCTACATTCGCGCGGCGATGCAGGTCGTCGAGCGCTTCGGGTCCATCCCCCCGCGCGGCGAGCCGCGCGTGATGGCCGAGTCGCTGACCGGATGACGGCGCGGCGCGGCGCCACGCTGGCGGCGGCCGCGCCGCG
>DASZNJ010000445.1:0-2535 GCA_035551575.1 Gemmatimonadaceae bacterium
ACCGCCCCCCTTCTCTCCACGTGCCTGACGGCCGGGCGCGTCCTACTCCTCGCCTTCCTCCTCGCCTTCGTCCCCGCCATCCCCCTCGACCTCCGCCCCGACCTCCGCGCCGTCGCCTTCATCGTCAGGCACGAGCCGCGCGACGTCCATCACCGCGTCGTGCTCGTCGAGGTTCACCAGCTTCACCCCCTGGGTGTTGCGCCCCGCGATCCGGATCCCCTTCACCGGCATGCGGATCACGACGCCCTGCCCGGTGATCAGCATCAGCTCGTCCTCGGGAAGCACTTCCTTGATCGAGACCGCGTTCCCCGTCTTCACGGTGCGGTTGACCGTTATGATCCCCTTTCCGCCGCGCCTCTGGACGCGATACTCGTCGATCGGCGAGCACTTGCCCATCCCGCGCTCGGTCACCACCAGCAGGTTCGCCTCACGCTTGATCACGACCATCCCGATCACCTCGTCCTCGTGACCGAGCTCGATCCCCTTCACCCCGGTCGTGTCGCGCCCCATCTCGCGGACGTCGCTCTCGTGGAAGCGGATCGACAGCCCGTGCTTGGTCGCGAGGACGATGTCGTTCGAGCCGCTGGTGATCTGCACGTCCATCAGCTCGTCGTCCTTCTCGATCTTCACCGCCTTGATCCCGTTCGAGCGCGGGTTCGCGTACTCGGAGAGCGCGGTCTTCTTCACCGTCCCGCCCTTCGTCGCGAACATCAGGAACTGCGTCTCGCTGAACTCGCGCACCGGGACGATCGCCTTGATCAGCGTGTCCGGGGTGACGTTGATCAGGTTGACCACCGGCTTCCCCTTCGCCGCCCGACCGGCCTGCGGGATCTCGTGCACCTTGAGCCAGAAGCAGCGCCCGTCATCGGTGAAGATGAGGATGTAGTCGTGCGTGCTGGCGATGAAGAGGTGCTCGATGAAGTCCTCGTCCTTGAGCCCCGCCCCATTGTTCCCGCGCCCGCCGCGCCGCTGCTTCTTGTACGTGCTCGTCGACGTCCGCTTGATGTACCCCGAGTGGGAGATGGTCACGACCATGTCCTCCTCGGCGATCAGGTCCTCGATCGTGAACTCGCCTTCGTCGCTGGTGATCTCGGTCCGCCGCTTGTCGCCGTGCTTCTCGAGGATCGCCGTCAGCTCGCTCTTCATCAGGTTCATGCGATCCGGCTTGCTGGCGAGCAGCTTCTTCAGCGCGGCGACCGTCGCCCGCACCTCGGCCAGCTCCTCTTCCAGCTTCTCGATCTCGAGGCCGGTCAGCTTGGCGAGGCGCATGTTGAGGATCGCCTCTGCCTGACGCTCGCTCAGCTTGAAGCGGCGCTGCAGCTGCGTGCTCGCCGTCGGCGTGTCCTCGGCCGCGCGGATGACCTTGATGACCGCGTCGATGTTGTCGACGGCGATCTTCAATCCCTCGAGGATGTGCTCGCGCTCGAGCGCCTTGTCGAGCTCGAACTGCGCCCGGCGGACGATCACCTCGTGCCGGTGCGTGATGTAGTGCTCGAGGATCTCCTTCATCCCCATCACCTTGGGGACGAGGCGGCGCGTCGTCGGGTCGGGGACCAGCGCGAGCATGATCACGCCGAACGTCGACTGCATCGTCGTGTGCTTGTACAGCTGGTTCAGCACCACCCGCGGGATCGCGTCGCGCTTCAGCTCGATCACGATCCGCATCCCGTCGCGGTCGCTCTCGTCGCGCAGGTCGCTGATCCCGTCGAGCTTCTTGTCGCGCACCAGCTCGGCGATGCTCTTCACCAGCGTCGACTTGTTGACCTGGTACGGGATCTCGGTGATCACGATCTGCGACTTGCTCGAGGATTCCTTCTCCTCGATCACCGCCCGCGCGCGCATGACGATGCGCCCGCGCCCCGACTCCTGGTAATCCTTGATCCCCTGTCGCCCGTAGATGAAGCCGCCCGTCGGGAAGTCGGGACCCTTCACGATCTTCCGCAGGTCGCCGATCGTCAGCTCCGGATTGTCGATCAGCGCGATCACCGCGTTGATGATCTCACGGATGTTGTGCGGCGGGATGTTCGTCGCCATCCCGACCGCGATCCCGCTCGACCCGTTCACGAGCAGGTTCGGCAGCGCCGACGGGAGGACGGTCGGCTCCTCGAGCCGGTCGTCGAAGTTCGGCGCGAAATCGACGGTGTTCTTGTCGATGTCCGCGAGCATCTCCATCGCGATCGTCGTCAGCCGCGCTTCCGTGTACCGGTACGCCGCCGCCGGGTCGCCGTCCACCGAGCCGAAGTTCCCCTGCCCGTCCACCAGCGGATAGCGCAGCGAGAAGTCCTGCACCATGCGCACGAGCGCGTCGTACACGCTCGAGTCGCCGTGCGGGTGGTACTTGCCGAGCACGTCGCCGACGACGGTCGCCGACTTCTTGTACGGGCGCCCCGGGACGAGCCCGAGCTCGTTCATCGCGTAGAGGACGCGCCGGTGCACGGGCTTGAGGCCATCGCGGATGTCCGGGAGGGCGCGGCCGATGATCACCGACATGGCGTAGTCGAGATACGATCGCCGCATTTCGTCTTCGATATTTAT
>DASZNJ010000446.1:0-7890 GCA_035551575.1 Gemmatimonadaceae bacterium
GCCGCCGGCGCGGCGAGCGTCGGCACCGCCCCGGCCCCCGGCAGCAACGGCGCCGCGCCTAACGCGAGCACCGTTCCCGCGCCGGAGCCGACCTTTTCGGGGAGCGAGTCGGGGAGTGCGACCAACAACGGCTCGGAAGAGCCGTCGCGGGCGCTTCCCGAGCGCGAGCCCGACGCGGTACCGTCGTTCCTCCGCGACGTGCCGCAGGAGCAGGCCAAGACGCTCCGCTGCGGGGAGTGCGACGCGATGAACTACCCGACGGAGTGGTACTGTGAGCGATGCGGGGCGGAGCTGGCCGGGATGTAATGCCCGGCGAGCTGCCTGGCGGCACGAGGGCCCGATCGACGATGTCGATCGGGCCCTCTCCGTCTTGTGCCGTGCTCCTACTGCGCTGTTCCGCCGAAGTCGCGCGCGGAAGCGCGCGCCCTCTCGTCTCACATCGCAGTGTTGAACAGCGACTAGGCGCGCGAAATCTGGGACTTGTGACGCGCCGCCTTGTTCGGATGGATCAGTCCCTTGCGGGCGGCACGGTCGAGGAGGCTGACGGCGCTCGTCCGCTCATCGGCGCTGGCCGTCGGGGCGAGCGACTTCTTGAGGGCGGTACGAAGCGCGGAGCGCTGCGCGCGATTGCGGATCGCCGCGGCGCGCGACTTCCGCATGTCCTTCTTCGCGGAGCGGATGTTCGGCACGATATCTCCAGAATTGGCTGATGGTGGACGCGCCGATGGCGCACCCTGAGCAAGCGTGAAATATGCCGGGCCCGCCGGGGGATGTCAAGCCAGCGCATGGCTTTACACCCCATACGGCACGGGCTAGCTTTCGCCCACTTCGCGGCACCCGGGGGCGCGCGCCGCCTCGCGCCGCACCGCGCGGGCGCTCCGCCCGGCGCGCGAGCGCCAATCGACCCCTCACACCGCCGCCGTTGGATAGCCAGGGTTTTCAGACATTTCTGCTGGTCGCGCCCGTCCTGCTGTTCTCGGTCGTCGCGCACGAGGTCGCCCACGGCTACGCCGCCCTCAAGCAGGGCGATGACACCGCGCTGATGCTCGGCCGCCTCACGTTCAATCCGCTGAAACATATCGATCCGTTCATGACGATACTGTTTCCGCTCCTCATGTTCCTCGCGCACGCGCCGATCCTCGGCGGAGCCAAGCCGGTGCCGGTCAACCCGCGCAAGTACCGGCAGTTCAAGCGCGGCGACATCATCGTCTCCCTCGCCGGCATCGCCACCAACGTCGTTCTCGCCTTCATCTGCACGATCCTCATCGTGCTCATCGGGTTCATCCCGCTCTCGCCATCCACCGCCGAAACGCAGGCGCTGCTCCAGGCGATGATGGGCTGGGGGATCGTCGTCAACCTCGGGCTGGCCGCCTTCAACCTGCTGCCCGTGCCCCCGCTCGACGGATCGCACGTGATGAAGTACATCCTCCCCCCAGGCTGGGCGTTAGGCTACCAGCGCATCGGGTTCTTCGGGATCATCATCCTCCTCTTCCTCCTCCGAACCCCCGTCCTCGGCTGGTGGCTCTTGCCGGCGCGGGTGATGATGGAGTGGGCGTTCACCCTGACCCTTCACACGAGCACCCTCCTCCCGCATGTGCTCGCCCCGTGGGGGATGCTCGGCGCTTGAGCACCCACCACCCGTCCGCCAGCGACGCAGCCGCCACCGCCGCCACCGTCCGCACCTTCCACGGTGAATCGGCGATCCCGGCCTTCCTCGTCGATGCCGGCACCTTCTCGGGGCCCCTCGACCTCCTCCTCGCCCTCATCCGCGAAGAGCAGGTCGACATCTACGACATCCCGATCGCCCGCATCTGCGAGCAGTTCCTCGCCCGCATCAGCACCCTCGAGCTCAACGACGCAGCCGAGTATCTCGAGATGGCCGCGCGGCTCCTCCGCATCAAGGCACAGATGCTCCTCCCGCGCGGCGAGGGCGACGAGCAGTGGGAAGACCCGCGCGCGGAGCTCGTCCGCCGGCTCCTCGAGTACCAGCAGATGCGCGAGGTCGTCGACCTGCTCGAGCGGCGCGGCGAGCTGCGCCGCAACCAGTTCGCCCGCAGCTACGTCCAGACGTCGATCGCGCCCCCGCCCCCGGTCGCGCTCTCCCTCTCGCTCCCCGAGCTCCTCGGCGCCGTCGATCGCATCCTCCGCGCCGTCAGGCAGCCGGCGATGCACGAGGTCGTCGCCCGCCCCCTCGACGTCCCCGGCGCGATCACCGTCATCCGCGCGGTGCTCGCCATCCGCGAGCGCGCCCGCTGGGGCGACCTCGTCGCCGCCGACGCCGAGCCGTGGCAGGTGCTCTCGACGCTGCTCGGCATCCTCGAGATGGCGAAGCTCGGCGAGCTCCGCGTCTTTCAGCCAAGACCTTTTGCATCCCTGGACATAGTCCGTGACATCGCTGGCGAAGCTGCTTGAGGCCGCGCTCTTCGCGAGCGCCCGCCCGATTCCCTTCGACGAGCTTGCGGCGCTCGATCCCGAGTCCTCCCCCGCCGCGCTCCGCGCGGCGCTCGACGAGGTGCGCGAGCACTACGACCAGGAAGGCCATGGCGTCGAGCTCGTCGAGATCGGCGAGGGGTGGCAGATCCTGACCCGCGCCGAGTACACCGAGGCCATCGAGCGCGCGCAGCTCGCCGCGCGGCCGCAGCGGCTCTCCGCCGCCGCGCTCGAGTCGCTGGCGATCATCGCCTATCGGCAGCCGATCGGTCGCGCCGAGATCGAGGAGATCCGCGGCGTCGCGGTCGGCGGAGTCCTCAAGTCGCTGCACGAGCGCGGGCTGATCGACGTCGTCGGTCGCGGCGAAGGGCTCGGTCGTCCGCTCCTCTACGGGACGACGCCGGCGTTCCTCGAGCAGTTCGCGCTGCGCCACCTCGACGAGCTGCCCCGCGCCGACGAGCTGGCGGTCGCGCTCCGCAGTGCGGCGCCACTCGTCCCCGAACCGCTCGCTGCCGCGAGCGCACCCGCGATCGCGCCGGCTGCCACCGCATCGGCCGCAGCACCGGGAGCCGCGTGAGCGAGTCGATGCGCATCCAGCGCGCCCTCGCGCGCGCCGGCGTCGCGTCGCGCCGCGGCGCCGAGGAGCTGGTCGCCGCCGGACGGGTCACCATCAACGGCACCGTCGCCAGGACGGGACAGAGCGTCGATCCCGCGAAGGACGAGATCCTCGTCGACGGCAAGCCGATCGCCGCGCCGCGCGAGCAGCACGTCTGGTACGTGTTGAACAAGCCGGCGGGCGTGCTCACGTCGCGTCCCGATGGCACCGGGCGGCGCACCGTCTTCGACATGGTGCGCGACGTCCCGGGGCTCGTCTACGTCGGGCGGCTCGACTTCATGACCGAAGGGGTGCTCCTGCTCACCACCGATGGCGATGCCGCGCACGCGCTGACGCACCCGAGCCGCGAGGTCGAGCGCCGCTACATCGCGACGGTGCGCGGGGACGCCGAGAGCGCGGCACGTCTCGCCGAGCGCGGGGTACGCCTCGACGACGGGGTGGTGAAGCCGACGGACATCACCATCCGCAACCTGCGGCGCGGCGTCTGGGAGTTCGCGATGACCATCCGCGAGGGGAAGACGCACGAGGTCCGACGGCTCTGCGAGGCGCTCGACCTCGAGGTCCTCGGGCTGCTGCGCACGAAGTTCGGGCCGGTCGACCTCGGAGACCTCCCGACCGGGGCGACGCGACCGATGCTCTCGCGCGAGCGGAAGGTCATTGACGCCATCGTCGCCAGCACGGCGGCTGGACGCCCACCCGCCCGGCCTCGATCTTGAAAGAAGGGGCACCACCAGCAGGGCCGGCAGCTGCACTTCAACGAGGAACAATCGTGTCAACTCAGGTCGCGCCCGGGGCGGATACCGCGCTCGTGCAAGGTGTGCTGCGTGAAGTCGGCAAGCGTGTCGTCGGGCAGGAGTACATGGTCGAGCGGCTGCTCATCAGCATGCTCACCGGCGGTCACGTCCTCCTCGAGGGGGTGCCCGGTCTTGCCAAGACGCTGACGGTGCGCACCCTCGCCGAGACGATCGACACGACGTTCCAGCGGATCCAGTTCACCCCCGACCTGCTCCCCGCCGACGTCCTCGGCACGCAGGTCTACGACCAGTCGACGGGGAAGTTCAACATCAAGAAGGGGCCGATCTTCGCGAACATCATCCTCGCGGACGAGATCAACCGTGCGCCGGCGAAGGTGCAGGCGGCGCTCCTCGAGGCGATGCAGGAGAAGCAGGTCACGATCGGCGGGACGACGTACAAGCTCGAGGAGCCCTTCCTCGTCCTCGCGACGCAGAACCCGATCGAGCAGGAGGGAACGTATCCGCTCCCCGAGGCGCAGGTCGATCGCTTCATGCTCAAGCTCCGCGTCGGCTACCCGACGCGCGACGAGGAGAAGGAGATCATGCGCCGGATGGCGAGCGGCGACCCGATCGCGATCAACCACGTCGCGACGCCGCGAGCGATCATGGAAGCGCGGCATCGGATCACGGAGCTGTACATGGACGACCGCATCGTCGACTACATCGTCGACATCGTCCAGGCGACGCGCAGTCCGGCCGAGTCGGGGCTCAAGGAGCTGGTGCCGCTGATCGAGTTCGGGGCGAGCCCGCGCGCGACCATCGCGCTGGCGCAGGCGTCGCGCGCGCATGCCTTCCTCCGCGGCCGCGCCTTCGTCACTCCCGACGACGTGAAGTCGATGGTCCCCGACGTGCTTCGTCACCGCGTGATCACGACGTACGAAGCCGAGGCGGAAGAGGTCGACAGCGACGAGGTGGTGCGCCGCGTGCTCGACAAGATCGAGAGCCCGTGAGCCGGGGCGTCGCTCCGTCGCGCGCGGCGGATGCGGCGCGCGCGAGCGGGACAGCGGAGAAGAGCCCGGGCGTCCCACCCGAGATCCTGCGCCAGGTGAAGCTCATCGAGCTCCGCACGCGGGGGCTCGTGAACTCCGTGTTCACCGGGGAGTACCACTCGGTGTTCAAGGGGCAGGGGATGGAGTTCGCCGAAGTTCGCGAGTACCAGCCGGGCGACGAGGTCCGATCGATCGACTGGAACGTCACCGCGCGCATGCGCCGCCCCTTCGTGAAGCGCTACGTCGAGGAGCGCGAGCTCACCGTGATGCTGGTGGTCGACCTCTCGGGATCGGAACGGTTCGGGACGCAGGGGCGGTTCAAGAGCGAGCTGGCGAGCGAGCTCGGTGCCGTGCTCGGAATGTCGGCGATCCGGAACAACGACCGCGTCGGCGCGATGCTGTTCACCGACCGCGTCGAGCACGTGCTCCCGCCGAAGAAGGGGCGCCGCCATGCGCTCCGCCTCATCCGCGACCTCCTCGCCTTCGAGCCGACGGGGTCGAGGACGGACGTGTCCGGCGCGATGCAGTACCTCGCGCGGATGCTCCGCCAGCACACGATCATCTTCATCATCTCGGACTTCCTCGACGCCGAGATCGAGCGGCCGCTCAAGCGGCTCGCGCAGCGGCACGACGTGGTCGCCATAACGGTCGAGGACCCGAGCGAACGGGTGCTGCCCGACATCGGCCTCGTGCGCTTCGTCGACCCGGAGAGCGGTCACACGATCGACGTCGACACCAGCGACGGCGACGTCCGCAGGCGCTTTGCGGCGGCGACCGCCGAGGAGACCGCGGCGCGGCAGAAGCTTCTCCGCCGGCTGGCGATCGACGAGATCGTCGTCCGCACCGACGGGGGCTACGTCGAGCCCCTCCTCAAGTTCTTCCGCAACCGGGCGACACGGAAACGGCGATGACCCGCTCGTCACTCGCCCGCGCGTCAGGCGGCGCGCTGCTCGTGCTCGCCCCGTGCGTCGCCGCGGCCCAGGGGAGCGCGCTGGCCGCGGTCCGCGTCGGCGTCTCGGCGCAGCCGGACACCGTCACGGTCGGCGACCCGGTGGTGATCCGCGTTCGCGTCGCCGCGCCCCCCGGTGCGACGGTTGCCTTCCCGGCCGGCCCCGACTCGGCGGCTCCGGTCGCCGCGATCGCCTCGCGCACCGTCGGCAGCAACGCGGCGGCCGGTGGCGGCGTCGACCAGACCGCCGCCTACACGCTCGTCGCCTGGGACGTCGGCAACGTGGCGGCCGGACTCGGCGACGTCGTCGTCACCCTGGGCAGCGAGGTGCGGCATCTCTCGCTGTCCACCGTCGAGCTGCACGTGAAGTCGGTGCTCCCCGCTGACACGACCCTCCGCGTCCCGAAGCCGGCGCGTCCGCCGGTGGATGTCGCAGTCCCATGGTGGAAGAAGTGGTGGCCGCTGCTGCTCGCCCTGGCGGTGATCGGGGTGCTCGCCTGGCTCTGGTGGCGGCGCCGCGGCCGCGCGACGGGCGCCGGCGCGCGGATCGACCCGCTCGCCTTCGCCGAGCGCGAGTTCGGGCGCATCGAGTCGCTGGGCCTGGTGGACGCGGGGGAGCGCGGCCGGCACGTCGCGCTGATGGTCGACGTCCTCCGCGACTACCTCGCCCTCAAGCTCCCCGAGGCGCGGGCGTCGCTGACGTCGTCCGAGCTGGCGGCCGCGCTCCGTGCCTCGCGCGGCGTCCCGCACGCGCGGCTCGCCGCGCTGCTCGACGAGGCTGATCTCGTCAAGTTCGCCCGCCGCCCGCTCACCCCCGACCACGCCCGCGCGTTGGGCAGGGAGGCCCGCGGCATCGCCCGCGACGTCGAGACCGCCCTCGCGCCCCGACCCGCGGCAGCGGGGAAGGAGGCGGCGTGAACGCGCTCTCCGCCTTCCGCTTCGGCGCCCCCTGGGTGCTGCTGCTGCTGCTCCTCCTTCCCCTCTGGTGGGTCTGGCGCCGGCGGCGGCGCCCGGCAGCGATCGTCTACTCGCGCGTCCCGACGCTCGCTCGCGGCCCGCACGCGGGGCGCGGGATCGCGCGCACCCTCTTCGTGCTGCGCAACCTGGTGCTCGCCTCCGTGATCGTCGCGCTGGCCCAGCCGCGCAGCGGGGCGACGTCGCACGAGGTGACCTCGCAGGGGATCGACATCATGATCGCGTTCGACATCTCGAGCTCGATGCTGGCCGAGGACTTCCAGCCGCAGAACCGGCTCGAGGTCGCGCGCGACCTCGTCCGGAAGTTCGTCGCGTTGCGCACCAGCGACCGCCTCGGCCTTGTCGCGTTCGCCGGCGAGGCGCTGACGCAGGTGCCGCTGACGACCGACTATCCCGTGATGTCGGCCGCGGTCGCCAACCTGCAGCCCGGGCAGCTCGAGGACGGCACGGCGATCGGGACCGCGATCGCCACCGCCGCCAACCGGCTCAGGCGCTCGCCGGGGAAGTCGCGAGTGATCCTCCTCCTCACCGACGGCGAGAACAACCGCGGCTCGATCGACCCGCGCACCGCCGGCACGGCGGCGAAGGCGTTCGGGATCAAGATCTACGCGATCGGGGTCGGCAGCGTCGGGATGGCGCGCGTCCCGGTCGGGCGGGGAATCGGCGGGCTGCGCTTCGAGTACCAGCCGGTGCGCATCGACGACGCGCTCCTCACCGAGATCGCGACCTCGACCGGTGGACGCTACTACCGCGCGACCGACGCCGCCGCGCTCGAGCGGACCCTCGAGCAGATCGATCAGCTCGAGCGCAGCCCGGTCCAGTCGCGGACCTATACGAAGTACACCGAGCAGTACGAGTGGCCGCTCGGGCTCGCCCTGCTCCTGCTCGGGGCCGAGCTCGCGCTGCTCGCCTGGAAGGCCCCGCTGCCATGAGCCAGCTCTCGGTCTTCGACCGCCCGTGGGCGCTCGCCGCCGCGCTGCTCCTCGCCGTCGCGTTAGGTATGCTCGCCGTCCGCATCCAGCGCGGCCGGGGGAAGCGGCTTGCGCGGCTCGGCAACCAGCCGGTCGTCCAGCGGCTGCTCCCGGCGGGGCTCTCGTCGTCGAGCGGGCGCTGGCGGGCGCTGCGCCTGGCGGGCGC
>DASZNJ010000447.1:0-6316 GCA_035551575.1 Gemmatimonadaceae bacterium
TCCGACGGGTTGCTCGCCGAGCTGGCGCACCTCGCGGCGGCGAGCGGGGTCCGCATCGCTCTCGACGACGGCGCGGTCCCGGTCGCCCTGGGCGCGACGCTCGACGATGCGCTGCGGGGCGGGGAGGAATACGAGCTCGTCGTCGGCGGGGACGCGCTCGACGCGACGGCGTTCGCGCGCGAGAACGACCTCGCGCTGACGGCGATCGGCGTCGCGCGCGCTGTCGCCGCCCCCGAGAACCCGGGCGTGGACGTCGGCGGGCGCGTTGCGCGGGAGAGGGGACACGATCACCTTTCGAGTTGATGCGTGCCCTCCTCGTTGCCCTCGCCATAGTCCTCGTCACTCCGCCGATCGGCCTCACGGTGATCATCGCCGGGCTTCTCGGCGCTCCCGACGGCGCGAACAGCGTCTACCAGTGGGGGATCCGCAGCTGGGCCCGGATCATCTGCAGGGCGGCGGGGGCGAAGATCGTCCTGCACGGCACCGACCGGATCCTCGACGGACCGGCGGTCTACGTCGCCAACCACGTCAGCTGGTTCGACGTCTTCGCGCTCGGCGCGGTGCTGCCGCGGGTGACCTTCGTCGCGAAGAAGGAGCTCGAGAAGCTGCCGATCTTCGGCCCGGCCTGCCGCGCGGCGGGGATCGTCTTCATCGAGCGGGCGAACCGGCGCGCCGCCTTCGACACCTACAAGGCCGCGGCCGACAAGGTGCGCGAGGGGCGCAGCGTCGTCGTCTGTCCCGAGGGGACGCGCGGCCGCGACTACCACCTCCGTCCGTTCAAGAAGGGACCGTTCGTCTTCGCGATCAGCACGGGCGCGCCCATCGTCCCGACGGTCATTCACGGCACGATCGGCATCCAGCCAAAGGGCTCGTTCCGCGTCCGCTCGGGGACGATCGATATCCACTTCCTCGAGCCCGTCGCCACCGCCGGCTACAGCTACGAGCAGCGCGCCGAGCTGATGGAAGTCGTCTGGCAGCGGATGGCCGCTGAGCTGAGCAGCAAGTACGGCGTTCACACCAGCGAGCACGCCGTCGCCACCGACGCCGACCGCCCGGAGAAGGAGACATCCTTCCTGTAAGGCCTGACGCTCCTGTCCCGCAGCGCCGCCGACGGCGGCATCACTCGTCTCTCTTCGCGGTATCGAACAACGACCATGAGCACGACTCTATGAGCACGATCCTGGACATTACGGCGCGGGAAATCCTCGACAGCCGCGGCAACCCGACCGTCGAAGCCGACGTCATCCTCACCTCGGGCGTGATCGGCCGGGCGGCGGTTCCGAGCGGGGCGAGCACCGGCGAGCACGAAGCGATCGAGCTGCGCGACAACGACAAGGCGCGCTACGGCGGCAAGGGCGTCCGCAACGCGATCCAGAACATCGAGGAGAAGATCGCCCCGGCGCTCAACGACTTCGACGTCACCGACCAGATCGGGATCGACCACACGATGCTCGAGCTCGACGGCACGGAGAACAAAGGGAACCTCGGCGCCAACGCGATTCTCGCCGTCTCGCTGGCCGCGGCCCGCGCGGCGGCGACCGAGGTCGGGATGCCGCTCTACCGCTACCTCGGCGGCCCGCTCTCGCGGGTGATGCCGGTGCCGATGATGAACATCATCAACGGCGGCGCGCACGCGGCGAACACGGTCGACTTCCAGGAGTTCATGATCGTCCCCGTGGGCGCGGAGACGTTCAGCGAAGGGCTGCGCATGGGCGTGGAGGTCTTCCATTCGCTGAAGAAGGTGCTGAGCAAGCGGAAGCTCGGCACCAATGTCGGCGACGAGGGCGGCTTCGCCCCCGACCTCAAGGACGACGAGGATGCGCTGCGGGTGATCATCGAGGCGATCGAGAGCGCCGGCTTCGCCCCGGGCAAGCAGGTCGCGCTCGCCCTCGACGTCGCGGCGAGCGAGCTCTATGGCGGCGGCAGCTACACCTTCAAGAAGAGCGGCGCCGGGACGAAGGACGCGAAGGGGATGATCGACCTCTACGGCCGCTGGCTCGAGGAGTATCCGATCGTCTCGATCGAGGACGGCCTCGCCGAGGACGACTGGAAGGGATGGGAGCAGCTGACCCAGGCGTTAGGCGACCGCTGCCAGCTCGTCGGCGACGACCTGTTCGTGACGAACACGACGCGCCTCGCCCGCGGGATCGAGAGCGGGGTGGCCAACGCGATCCTGATCAAGGTCAACCAGATCGGGACGCTGACCGAGACGCTCGAGTCGATCGAGATGGCGCGGGCGGCGGGGTACCTGAGCGTGATCTCGCACCGCTCGGGGGAGACCGAGGACACCTTCATCGCCGACCTGGCGGTGGCGACCGGCGCCGGCCAGATCAAGACCGGGAGCGCGAGCCGCACCGACCGCGTGGCCAAGTACAACCAGCTGCTCCGCATCGAGGAGGAATTGGGCGACGCCGCCGAGTATCCGGGCGGCGCGATTTACGGGTTGTAGCCGATGGTCGAGCGTCAGGGCTGACGGCGCGTGCTGAAGAAGCTCGGAATCCTGGCGCTCGTCGCCGCGGCCCTGGTGTTCGCGATCCAGGGCGGCGAGTACGGCACGACGGACCTGGTGAAGCAGCGCCTGCGTCGGCAGGCGCTGCTGACGAAGATCGACTCGTTGCAGCGGGTGGTCGATTCGCTCGGGCGGCGGAAGCGGGCGATCGAGACCGACCCGGCGGTGCAGGAGCGGATCGCGCGCGAGGAGTTCGGGATGGTGCGCGGGGAGAAGGAGATGCTGTATCGGTTCGCCGAGCCTGGGGTGCCACAGGGCGAGAAGAGATGAGAACCCGTCGGCCCCGGCGCGGCTGACGGCATCGTGATTGCGCTGTCGTCGGTGAACCGCCACCCGGAGCGCGCAGTGCAGAAGAGGAAGATCCACCGCCGTCCATCGCTCGCTCGCAGGAACCGCCGCGGGCGGCGGCTTGCCTGGGTCGCGCTCGCCGCCGCGGCCAGCTATGTCGCGGCGCGCGGCACCGCGCTGCTGCTCGACGAGGCTTACGAGCGGGCGCGCGACGAAGAGCCGCCGCGCGACCTGCTCGACGGGGGGACCAGCCTGCCGCTGGTCCTCGGGTGGACCGCCGCCTCGGCGGTCGTCATCGGTCTCGCCGAGCTGGCGGCGCAGCGCGGGGCGGCGCGGCTGTTCGAGCGGGCGACGGGGCATCGCCCGCCGCGGGGCTGAGCGGCGAAACTGGCGGTCGTCGAAGGCGTATCAGGAAGCGGGGGTCGCGCAGCATTCCTCGACTGCACACTGGAGGATTCCATGGAAGGGCAGGGAACGACAGGCAACGTCATCGCGGCCGTCTGCAGCTTCTTCGTGCCCGGGCTGGGGCAGCTGGTGCAGGGACGGGTGGTGGCGGCGATCATCCAGTTCGTGCTCGCCGGCGCGCTGTGGGTGATCCTGATGGGATGGGCGGTGCACCTGTACTCGATCATCGATGCGGCGAGGTTCAAGGCGCGGCCGGCGTACTGAACGACGACGAGTGACGAGTGAGGTGTGAGAGGTCCCTGAGTAGGGAGGTGTGAAAGTGCCCTGAGTAGGGAGAGGGGAGGTGCTGTAGGGGGCGGGTGAGGAGTTGACGTTGGTTGGCGGGGTGTCTAGATTATCAGAACTGACGCGGGGTGGAGCAGCCTGGTAGCTCGTCGGGCTCATAACCCGAAGGTCGCGGGTTCAAATCCCGCCCCCGCTATTGAAAATCGGCCGGTCCGCGAGGGCCGGCCGGTTTTTGTAGGTGGAGTAGAGGAGTGTGAGAAACATCGGGGCAGGGTAGCTCAGGTGGTTAGAGCACGGCACTCATAATGCCGGGGTCGCGGGTTCGAGTCCCGCCCCTGCTATTCATTAACAATTGTGATGTCGACGCCCGCTTTCCCTCTGTGAAAGCGGGCGTCTTTGTGTACACGGTTGTCACGGCGCGAAGGAAATTGTCGTGTGGTAAGGGTTGCTGGGTAGCAGCAGGGGTAGCAGGACCGGGCCTGAATCTGGCCGGCCAAGCGGTGCGCCCGTCTCCATGGACCGCGCAGGGCTCTTGATCGCGAGACGCGCACTAGAGCATCTCCACGTTACAGAGTTCCAGTTGCTCGTTCTGCCAAGGCGCGAGGACGCGAGTGCGTCGCCCAATCGGTCACGTGGCAACCCCATTTTGGCAGGAGCGTTGACACAAGTGCCGCCGGAGTGGGGATAGCGACGACCGCGGACGGCAGGCGTTCGATTAGCGAACAGCAGCCCCTAACGGGGCGTTAGGCGCCCTCGACGGAGGCGGCTACGGGTGCTGCCCGCGCGATCTCGTTAGGCGCGCTCGCGCGACGCTCTGGCGCAAGGCTGAATGGCTAGACACATTCTGCACGGTGGAAACGCGACTGATTACCAATTCCTAAACCGGCCTTCGCGAATGTTTCTGTCCAAACTGAGAATTCAGAATTTTCGTCGGATTAGGGACGCCGAGGTTCTGCTCGACCGCGCATCGTTTCTCATCGGGCAAAATAACTATGGCAAGAGTTCTGTCCTATCAGCGATCGAGTTGCTTCTGAACCAGGAAGTTCCAACGGCGACTGATTTTCGAATGCTCGACTCGGGAACTCAGGCTGACGAGATCACGCTGGAAGCGACGTTCACCCATATCGCGGGCGCTGTGGCAGCCGCTCGCGGGTTTAAGGGCCGTGTCGTCGACGGCGAGTTTCGCTATCGCAAGGTCTACAAGCTGAAGGCGGGGAAGTCGGGCCTCGATCGTGTTGAATGTCTCGAGTACCCGTGGTCGATGAACGACAAATACAAGGGCGCGAAGACGGGGGCGGACTTGGTCAGCGCCGGGGTTCCCGACGACGCGGTCGCCATGGTCGCGGGCGGGGATCTTCAAAAAAGCCTAAAAAAGAATTGGCAGTTCGAGATTCTCGACGCAGTTGCGGACTTTGACACCGGTGCCACGCCGTTATGGGTCTCCAATCCCGGCGGCATTCAAGGGAACGTCTTATCTAGGCTCCCCAAAGTCTTGCACATACCACCACTCACCGCGCACGGCGAGGTCGGCGACGCGAATAAGCAGACGCTGATCGCGAAAGTGCTATCGATATTGTTCGACGACTTACTCGCCACGAATCCGCTCGCCGATGCTGTTCGAGACGGCCTCAAGGCACTCGAGTCGGCAATGGCGCCAAGTACCGAAGGCTCGCTAATCAAGACATTGTGTGCCGACGTCAATGCGATTATCGGCGGAGTGTTTCCCGGTTGCGGTATGTCGATCGAGCCTTCGCTCGATGATCTCAACTCGATTCTAAAGCCGAAGTACAGCATATCGCTTTTCTCGAACACCGCCACTGGTGTGGACCGCCAGGGGACAGGGCTGCTTCGGACCACCGTGTTCTCAATGCTTCGTTACCACTCGCGTTTGCGCGCGGCGAAGGACGCGAGCACACGGCCGCTCCTGGTGGCCTTTGAAGAGCCTGAACTCTATCTGCACCCGTCCGCGGCGAACTTGCTGCGGGACACTGTCTACGAGATTGGCGCGACCGACCAGATTGTCTGTACGACACACTCGCCGTGGATGATTGACCTCAGTCGTTCGTGGCAGAGCCTTTCGAAAATGATCCTGCAATCGGACGGCTCTATCGGGGCTCTGAACTATGGCGTGGCTGACCGGCTCGAGAACCTCGCGGACCCGGACAAGGGACGCGTGAAGATGTTACAGCTGTTCGATGATGAACTCTCCCGGGTGTTCTTCTCCGAGAGGATCGTCGTTGTCGAAGGCGATACCGAAGAAGTCGTGTTCAAAGCGAGTCTCCGATGCCTGCCTGAGGAGAGCCGCCGACAGGTGCTGGCCCGCGTGCAGGTAGTTAAGGCTCGAGGTAAAGCCTCGATCATCTCCTTAGTGAAGTATCTCCGTGCTCTCGGCATCGCGCCCTTCGTTATTCATGATCGAGATGGAGGGAAGGCAGGCGCGGAAAAATTCAACGCGCCAATCGCCGCGGCGGTAGGGGGCGCGGGCTCTCTCTGCGTGCTAGAAGAGTGCGTCGAGGACGCGCTGGGCTACCCGGCGCCGGGCGCGGACAAACCTTTCGTTGCATATAAATTCTCGGAGGCGTGGAAGCAGCCGGGCGATGTGCCACCCGTGTGGTGGGCGGCGTTTACGCAGGCGGTAGCATTGGCTGCCACGAGCGGAGAGGGCGCCCCATCCGTCGAAGCGGAGCTATCGCCCAAGGCGCCTGCGCCGACACCTGCCGTGTGACGAAGGCTCGCTTCCCACAATTTGGCACCGCCAACGATCGATCAAGGCGCGACCTCCCGGTGGCGGATCTAAGGTGCTGTGGACCCCAATTCGTGGGGCACTCC
>DASZNJ010000448.1:0-5056 GCA_035551575.1 Gemmatimonadaceae bacterium
GCGCGCGACCCAGAAGAAGAGGATCTCCGGCGCCGTCACCAGGACGTCGCCGGGATAGAACGTCGTCAGGTCGCGCGCGTCGCGATCCGGCCAGCCTAACGTCGAGATCGGCCAGAGCCACGACGAGAACCAGGTGTCGAGCACGTCGTCGTCCTGGCGCACGCCCCCCTTGCAGTTCGGGCACGCGGTCGGGTCCTCGCGCAGCGCGTCCTCCCAGCCGCAGCTGTCGCAGTAGAACACCGGCACCCGGTGCCCCCACCAGAGCTGGCGCGAGATGTTCCAGTCGCGAATCCCCTCGAGCCAGTTCACGTAGACCGCCTCGTGCCGCTCGGGGAGGATCCGCGTGCGCCCCGACCGCACCGCCTCGAGCGCGGGCTCGGCCAGTGGCTTCATCCGCACGAACCACTGGTCGGAGAGCCGCGGCTCGACGACGGTGTCGCAGCGGTAGCAGTGCCTGACGGCGTGTCGGTGCGGCTCCGCCCTGACCAGGCTGCCCTCGGCCTCGAGCTGGGCGACGATCATCTTCCGCGCCGCGAAGCGATCGACGCCGCGCAGCTGCGCCGGGACGCGGCCGCTCGCGTCGGCGCCCTCGCCCATCGTCCCGTCGGGATTCATGATCACCGGCATCGCCAGCTTGTGGCGCTTCCCGACCTCGAAGTCGTTCGGGTCGTGCGCCGGCGTGATCTTGACGACCCCCGTGCCGAACGCCGGGTCCGCGTACTCGTCGGCGATGATCGGGATCTCGATCCCGGCGATCGGCAGCGTCACCGTGCGGCCGATCAGCGCCTTGTACCGCTCGTCTTCGGGATTCACCGCGACGGCGACGTCGCCGAGCATCGTCTCCGGCCGGGTCGTCGCGACGGTGAGTCCCTGCGACGGATCGTCGCTGAGCGAGTACATGATGTGATACAGCTTGCCATCCTCGTCCTCGTGCTCCGCCTCCTCGTCGCTGAGCGATGTCAGGCAGCGCGAGCACCAGTGGATCACGCGATGTCCGCGGTAGATCAGCCCGTCCTCGTAGAGCCGGACGAACGCCTCGCGCACCGCGACGGACATCTCCGGCGAGAGCGTGTAGCGCGTCCGCGTCCAGTCGCACGAGGCGCCGATCGCCTTGAGCTGGTCGAGGATCTCGCCCCCGGTCGTGCGCACGAACTCCTCGGTCCGCGCGACGAACGCATCGCGCCCGAGGTCGAAGCGGGTCTTCCCCTCGGCGGCGAGCTGCTTCTCGACGACGTTCTGCGTCGCGATGCCGGCGTGGTCGGTGCCGGGGAGCCAGAGCGCCTCGTCGCCGGCCATGCGCCGCCAGCGGATCAGCACGTCCTGCACGGTGTTGTTCAGCCCGTGCCCGACGTGGAGGATCGCCGTCACGTTAGGCGGCGGCATCATGATCGTGAACGGCTCGGCCTGGCCGCCCTGCCGGGTCGTGCGCTCCGGGCGCGCCGTGAACACGCCGCCGCGTGTCCAGTCCGCATAGAGTGCAGACGCTGTTGCCGCGGGATCGTACTGCGCGGGGATCTCCGCCGGTTGGCTACCGGAAGAGGTCGGGGGCAGAGGGGCGGAAGCTGTCATCAGGCGTGCGGAGGTACGCTGCTCGAGCCGGAAGCTGCAAGCTAACCGGCCGCCCATTGTCGCCGGAAGCGATCCGACCCCTCTGCCGGAGGGAAAAGCAGCGGGGTCGGGGCACCGCACGCGATGCGCGTGGTGCCCCGACCCCTCGAACCGCCGTGCGTCAGCGCGTCAGTCGATCAATCGGCGCGGTAGGGGGCGTTGTTCGAACCCGGCTCGCCGATCGGCTTCGACTCCGGGGAGTCGAGCGGTGCGGCGACGTGGTCGCCCTTCGGGACCCCGGTCGGGGCGATCGGGGCACCGCCGGTGCGGTCACCCTTGGCTGCCTTCTTCGCGCGCGAACGGCGCTCGGCGAGGCCCTCGGTGTCATCGGCCGCGTTCTCGAGCGCGGCCTGCTCGGAGAGCCACTTTTCCTGGAGCTCGGTGTGCGGGTCGGCGTGGCGGTCGATCTCGGCCGACGAGCCCTGGCGGCGCGCGCCGGTGCCGACCTGCTGCCCTTCCCAGCGCGCGGTGTTCAGCGCGTCGTCGCCACCCGCGTAGCGCTCGAAGTTCTCCTCGAGCTGCTCTTCCTCCTCGCCGACGTTGAGCCGGTTGACGACCGTGTCGACGCCGACGACCCCGCGCGCGAGCGTCACCGCGTGCTCGGCCTCCTCCTCGGTTTCGACCCAGCCGGCGAGCTCGATGATCCCTTCGCCGATCTCCCCGATGTCCACCGCGCGCTCGCTGAGGATCGGGTCGTTCATGTACGCCTCGAGGACGTTCTCCTCGAGCGACGCGCCGACGTACGACTCGTCGCCTTCGCCGTAGGAGTCGTCGTCCTCCTCCTCGAACTCGTCGGCGTCGAGATCCTCCGCGCCCCCGCGGCCGAGTGCTCCGCGCAGCCGGGAGGTGAGTGCACCGAGCCCTCCGGCGCGTTGCGCGAAGAAGGCGCCCGCGACGAAACCGACCAGCGCACCAGCGGCAACGCTCATCGCGAGGCCAGCACCCGACGGTCCGCGATCACGATAGCGAAAGGAAGCCATAAGAACCTGTGGCGAAGTGAGTTGCGTGACTATAGTTTCACGTCTTGTCCCCCGCGAGGGGGTGCAAGATCAAGGCCACCTACCGATACTCGAAAGTCGCGCGGCGCCGTCATCCGCGTCGCGCGAACGCGTCCAGAAACGCGCCTCCAGCCAGCGCCGGCACACTCACACGTCGATGACGAACCCGCAATCGCAGCCACCGGAAGAGCCGGTACCGTTCTCACGGCTCGTCGTGTGGGGTGCGATCGCCGTTGTCCTCGTGCTCGGCATCTGGCTGTACATCCGCTTCGGACGCGTGGTCGCGCCGCTCATCAACTCGTAGCGCGCACCGCCGAGCGCGCACGCGTCGCGCACGCGTCGCGCTCGCGACGCCGCCGAACCCCACGAATCTGTCCGCCCCGCGAATCTCATGATCGATCGACCCGCCGCGTCCGACGCGCCGCTCAAGCTCACACTTCCGGACGGTTCGGTCCGCGAGGTCGCGCCGGGAACGCTCCCGCGCGAGGTCGTCGGCAACATCGGGCCGCGGCTCCTCCAGGCGGCGGTCGCGGTCGAGGTCGACGGTGCGGTGCAGGACCTGATGACCCCCCTCCGCCGCAGTGGGTCCTTCCGCGTGATCACGGACAAGGACCCGAAGGCGCTCGACGTGCTCCGCCACTCGACGGCGCACGTGCTCGCGACCGCGGTCCGCCGCCTCCGCCCCGACGCCCAGATCGGCTTCGGGCCGGCGATCGAGGACGGCTTCTACTACGACTTCGGCGTCGACAAGCCGTTCACTCCCGAGGATCTCGAGCAGTTCGAGGCGGAGATGCGCAAAGTTGTCGCCGACAAGCTCCCGTTCGTGCGGGCGGAGGTGAGCCGCAGCGAGGCGAAGCGGCGCTTCGCCGACGACCCGCTCAAGCTCGAGCGCATCGAGGACCTCGGCGCGGACGAGATCATCTCGACGTACACCGACGGGCCGTTCATCGACCTCTGTCGCGGACCGCACGTCCCCGACACCGGGCGGATCGCGCAGTTCAAGCTGACGCACGCCGCCGGTGCCTACTGGCGCGGCGACGAGAAGCGGCAGATGCTGCAGCGCATCTACGGCACCGCGTTCTTCAGGAAGGAGGACCTCGACGCGTACCTGCACCGGATCGAGGAGTCGAAGCGGCGCGACCACCGCACGTTGGGCGCGGCGCTCGACCTCTTCAGCACCGACCAGCGCGTCGGGGCGGGGCTGATCCTCTGGCACCCGAAGGGGGCGATCGTCCGCAACGAGATCGAGAGCTACGAGAAGGAGCTCATCCTCCGCCACGGCTACGAGCTGGTCTACACCCCCCACATCGTCAGCGAGAAGCTGTTCGAGATCTCCGGACACCTGCAGACGTTCAAGGAGAACATGTTCGGGGCGATGGAGGTCGAGGGCGCGGCGTACCGCCCGAAGCCGATGAACTGCCCCGGCCACATCTGCATCTACGAGAGCCACCAGCGTTCGTACCGCGACCTCCCGATCCGCTATGCCGAGTTCGGGACCGTCTACCGCTACGAGCGGAGCGGGGTGCTGCACGGGATGCTCCGCGTCCGCGGCTTCACCCAGGACGACGCCCACGTCTTCTGCACGAAGGATCAGATCGACAACGAGATCGCGCGGCTGCTCGACCTCGTCGACGAGATGCTCAAGACCTTCGGCTACCCGTACACGATCGAGCTGTCGACGCGCCCGGAGAAGGCGTTAGGCGAGCCGGAGCAGTGGCGCTGGGCGGAGGAGAAGCTGGCCGAGGTCCTGAAGGGGCGCGGCCAGGAGTACACGATCGACGAAGGGGGGGGCGCGTTCTACGGGCCGAAGCTCGACTTCAAGCTGATCGACGCGATCGGCCGGAAGTGGCAGGGACCGACGGTGCAGCTCGACTTCAACCTTCCCGAGCGCTTCGAGCTCGAATACATCGGCGACGACAACACGCGCCATCGTCCCTTCATGCTCCACCGCGTCCTCGTCGGCAGCATGGAGCGCTTCGTCGGCGGCCTGATCGAGCACTACGCGGGCGCCTTCCCGGTCTGGCTCGCGCCGGAACAGGTGCGCGTGATCCCGATCAGCGAGGACGTGACCGCCGCGGCGGCTGCCGCCGCCGACATGATGAAGGCGGCCGGGCTGCGCGCACACCTCGACGCGCGCCACGAGACGCTCAAGTACCGCGTCCGCGACGGCGAGGTTATGAAGGTCCCGTACATGGCGGTGATCGGCGCCCGCGAAGCGGAGCAGGGGACGGTCGCGGTCCGCGCCCGCGGAGCGGCCGGGAACAAGCAGGAGATCATGCCCCTCGCCGACTTCATCGCGAGGGTGGTCAAGGAAAAGGAGACGCGCGCCGTCTCCGCCTGATCACATTTCTTCAAGGGGTCAGAGTCGTCGAACGGCGATGATGCGCGACGGCGTTCGATGAGGCGAGCTTCCAGGGGTCGGAGTCGTCGAACGGCGATGATGCGCGACG
>DASZNJ010000449.1:0-4345 GCA_035551575.1 Gemmatimonadaceae bacterium
CGCCGTCAGCTGTCTACCACATCTCCGCCCAGGCCCGCTTCTTCGCGGGGACGAGTCGCGCCGAGCCGTGGAGCGCGCTCTCGATCGCGCACTTGGAGTACTGGAAGGTGACGTTACCGAGAATGTCGTTGGTCGTGGCGCTGATGCTCGCGTTACGCGCCATCGCGGCGCCGACGATGTTCGCGCTGCCGTTCGCCTTCGTGAACTGGTCGCGGACGATGATCATCCCGAACCAGTCGAAGCTGCCGTTGACGTAGAGGCTGCCGTCGACGAGCAGGATTCCCTGGCCGCGCCCCTGGCTGAGGTGCACGTCGGTCGAGACGTAGATGATCGGCATGTAGCTCTGGCACTTGGTCACCGCCGTGGCGTCGCGAAGGGGCTCGCCCCAGTTGGTGGGGATCGAAGTATTGCACCGTGTTCCGTCCGCGGTGAGGACGGGGAGCACGGTCCCCGGGTCGCCATTGAGCTTGATGTCGGCGTTCGCGACGAGGGTGTTCCAGCTCTCGTCACCGTACTTCACGTAGGTGCCGTCCGTTCCGGCGTTCGGGTCCGCGTAGGTCGGTGGAGTTCCGATCGCGTTGCTGCTCTTCTGCACGGTGAGCGTGGAAGCCGGGCCGTAGGCGACGGCGGTGGTGTCGCGCCCCGGGTAGTTGGCGCAATCCCATCCGGTCGGATTGACGTTGGTGCCGTAGACCTGCGAGCTCCCCTTGATCGTACCGCCGCCGGCGAGGGTGAGCGCGCCGCCGTACTTGATCGCGGGATAGGCGAGGCGAAGCACGCTGCTGGTGCGGCGCCGGGTCTCGAGCGGGGTGTTCACCCCGGCCGCGCCCTCCGACACCACCCAGTACGTGAGGTCGTTGGCGCGCGTGATCCGGACCTTGGACGAGCCGCCGTCGCCGGTGGTGTAGTTGAAGGTTGTGTCCTTGCCGACCTTGATCGCGAGGTTCAGCGACTGGTCCCACTCGGCCATCGTCTTGTTCAACCCGAACTCGGCGGCCGTGAAGGCCCGCTGCGCGACGAGCGAGTTGCGCCCGATCTTGAAGTCCTGGTTCGAGGCGAAGAAGGCGCCGGCGATCAGGGCGCCGATGACGACGATCGCGAACATCGCCATCGCCAGCGCCATCCCCTCACGGTTGTTCCTGTATAGCGTACGCATGGTGCGTGTCTCCAGCGTTGGGCGCGCGGCGGCTACTGCCGGTTCCGCAGCGCGATGGTGACCTTCATGTAGTCGCTGTAGGGCTTCGACTTGCCGCCGCCGAGCGCGACCGCGCCCTGCGTCTGGCCGTGGATGAACAGCTCGACGCGGGCGACGTCCCCCCTGTCGCTCGTGATCGCGCCGGTGGAATCGCGGTAGACGAAGCTCACCCCGCTGTTGACCGTGTCGTTCGGGACGTACGGCTTGTATGGCCCGGAGACCGGCTGGACGGCGTCGCAGCCGGAGCCGTCCCCGCGGCACTCGCGATAGCCCATCCACCAGAGTCCGTCGCTGGCCGACTTGTAGATGGAGTACTTGACCCCGCGCGCCATCCGGAGAGGGGCGCCATCGACGATCGTCGGGCTCAGGTCCGTCGTGAAGGTGTAGACGTAGCGGTACCTGGTCGCGTCCAGCGTCACGTCGGTGAACGAGGTGCAGCCGATGAGCGTCGAGTCTATCGACGCGATGGTGTACGGGATCCAGTCGTCGTCCTGGTTGCCCGATGCCTTGTCGTCGAGGATGATGAGGACGTCGCGGACCCGCGGGCGAGTGAGGAAGGTCGTGAAGTACCGCCCGTTCGCGAGGTTGATCGGCGGGATGGTGACGCTGTTCGCGGTGTGCGAGCAGACGAGCCCACTGCCGATGTTGCCGCGCACGTCGAGCGAGGAATCGCTCATGTTGAGGATGTCGCCGCCGACGGACGATACCCCGCGGATGTCGACGGGCACGACGGCCGCCGCCTGGCGGATCTGCGAGCGGGTGTCGATCACTTCGGTCGCGCTGCGGTAGAACTGCTGCTGCCGCATGACGACGGTCATGATCCCGGTCGCGACGATGCCGAGAAGCACCAGCGCGACCATGATCTCGACGAGCGAGAGACCGCGGCGCGGGGTCATGTTCAGATTGGATCGCATGGGTACTCCGTGATGTATTTCTGGAACTTCTGCTTGCCGCGGACGATGAACACGATCGAGTCCGTCACCAGCAGCATGTGACTGCCGGGGGTGCCCTTGATCCTCCAGAACTCGGTGACGTTCCGGGTCTTCACGCCTGCCGCGGGGCCGGACGAGTCCTTCATCGCCACGCAGTTCCCGGAGCGGATGCGCTCCATCCGCGAATAGGCGATCGTCGAGGCCACCGACTGGTGAACCGCACCGGTCATCTGCCTGACGACGACGCCCGCCGTCGCGGCGAGCGCGAGGATGCCGATGGAGAGGATGACGATGGCGACCATCACCTCGACGATGGTGAAGCCGCGGCGCGCCGCCGGGGGCGCGTCAGGTTGCTGATTTGTCATTTGGCACATCCGTGTCGATTGACGAGGCCGATCGGCGAGATGCAGAGCGAGTCGACGAGCGCGTTCCGCTTGAACTTGACGATGTTGCCGGAGTTGGACGTCATCCCGCGGCCGTCGAACGCAATCGAAATATTCGGCGAGAGCACGGTCACCCCGAACTGGCGCGTGAGGTAGACGGTCGTGCCCTTGGCGGTCTCGGTCGCGCCGTTGAACGTCGTCATGCGCATCGAATCGCCTTCGACGTAGAATCTCGACTGGCGACCGGTCGCGATGGCGGCGGCGCGCGCGGCAGCGAGCTTCGCCGCGATACCGTCCTTCGCCGACCGCATCTGGTTGCGGTCGTTCATGTGGCCGAGCTTGGGAAGGGACATCATCGCGACGATCCCCATGATCGCCATCACGATGAGAATTTCGACGAGAGTGAAGCCTGGCTTGTTCTTCTGCATTGCTACCTCAGGGTATTCGCCGCGCCCAGTGAATGCGCGATCGGTGCCACCGGTCAAGTCCTGTAGAATCAAGCAGTTACCCATAGACGAGCGAGATCGCACCCCGCAAAAAGTTGCGGAGCTGCAACTTCGTTGCGACCCGCGGACGCTATTCGAGCCCGTATTCGCGGATCTTGTAGAGGAGTGCGCGGTGGGAGAGGTCGAGGAGCTGCGCCGCGCGGGTGCGGTTCCCCGAGGTGCGCTCGAGCGCCTGGGCGATGAGATCGCGCTCGAGCGACTCGGTGCGACGCTTCACGGAGAGGTCCTCGGCGGCGCCGGCGCGGTTGCCGTTAGGCGGCGCGGCCGCCCCGGGCACGTGCCCCAGCTCCGCGGGAAGCTGGGCGGCATCGATCCGCGCGTCGTCGGTGAGCACGAGCGCGCGCTCGATCACGTTTTCCAGCTCGCGCACGTTGCCGGGCCACCCGTATTCGAGGAGGATGCGCATCGCGGCGGGGGTGATCGCCGGGGCGGGCATCCCGAGGCGCGACGCGTGCGACACGGCGAAGTGCTTCGCCAGGTCGGCGATGTCCTCGCGCCGCTCGCGCAGTGCCGGGAGGCGCAGCCGCACGACGTTGATGCGGTAGTAGAGATCCGCGCGGAAGCGCGCCGCCGCGACCTCGGCCTCGAGGTCGCGCGAGGTCGCGGCAACGACGCGGACATCCACGGTTCGCGAAGCGTTGTCGCCGACGCGGCGGATCTCACCCTCCTGCAGCACGCGCAGCAGCTTCACCTGCAGGGGGAGGGGGAGCTCGCCGATCTCGTCGAGGAAGATCGTCCCGCCGTGCGCCTCCTCGAACAGCCCGTGCCGATCCTGCGACGCGCCGGTGAAGGCGCCGCGGGCATGGCCGAACAGCTCACTCTCCATCAGCGCTTCGGGAATCGCGGCGCAGTTGACGGGGACGAAGGGCGCCGCCGCGCGCGGGCTCGACGAGTGGACGAGGCGCGCGATCAGCTCCTTCCCCGTGCCGCTCTCCCCGGTGACGAGAACCGTCGACGGGTGCTTCGCCACCTTGCGCGCAATGGCGACGACGTCTCGCAGCGCCGCGCTGTGGCCGACCACGCCGTCGGCGCCGCGGAGGGCGCCGAGCTCCTCGCTCAGCCGCGCGACCTCGCTGCGCAGGTTCTCACGCTCGATCGCCTTGCGAATGACGAGCTGCAGCTGGTCGGCGCGGAAGGGCTTCGAGATGTAATCGTACGCACCGCGGCGAATCGCCTCGACCGCCGCTTCGTCGTCGCCGTAGGCGCTCATCATGACGACGAGCGCGCGTCCGGCCGCGGTGCGGTACCGGTCGAGGAAGGTCAGCCCGTCCATCCCCGGCATCCGGACGTCGCAGACGATGAGCGCGGCGTCGGCGGCGGCGAGGCTGG
>DASZNJ010000450.1:0-4702 GCA_035551575.1 Gemmatimonadaceae bacterium
GACCGCGGATGCGACCGCGGATGCGACCGCGGATGCGACCGCGGATGCGGGCCCGCCGCTCGACCTTCCGAAGGTCGACGATGCGCGACCGCTCCCCCGACCGCGCCGCTGGCTCGAGCTGCTCTACGTCGTCACGCCGGCGATCGTGCTCCTCCTGCTCTTCGTCCACTCCTGGCGCGCGCTTCCCCCCCGCTAGCCCGATGACCGATTGATGAACTCCATCCGACGGCTGTCGTACACCGCGCTCCTCATCGCCTTCGCGCAGATCGTCTTCGGCGCGATCGTCCGCATCACCGGCTCGGGCTGGGGGTGCGGCGAGCACTGGCCGAAGTGCGCCGGCTACTGGCTCCCTCCCCTCCAGCGTCCCGACCTCGTCATCGAGGTCAGCCACCGCTATCTCGCGTTAGGCGTGACGCTGGTGACCCTCGCCCTCGCGATCCTCGCCTGGCGCAGGCGGGACGAGCCGGGGGTCGCCGGACGCGGCGGCCCGCTGCGCCCCGCCGTCGCTGCCTTCCTCGTCGTCGTCGCGACCGCACTGCTCGGCGCCATCACCATCAAGCTCCGGCTCAACCCGATCGTCATCGTCCTCCACCTCGCGCTGGCGATGACGCTCCTTGCCGCGATCATCGCCACCGCGATCAGCAGCGGCGGGTTCGGCGCGCCGCGCGCGGTGCCCGCTGGCGCCGACGACGCCTCGCGCGCGGACGCCGCGAGGACGTGGCGCGTGGCGCGGATCGGCCTCGTCCTCGCCTTCATCGTCCTCGTCCTCGGCGCCCTCACCGCCAACCTTGGCGCGGCCGGCGCCTGCCTCGGCTTCCCGAACTGCCGCATCTACAGCTCCCCCGACCGCGCGCTGGTTCACCTCCAGCTCACCCACCGGATCCTCGCCTTCCTCTTCGCGTTCCACGTCCTCGGCGCGGCGATGATGGTCCGGAAGCGGGCGGTGGCCCCTGTCGTCAGGCGTGCCATCTTCCTCGCGTCAGCCGCGGTCGTCGTCCAGCTCCTCGTCGCCGCGGCGCTCGTCGAGATGCGGCTTCCGCCGGTGCTGCAGTCGCTGCACCAGGCGGTCGGGACGCTGGCCTGGATCGCCGTCGTCATCTGGGCGCTGCTCGCCCATCGCGCGGCCGGGCCGGAGCCCGCGTACCTCGCCGACCGCACCCCGGCTCCCGTTCCCCGCGCCCGCGACCTCGGGTCCGGCGTGGTGCGCCGCACCGAGCCGGCAACCGGTGCCTCACTGATCGTCAGCTCGCCGGCGATCGACGCCAGCGCGGTTGCCCGCTTCGCCGAGCTCGATCGAGCGGGGCGCAGCTATGAATCGGCGATCACCGCCCTCGTCGCCGAGGGCGAGGCGATCGCCGAGGGGTTCGACGAGTCGCTGGTTCGGGTGACGCCGGAGCCCGAAGCTGCCGTGCCGGACGACGTCGCGACGGTCCGGGCGGTGGACGTGACGGCGGCAGCGGTCCCCGCTGGAGTCGCTGCGGAACCGGTCGTCGACGTCACCGCCGATGCCGGCGCCGACACCCGCGCCGGCGCTGGGGACGGAGCCGTCGCCGCCCCGGCGCCCGAGCGCCCCGCGGCGGAGAGCCCGGTGCCCGAGACGAATTATTCGCACTATGTTAATAATTCGGTCGCGTGTGGCGAGATCCCGGCCGAGGCGGTCGTCGCGCCCCTCCCCGAGCCGGAAGCGATCATCGCCCCGCTCCCCGGCCCCGGCGCTGATCCCCGGTCGTCGCCCCCCGCGCCGGTCGTGCTGCCGCGCCATGTCGTGACCCCGGCGCAGCCCGTGCCGGCGGTCAAGCGCCCGCCCCCTCACTCCGTCGCGGTGATCGTCGCCCGCGGGGCGGACTTTTGACCGGGAGCGCCACCCCTGCTCCCGTGCCCGCCCCGGCACGCACCCCCTCGCTCATCCGCGACCTGATCTCGCTCACCAAGCCGCGGATCATCTCGCTGCTCCTCGTCACCGCGGTCGCGCCCATGTATGCCGCCGGTGATCCCAGCCTGACGCTCGTCCTCATCGTCCTGCTCGGCGGCTACCTCATGGCGGGGGGGGCGAACGCGGTGAACATGTACATCGACCGCGACATCGACGACCGGATGACACGCACCCGGCTCCGCGTCATCCCGAGCGGGCGGATGCTCCCGGTTGCGGTGCTCGCGTTCGGCGTCGCCCTCGCCCTCGCCGCGACGCTCATCCTCGCCTGGTTCGCCAACGTCCTCGCCGCGGCGATGGCGCTGGCCGGCTTCTACTTCTACGTCTTCGTCTACACGCGCTGGCTCAAGCGCAGCACGCCGCAGAACATCGTCATCGGCGGCGCGGCCGGCGCCTTCCCCCCGCTCGTCGGCTGGGCGGCGGTGACCGGACGCATCGACCTCGCGGCCGTCTACCTGTTCCTGATCGTGTTCTACTGGACACCCCCGCATTTCTGGGCGCTCGCGCTCCTCAAGTCGCGCGACTACGGCCGAGCCGGCGTGCCGATGGCGCCCCTCGTCTGGGGCGAGCGGGAGACGAAGCGGCAGATGGTCTGGTACACGCTCATCCTCCTCCCGCTGACGGTCCTCCCGGTCGCGTTAGGCATCTTCGGGATGCTCTACCTCGCCAGCGCCGTGGTGCTCGGCGCGCTCTTCCTCTGGAACGTCGTCCGGGTCGTCCGCGCCCGCGACCACGGGACGGTCGCCTGGGCCGCGTACCGCTTTTCCCTCCTCTACCTCGCGCTGCTCTTCGCGGCGATGGCGGTGGACCGCCAGGTCGGCGCGTGACGACATCGGTGATCCCCGAGCCGCCCGAGAGCGACGAAGCGCCGAAGAAGAAGCGCCTCGTCTCCCCGCGCCCGCTCGCCCGCCTCCTGCCCCGGCTCAAGCCGTACCGCGGCGCGCTGTCGATCGCGACGATCTGCCTCATCCTCAGCTCGGCGGCGGGGCTCGCCTTTCCGCGGGTCGTCCAGTACCTGCTCGACGCCGCCTTCGTGCGCGGCGACCGCCGCGTCCTCGACCGCATCGCGTTAGGCCTGTTCGGGCTGTTCGCGGCGCAGGCGGTGCTCAACTTCGTCCAGGTCTACTTCCTCAGCGCCACCGGCGAGCGGGTGATCGCCGGGCTGCGGAAGGAGCTGTTCGCGCACCTCGTCCGCCTCTCCCCCGGCTTCTTCGCCGACCGGCAGAGCGGCGAGCTGACGAGTCGTCTCGGCACCGACACCGCGCTCCTCCAGGCGGTGCTCAGCCACCAGATCTCCGAGCTGGCGCGCCAGGTCCTCTACCTCATCGGCGGCATCATCCTCCTCACGCAGACGCACCCGCAGCTGACGCTGACGACGCTCGCCGTCGTCCCGATCGTCATCGGCGCCGCGTTCATCTTCGGCCGGATGCTCCGCCGGGCGAGCACCGGGGTGCAGGACCGGATCGCCGAGGCGACGGCGGCGGCCAACGAGGCGTTCGCGCAGATCCGGGTCGTCCAGAGCTTCACCCGTGAGGCCGAGGAGGTCCGCCGTTACGACGAGAAGCTGGGGGAAGCGGTGACCGCCGCGGTGAAGCGGGCGACGATCCGCGGGAGCTTCTTCGGCGTCATAACGTTCGTCGCCTTCGGTGCGGTGGTGATCGTGCTCTGGCAGGGCGGCCGGCTCGTCCTCTCCGGAGAGCTGACCGCCGGGGCTCTCGTCGGCTTCCTGCTCTACGCCTTCACCATCGCCGCCTCGGTCGGGGCGCTCGCCTCGCTCTTCGGCAACTACCAGGAGTCGGTCGGGGCGGCGAAGCGCGTCTTCGAGCTGCTCGAGACCGAACCCCAGGTCGCCGATCCGCCGAACCCCGCGCACCTGGCGGCGCCGGTGCGCGGCCACCTCCGCTTCGAGGACGTGTCGTTCCGCTATTCCGACGGCCTGCCGGACGTGCTCCGGGAGGTAAGCTTCGAGATCGCGCCGGGAGAGGTCGTCGCGCTGGTGGGGCCGAGCGGCGCCGGCAAGACGACGGTCGCCTCGCTGATCCCCCGCTTCTGGGACGTGACGAGCGGCCGCATCACGCTCGACGGCCACGACGTCCGCGCGTTAGGCCTGACGGAGCTGCGGCGCTCGATCGGCCTCGTCCCCCAGGAGCCGACGCTGTTCAGCGGGACGGTCCGCGAGAACATCGCCTACGCCGCCCCGGGGATCGGCGGCGACGACGCGACCGACGCCGAGCTCCGCGCCGCCTCCCGCGCCGCCCACGCCCACGAGTTCGTCGAGCGCCTCCCCGAGGGCTACGACACCCGCGTCGGCGAGCGCGGCGTCAAGCTCTCCGGCGGCCAGCGCCAGCGCCTCGCCATCGCCCGCATCTTCCTCAAGGACCCCGCCCTCGTCATCCTCGACGAAGCGACATCGAGCCTCGACACCGAGAGCGAGCGACTCGTCGAGCAGGCGATGGAAACGCTCCTCCGCGGCCGCTCCACGCTCATCATCGCCCACCGCCTCAGCACCGTCCGCCGCGCCGACCGGGTCCTGGTCCTCGAGCACGGCGAGATCGTCGAACAGGGCACCCACGACCAGCTGATCGCGCGCGACGGGCTGTACGCGAAGCTCTACCGCTACGGAGCGACGAACAGCGAGGTGTCACTGCTCGGTGAGTAGAGCTGTGTCGCGGCTCGGCGAGTAGCGAGCTGTCACTACTCGGCGAGTAGAGAGGTGTCACGCTGCTCTGAGTAGTGAGGTGTGAGAGGGCTCCGCGTAGTGAGGTGTGAGAG
>DASZNJ010000451.1:0-4983 GCA_035551575.1 Gemmatimonadaceae bacterium
AATACATCGCGCTGTTCCAGAACATCCAGGTCATCGCGCTGTATGCACGGACCTGCTACCCCAACGTTGCGCCGGTCGGGGGCGGAAGCATCATCCCGCGCCGTGTCTACTACGGTTCGGACGAGGCCAACGCGAACCCGAACACCCCGGCCGTGCAGAATCTCTTCAACCCTAACGATCTGGCGGGCGGAACGCTCTTTGCAGCCGCGGCCTGCAGGGGACAGGCGGTCGGCGCGCCTTGAGCGCGCCGACCGCGCAGTATCGGTAACTCGAGGTCGCAGCGTGGCTGACGGTGCGGGGCCGGGATGCTCATCTCCCGGCCCCGTCTCGTCACCAGCGATACCCCCGCGAACGGCGGCCCGCCCTGGATGATGAACGATGCGTCGAACCACTTTCCTTCTGCTTCCGTTGACAGCCGGGTGCTACGTCTACGCCCAGGTCGACCACCCGCCCGCGCCTGGTGATGGTGCGCGCCTGTTCCTCAACGACCGGGGGCGAGCCGAGTTGACGGCGCTCGTCGGTCCGTCAGTCCGGAGCCTCACCGGCGAGATCGTGGCCGCGAACGACTCGCAGCTCACGATCAGCGTGCGTGAGTCCGCATCCACTCGCGGCGAGTCGAGCGAATGGAATGGGGAGCGCGTCACCATCGGGACTGCGCTCCTGGATTCGACGCGCGCACGCCGGATCTCACCCCTGCGCACGGCCGCGGCTGCCGCCGGCGGCGTCGCGTTCGTCGCCCTCGTGCGCGCCGCCTTCGGTGGCGGCTCGAACGGCGGATCGAGTCCTACCTCCGGCCCGCCAACGCAGTAGACGAATCCGTCGTCCCGCGGCCACTGCTGCTGTCGGGCGGCTGCAGCACGTCGAGCGCGTACACCCCGATGGTCGAACGCGAGAGATCCGATTCGAGGTTGAACAGGATCTTCTGCCCCGCGTGCACGGTGATCGGGTCGGAAAGGATGCTGTGCCGGAAGCCGAACCGGCCGCCGATCAACGGCACCGCGAGCAGCTGCACCGTGACCGCGCCGGCCGAGTAGCGGGCAGGAAAGACGAAGGTCGTCGCCGAGGCAGCACCGGCGATCCCGACACGGCTCCGCAGCCCGCCGTGCACGACGTATACGTTCACGTCCTGCATGTTGTCGTTCTGGACTTCGACCGGGATCACCGCCCCCGCGCTCTCGGCCATCCCGTCGAGGGGCTCGAGGTCAGAGCTCCGGCCCGAGCTGCGGCACGCGACGTTTCCCACCGACATGATGACCGCGGCAGCGGGCAGCACACAGCGGCGATAGCGCATCGAACCCTCCCGGAAACGAACCGACGCACGCCGGCCATCGGCCGGCGTGCGTCATGTCACGCGATGGCGCGACCCATCCTACTGGACGCGCAGGCTCTCCACCCTCGTCGCCCGGCCATCGATGTTGTAGACGAGGAGGGTGACGTACTGACCGCTCTTCAGGCCGTTGATGACCTTGTCGAGCTCACCCTGCGACGTCACGGCGCGCCGCGGCGGCGGGTTGAGGACCTCGACGATGATGTCGCGCTCCTCGATCAGCTTCTTGTACGCTGGCCCGGCCGTGTTCACGTCAGTCACGAGCAATCCGCGTCGGAACTGGTCGCCGAGCTCCGCCTGCTGCGCCAGCGCCGACGGGACCGGCGCGACTGCGACGCCCAGCTTGTCGTAGCTGACCGCCTCGGGCGCCCCGCTGTTGCTCGCCCTGCCGCGCGAGGCGACGGACTCCTCGTCCGGCACGGCGATGAGCTTCACCGGGAACGTCTTCTTCGCCCCGAAGCGAACGACGCCGACGTTCACGGTCTGACCCGGCCCCGCCGCGCGGACGAGCCGCTGGAGGGTGCTGACCCGGTCGACCGGGTGACCGTCGAGCGAAACGATCACGTCGCCCGGCTCGATCCCCGCCTTCCGCGACGGCGAGTCGTCGCCGGAGAAGCCGCCGACCTTCACGCCGGCGATGTCGGGGAGGCCGGCGGCGCGCGCGTCTTCGGCGTCCACGTCCTGGATGGACACGCCTAACGCGGCGCGGCGAACCTTCCCGTACTTGATCAGGTCCTGCATCACGTCCTTCGCGAGCGTGATCGGGATGGCGAAGCCGTAGCCGGAGTAATAGCCCGTCGTGCTGGCGATCGCGCTGTTGATGCCGATCACCTCACCGCGGCTGTTCACGAGCGGGCCACCCGAGTTGCCGGGGTTGATCGCGGCGTCGGTCTGGATGAAATCGGAGATCGCGTACTGGCTCGGGAGGAGTCCTCGCACCGCGCGCCCCTTGGCGCTGACGATGCCCGCCGTGACCGTGAAGTCGAGGCCGAGCGGGTTGCCGATGGCGAGCACCCACTCGCCGACGCGTGCGGTGTTGTCGTCGCCGAGCGCCGCCGTGGGAAGGTTGCTCGCGTTGATCTTGATCACCGCGACGTCCGTGGTCGGATCGTTGCCGATGACCTTGGCGGTGAATTCGCGACCGTCGGTCAGCTTGACGGTCACCCGGTCCGCATCGGCCACGACGTGGTTGTTCGTGAGGATGTAGCCGTCCTTCGAAACGATGAAGCCGGAACCGCTCGCCTCGACCGGCTCGGGGCGCTGCGGCCCGTTGTCGAACTGGCGGAAGAAGTCGTCGAGCCCGGGCGGCACGTTGCGGCCGCGGAGCGACGGGCGCCGCTGGGTGCTCTCGACCTGGATCGAGACGACCGACGGCGTGACGTGCTCGGAGATTGCGACGAAGGCGTTGCTCGCGTCAGCCAGCGACTTCACCTCCTGCGCCGGAGGCTTCGAGCCGCTCGACTGCTGAGCGAAGCCGAGATGCGTCCAGTCGAGCGCGGACGCGACGAGAAGACCACCGAGGAATGCGCCCGCGACGGCGGCGCCGAAGCGAGTCCGCGAGACCGAAGATCCCATACGAAGTTGCACCTGATGTGTGAGCCGTACCCCATATACACGCGAGCCCTCTCGCGTGTTTCCCGCACGAGCGGGTGGCCACCGCCAACGGCACTCGGCGGCCGCGGCCAGTGCTGCCGTATGACACCGCGAACGCCCCAACCAGTTTGCGGGCGGAGACAACGGACCCGCCGGTCAGCGCGCGGGCCCCTTCCTGACGATACAACAATTGCACCCGAAGCGTTGGCCGCAAGCGCGATGGGCACCGGCCGCTTGCCGGTGCCCATCGCGATCACCCGTCCGCCCTACTTCTTCTCGTCGACTATCTCGTAGTCCGCCTCGACGACATCGTCCGCGGGCTTCGTCTCGCCGGGCTGCGCCCCGGCCGTCGGACCGGCGCCCGGTCCCTCGGGCGACCCCTGCTGCGCGCTCTGCGCGTAGAGGGAGCTCCCCGCCTCGGAGTAGACCCGCGTCAGCTCCTCCTGCGCCGAGCGGATCTCGCTCATGTCGTCGCCGCGGAGAGCCTTCCGCGCCCGCTCGACCGCCGACTCGAGCTTCGACTTGTTCTCCGCGCTGAGCCGGTCCGCCCACTCCTTCGAGTTCTTCTCGACCTCGTAGGTCATGCTGTCGAGGCGGTTCCGCGTGTCGATCTCCTCGCGGCGCTGCTTGTCCTCGGCGGCGTACTTCTCGGCGTCCTTCACCATCTTGTCGATGTCGGCGTCCGACAGCCCGCTCGACGCCTCGATCCGGATCTTCTGCTCCTTGCCCGTCGTCTTGTCCCGCGCGGCGACGTGAAGGATGCCGTTGGCGTCGATGTCGAAGGTGACCTCGACCTGCGGCATCCCCCGCGGAGCGGGTGGAATCCCCGAAAGCTGGAACTTGCCGATGGTGCGGTTGTCGCGCGCCATCTCGCGCTCGCCCTGCAGGACGTGGATCTCGACCGTGCTCTGGTTGTCGTCCGCCGTCGAGAAGGTCTCGGTCTTCTTCGTCGGGATCGTCGTGTTCCGCGGGATGAGCACCGTGGTCACGCCGCCGAGCGTCTCGATGCCGAGCGAGAGCGGGGTCACGTCGAGCAGCAGTACGTCCTTCTGCTCCCCGGTGAGCACCGCGCCCTGGATGGCCGCGCCGATCGCGACGACCTCGTCGGGGTTGACGCCCTTGTGCGGATCCTTCTTGAAGAAGTCCTTCACGATCTGCTGGATCTTCGGCATCCGCGTCGAGCCGCCGACCAGGATCACCTCGTCGACCTCTTCCGGCTTCAGGCCGGCATCCTTGAGCGCCTTCTCCATCGGCGGGATCGTGCGCCGGATCAGGTCATCCACCAGCTGCTCGAACTTGGCGCGCGTCAGCGAGTAGTTGAGGTGCTTCGGCCCGCTCGCGTCGGCGGTGATGAACGGAAGGTTGATGTCGGTGGACTGGGTGGTCGACAGCTCCATCTTCGCCTTCTCGGCCGCTTCCTTGAGCCGCTGGAGCGCCATCGCGTCCTTGGCGAGGTCGATCCCCTGGTCCTTCTTGAACTCGGCGACGATCCAGTCGATGACGCGCTGGTCGAAGTCGTCACCGCCGAGGTGGGTGTCGCCGTTGGTCGACTTCACCTCGAACTGGCGCGACCCTTCGACGTCGTAGAGCTCGAGCACCGAGATGTCGTAGGTGCCGCCGCCGAGATCGAAGACCGCGACCTTCTCGTCCTTCTTCTTGTCGAGGCCGTAGGCGAGCGCCGCCGCGGTCGGCTCGTTGATGATGCGCAGGACGTCGAGCCCGGCGATCTTCCCCGCGTCCTTGGTCGCCTGGCGCTGGGCGTCGTTGAAGTAGGCTGGTACAGTAATGACCGCCTGCGAGATGTGCTCGCCCAGATACGCCTCGGCGTCGGTGCGCATCTTCTGCAGGATCATCGCGCTGATCTCGGGCGGGCTGTACTTCTTGCCGCCCATCTCGACCCACGCGTCGCCGTTGTCGGCCCGGACGATCTTGTACGGCACCATGCCCATCGTGCGCTTGACCTCGGGGTCGTCGTACTTGCGGCCCATCAGGCGCTTGATCGAGTAGATGGTGTTCTGCGGATTGGTAATCGCCTGGCGCTTGGCGATGGCGCCAACCAGCCG
>DASZNJ010000452.1:0-5940 GCA_035551575.1 Gemmatimonadaceae bacterium
GCCGCGGCCCCCCCTCGCGGGCGGCGCTGGCTGCGCGTCACCGCAGCCGGCGTCCTCGCGGTGCTGATGCTCTCGCTCCCCTGGACGGCCCCCGCGCTCTTCCGGAAGCTCGAGTTCTTCCGGGTTCGCAAGGTCGAGATCCGCGGCGCGGTCTACCTGACGCCGTCCGAGGTCCTCGCCAAGCTCCGCGTCGACTCGACGGCGAACGTGTGGGACGATGCGTCCCCCCTCGCCGCGCGGCTGATGAGCCATCCGCAGATCCGCTCGGTGACAATCTCGCGCAGGCTGCCGGCGACGCTCGTCGTCCGGGTGCAGGAGAACCTGCCGGTCGCGCTCGTCCCCAACGCGAAGGGGTTCGCCGTGATCGATGGGCACGGGATGCCGCTCCCCATCGACCCCGCGGCGACGAAGCTCGACCTTCCGATCGTCGCCTCGCGCGACACCATGGTCGCACGGCTCCTCGCCGAGCTGCGCGCGGAGTACCCGACGCTCTTCAACCGGGTGAGCGAAGTGCGGCGCGAGGGACGAAACGAGCTGCTCGTTCGTCTACCGGCCGTGCGCGTCCGCGCACTGGCAACCGTCACCGCCGATCGCCTCGCTGAAGTCACACCGGTTGAAGACGACCTCGCGCGGCGCCATCTTGCGGTAGCCGAGCTCGATCTCCGATACCGCGACCAAGTCATCGCCCGCCTGCAATGAATCCCGAACGCCTGGTAGCTGGACTCGACATCGGCTCCGCGAAGACTACCGCGATCATCGCCGAAGTCGTCGGCGACCTGCCGAAGCATCCGACCATCCGCGTCCTCGGCGTCGGCCAGGCGAAGACGATGGGGATGCGCCGCGGCGTCGTCGCCGACATCGAGGAGACGACGCGGTCGATCCGCAAGGCGGTGCAGGACGCCGAGCGGATGGCGGGCGTCGAGGTCGAGGCGGTGTACGCCGGGATCGCCGGTGAGCACGTGCAGGCGATGACGAGCAGCGGGATCGTCGCGGTGAATGGCGCCGAGATCACGCGCGCCGACGTCGACCGCGCCAACGAGGTCGCGCGCGCGCAGGCGATCCCGCAGGACCGCGAGCTGCTCCACGCGATCCCGCAGGAATACTCGGTCGACAAGAACGACGGGATTCGCGATCCGGTCGGGATGATCGGAATGCGGCTCGAGGTGGAGATGTACCTCGTGACGATCGGCAGCTCGCCGGCGGTGAACCTGCGCAAGAGCGTCGAGCGCGCGGGCTACGAGGTCCGTGAGCTGGTGCTCGAGCCGCTGGCGAGCGCGCTCTGCGTCCTCACCGAGGACGAGAAGGAGCTCGGCGTCGCGCTGGTCGAGATGGGCGCCGGGACCACCGACCTCGCGATCTTCCACGAGGGAAAGATCCGCCACCTCGGCACGATCAACTACGGCGGGAACAACGTCACGAGCGACATCGTGCACGGGCTCGGGGTCACCCAGGCCGATGCCGAGCGGTTGAAGGAGCAGTACGGCTGCGCCTACGAGCCGATGGTGAAGTTCGGGGAGACGATCCAGCTGCCGAGCACCCTCGCGCAGGGCGACCGGCAGATCCCGCGCGAGCTGCTCGCGCACATCATCCATCAGCGGATGGACGAGATCTTCGATCTCGTCTCGCGCGAGATCGCGAACGCCGGCTTCGCGGGCAAGCTGTCGGCGGGGATCGTGCTCACCGGCGGCGCGGCGGCGATGACCGGCGCCGCGGAGCTGGCGTCGGATTCGTTCGGGACGGGGGTTCGCGTCGGCTCGCCGATCGAGAACGTCGGAGGGCTCAGCGACTCGGTCGATTCGCCGCGCTTCGCGACGGTCGTCGGCCTCGCGCAGTACGGCGCGCACCGGCTGCACATCAACGGCGCGACGGCGAACGCGCGCGGAGCGGCGCGCAGCGCCGGGGACGGTAACGTCGACCGCTTCGCCCGCCGCGTGAAGGACTGGCTGCAGGACTTTTTCTAGGGGCCGGCTCGTCGAGGCGGGGACCGCTGTTGCGGGGCGGTGTTCCCGGCGCTCGTCGGGAGAGCCATCAGCGATCAGCGATCAGCCATCAGCTGTCAGCGTCGAGCAGCGGCGTCGAGGGAGCGGTTCCTCGACGCCGTTTTTCCACGGAGTCGCTCGACGCGAGAGGCTGCCGGCGAACGGCGGACCGGTCGTAAAAAGCGGTGCGCCGATCAATTTCCTGATATCCACGGCAGTCGTGTGGATAACTTCCAGGCAAGAAAGTTTGAAATCTTTTCCGGGATGGCTCGTCACAACTGCGGGTATGGTCTTGGAGAAAAAAGCTGTTAGATTCGCGTCGCGCCGGAATTTCGTCCCACCACTGGCGCGCGACTTATCCACAGCGCCATGCTTTGCCGTCCCCGGTCAGGACGGACCCTTCGCGATTGGCTCTCGCTTTCCCTCGTAGCACAGAGGCTCTTCCGCAATGATCTTCGAATTCGAAGAGAACGCGTCACAGAATGCGCGGATGAAGGTCGTCGGCGTCGGCGGCGGTGGTGGCAACGCCGTCAACCGGATGATCGAGGAGCACCTCGAGGGAGTCGAGTTCGTCTCGGTGAACACCGACGCGCAGGCGCTGTTGAGCTCGAAGTCGGACATCAAGATCCAGATCGGGAAGAAGCTGACGCGGGGGCTCGGGGCCGGCGCGCGCCCCGAGATCGGGCGCCAGGCGATCGACGAGAACCGTGACGAGGTGATCAAGGCCCTCAGCGGCGCCGACCTCGTGTTCGTGACGTGCGGCATGGGAGGGGGCACCGGGACCGGGGCGGCTCCGATCATCTGCGAGCTGGCGCGCGAAGTCGGCGCCCTGACCGTCGGCATCGTCACCCGCCCCTTCCTCTTCGAGGGGCGGAAGCGCATGCGGCAGGCGGAGCTCGGCATCGCCGAGATGCGCAAGCACGTCGACACGATGATCGTCGTGCCTAACGAGCGGCTGCTCGCGGTCGTCGGGAAGGGAATCCCCTTCCAGGACGCCCTCAAGAAGGCCGACGAGGTCCTCCTCCACGCGACGCAGGGCATCTCCTCGCTGATCAGCGTGACGGGACTGGTGAACGTCGACTTCGCCGACGTCCGCACCGTGATGCAGGCCGGCGGCTCGGCGCTCATGGGCACGGGGATCGGCCGCGGCGAGAGCCGGGCAATGGAGGCGGCGCAGCAGGCGATCGCGTCGCCCCTCCTCGACAACGTCTCGGTGTCCGGCGCGACCGGCGTCCTCGTCAACATCACCGGCGGTGCCGACCTCACCCTCGGCGAGGTGCACCAGATCAACGAGATCATCCACGACGCCGTCGGCGACGAGGCGGAGATCATCTTCGGCGCGGTCCACGAGCCGGCGATGCAGGGAGAGATCCGCGTCACCGTGATCGCGACGGGATTCGACAAGGCGATGCAGCTCGGGGGGGCCGCCTCCGAGCCGATCACCGCGCCGAAGGGCGCCCCGGTGATCCCGTTCCCGAGCCGCCCGCAGCGGGTCAGCTCGGTGACGCCGCGTGCGACTCCGTCGTCTGACATACCGAGACGCGGCAACACTCCACTGCCCGCGCAGCCACAGGCCCCGCAGGCCCCGTCGCAGGATCTCTCCGACATGGAGATCCCGACGTTCATTCGGAGGCAGATGGATTGAAGACCTGGGTCGCACGTTCCGGTAGCTACGCGGTGGTGGCGATGCTCGCCGCCGCCGCGCTGCGTTTTACTCCCGCGGTGGACGCCCCCGCTCCCGGCCGCCTGCTCGTCGAGCCGCCGTCGCCGGCGGTGCAGGCGCTCATCCAGCACACCGACACCCTCGCGCGTGGCGAGACGATCGTCGGGGTGCTCAGCCGCAGCGGGGTGTCCGAGGTCATCGCCCGCGAGGCGCTCGCGGCCGCGAAGATGCTCGACCCGCGGAAGGTGCCCGCCGGAATGCCGATCACCTTCAGCTCGACCGCGCAGGACTCGGTTCCCTCGGAGATCGTCTTTCACCTCGCCGTCGACCACCTGGTGAAGCTGACGCGCACGAATGGCGTCTGGGTCGGCGACGAGCAGCGGCTGCCATGGACGACCGACACGCTGACGGTCGCCGGGCGCATCTCCTCGACGCTCTACGAGGCGCTCGACTCGGCGGCGGCGAACGTGCTCCCCGGCGCCGCGCGCGCCGAGCTGGCGTGGACGCTCGCCGACATCTACGAATACCGGATCGACATGAGCCGCGACCTGCAGGTCGGCGACGAGTTCCGCATGGTGGTCGAGCGGGAGCGCGGGCCCAACGGTGCGGTGCGCGTCGGGAACATCCTCGCCGCCTCGTTCACCAACGACGGCTCGACGGTGGAGGCGGTCCGCTTCCACAGCAGCTCGGTCGGGGGCGACTACTTCGACGCCGACGGCAAGTCGCTGCGGGCCTCGTTCCTCCGCGCGCCGCTCTCGTTCCGCCGGATCTCGAGCGTCTTCGGGATGCGCAGGCATCCGATCCTCGGGATCGTCCGCGGGCACATGGGAACGGACTACGCCGCGAACGCGGGAACTCCGGTGCGCGCGGTCGGCGACGCCACGGTGATCTTCGCCGGTCGCAAGGGCGGCTACGGCAACATGGTCATCCTCCGGCATCGCAACGGCTACATCACCCGCCACGGGCACCTCCGCGGCTTCGCGAAAGGGATCCGCGCCGGCAAGCACGTCGCCATCGGCGAGACGATCGGCTACGTCGGGACGACCGGGCTCTCGACGGGTCCGCACCTCCACTTCGAGGTGATCGTCAACGGCGTGCAGAAGGATCCGCGCGTCGCGCTGCGGGTGAAGGGCGGCGACCCGATCCCGGGCGGCGAGCGCAGGCGCTTCCTGGCCCAGCGCGACGAGATGGTCGCGTTGCTCGACCGGACCCCCGACGTCCAGCAGCTCGCGCTGCGCTGACCTCGTGCGCGGAACGATGGCCGCGCGGACATGACGCGCTGGCTCCTGGCGGCGATCATCGGTCTGATGATCGCCGCGTTGCATTACGGCCGGTCCCTTCGCGGCTCCGCTGACCGCGGTTCGCCGGGTGCGCCCGGCGCGCGGTGGCTGGGGATCGACGCACGCCTCGTCGCCGGATTGTTGCGCGCGACTGCCGCCGCACTGGTCGCGGCGATGCTCCTCGCGGCGCCGAGCGGCCGCGCGCGGCCGCAGCGTCCCCTGGTGGCGGTCGACGTCTCGGCGAGCTGGACGCGGGGCGACACCGCGCTGCGCGCATGGCGGCGAGGCGCCGCGGCCGCGACCGCGACGGCGCACGGCGACTCGATGCTCCTCTTCGGAGATTCGCTGCGCCTGAGCACCAGGCTTCCCGAACGGCCGGGCGACCGGCATTCGAGGATCGGTCCCGTGCTCGACGCCGCGCGCGACGCACATCGCGCCCTGGTGGTCGTGAGCGACGGGGAGTTCAGCGACGGCGGCGCGCTTCCCGCCGGTACCCGCCTGGCGCTCACGCCGGGTGCCCCGGTCACCGACGTCGCGGTCGTCTCCCTCGCCGCGCCCGCGCGCGTGGCGCCTGGGGACACCGTACCGGTTCGCGTCACCGTCCGCGCCGGCGGCCAACCGGTGCCCGATGCCGCGGTGACGATCGGTTTTCCCGGCGGCGCGACGGCGACGACGCGCAGCGGACCGTTAGGCAGCTTCGCCGAGCGCGAGCTCGCCGCCGGCGTCGTCGCGCCGCGAGGGGAGCGCGAGGAGCTGTTGCGGGCGGCGGTGAGCTCCCCGGGGGACGTCGAGCCGCGCAACGACACCCTGACCACGGTCGTGGAGGTCACGCGCGCTCCCGTCGCGGTGCTGGTGTCGTCGTCGCCCGACCCCGATGCGCGCGCCGCGCTCGAGGCCCTTTCGGGGGCGTCGACCGCGCGGCCGCGCGGGTTCTACCAGGTCGCCCCCGGCGCCTGGCGCGACGCGACGACGCTGCGCGCGGTCGGTGCCGCCGAGGTGCGAGCGGCCGCCGCGGCCG
>DASZNJ010000453.1:0-2857 GCA_035551575.1 Gemmatimonadaceae bacterium
CGTGACGAAGGTCTTGGCGGAGACACACGTTCCTCGAGCTGCACCTCGAGCCACCCTTCGATGGCTTCCTTCGCCCGTGCCCTGACGTCACCGCGTCGGGTGAACGTCTGGCAGCCAGGCGCATCAGGGAACCTGGCGAGCGTCGCGCCGTCTTCGTGGCTGATGATTGCCGGGTAGCGCATTGCATGACCTCGGTCTGGGGCGCGAGTCAGCGGAGCTTCACCCCCGACTGACGCTCAATGCTCTTGAGAGTCCCGGTCGGGAAATCCTTCTCGGGGTGGGGCACTGTCACGGTGCCCTTCCGCTTCGGGTGCTTGAACTGATGGTGGGACCCTTTCACTCGCACCTCGGCCCACCCGTCGGCCTCGAGCGCCTCGATCACCTCGCGTGAGTTCATGGCGCCCGGTTCAAGCTACAACCTATGGGTTGTGTGTCAATGGTATCCGCCTCCGCCTGGGACGGACGTCTCGCGGGAGCCTCGGGCAAACTGGCCGCGACGGGTAGCCTCGCTACATCGGATCGCTGCACGCCGCGGCAATTCATCGCACGTGCCGCTCGAAGCGCGCGGGCGATCTGCCTCCCCCTTCCGGTCCCCACGCCGCGGTGACAATCTCGTTGCACCGGAATCCCCGGCTCGACGCCGGCCCGGTGAACCGCTACGCCCGTTCAGCCAGACCCTCATGACGACCACCATGCGCAGATTCTGCCTCCCGCTCTTCGCCGCCACCCTCGCCCTCGCGTCCTGCGCCCATCCGCGCACGGCCGTCGTGACCCCGGCGCCTGTCGCGACCGCCGCGCCGTCGTCGCTGAGCAGCGACAACCCGTTCGCTCGGCCGAGCCCACTCCTCTACGAGGCGCCGCAGTTCGACCGGATCCGCGACACGGACTACCAGCCGGCGATCGAGGAAGGGATTCGGCAGAACCTCGCCGAGGTCAACGCGATCGCCGACCAGTCGGCGCCGCCCACCTTCGACAACACCATCCTCCCGATGGAGCGCTCGGGCGCGCTCCTCACCCGCGTCTCGGCGGTGTTCTTCGCCCTCACGTCGTCCAACAAGAACGACGTCCTGCAGAAGGTCGAAGAGGTGGAGTCGCCGAAGCTCGCCGAGTTGAGCGACGCGATCTACCTGAACGACAAGCTGTTCCAGCGCGTCAGGCAGGTCTACGACGCCCGCAGGACATCGGGGCTCGACTCCGAGCAGGTCTTTCTCGTCGAGCGCTATTACCGCGACTTCATCCGCGCCGGCGCGCAGCTCTCGGAGAGCGACAAGACGAAGATGCGCGCGCTCAACCAGGAGCAGGCGAAGCTGCAGACCGACTTCGGCAACAAGCTGCTCGCTGCGACCAAGGCGCGCGCGGTCGTCGTCGACGACAGGAGCGAGCTCGCCGGACTCAGTGACGCCGAGATCGCGACCGCCGCGGCAGCGGCAACTTCGCGAGGGCTGACGGGCAAGTTCGTCATCCCGCTGCAGAACACGACCCAGCAGCCGGCGCAGGCATCGCTCTCCAACCGCGCGCTGCGCCAGCGGCTGTTCGAGGCGTCGATCCATCGCGCCGACCGCGGCGACAGCAACGACACGCGCGCGATCATCCGCCGTCTCGCCCAGCTCCGCGCCGAGCGCGCGAAGCTGCTCGGCTTTCCGACCTTCGCCGCGTTCACCCTCGACGACAAGATGGCGAAGACGCCGGAGACGGCGCTCAAGCTGTTGACCGACCTCGTCCCCGCGGCGACGGCGCGCGCCGGCGTCGAGGCGGCCGACATGCAGAAGCTGATCGACCAGCAGCACGGCGGCTTCACCCTCTCGCCGTGGGACTGGCAGTATTACGCCGAGCAGGTGCGCAAGGCGCAGTACGATCTCGGCGAGTCGCAGATCAAGCCGTACTTCGAGCTCGATCGCGTGCTGAAGGACGGCGTCTTCTACGCGGCGAACCAGCTGTATGGCCTGACGTTCAAGGAGCGCAAGGACATCCCCGTCTACCAGCCCGACGTCCGCGTCTTCGAGGTGTTCGACGCCGACGGGAAGTCGACGGCGCTCTTTTACTGCGACTACTTCAAGCGCGACAACAAGCGGGGCGGCGCGTGGATGCGCGCCTTCGTCAGCCAGTCATCGCTGCTCGGCACACGACCGGTGGTGTTCAACGTCGCCAACTTCGAGAAGCCCGCGCCCGGGCAGCCCGCGCTGCTCAGCTCCAGCGACGTGACGACCATGTTCCACGAGTTCGGCCACGCGCTGCACGGCATGTTCTCGAACTCGCGCTATCCGCGCCTGAGCGGGACCTCGGTGCCTCGCGACTTCGTCGAGTTCCCCTCGCAGTTCAACGAGCACTGGGCATTCGAGCCGCGCGTGTTCGCGAATTACGCGAAGCACTACCAGACCGGCGCGCCGATGCCGCAGGCGCTGCTCGACAAGATCAGGAAGTCGAAGACCTTCAACCAGGGCTTCGCGACGACCGAGTACCTGAGCGCCTCGCTGCTCGATCTCGCCTGGCACGACCTCCCCGCCGACGCGCCGCAGCAGGACGTCGACGCGTTCGAGACCGCGGCACTGAAGCGCTTCAACGTCGATCTTCCCGCCGTCCCGCCGCGCTACCGCACCCCCTACTTCGCCCACATCTGGGGCGGCGGCTATGCAGCCGGCTACTACTCGTACCTCTGGAGCGAAGTGCTCGACGACGACGCCTATCAATGGTTCGTCGAGCACGGCGGGATGACGCGCGCGAACGGCCAGCGCTTCCGCGACATGATCCTCTCGCGCGGCGGGAGCGAAGATGCGGCGCAGATGTATCGCGCGTTCCGCGGGCGCGATCCGAGCGTGGAGGCGCTGCTGGTGGAGCGCGGGTTGAAGCCGGCGGGGAG
>DASZNJ010000454.1:0-9892 GCA_035551575.1 Gemmatimonadaceae bacterium
CCGTTCCGGTTGGCGAGAGAGCGCCCGCCGTTGGTCGTCCCTCCGAAACCGCCGAACCTCGTGTCATGAACCAGCCGCAGTTCTCCCCCCTCCCGGGATCTACTGCGCGTGCAGCACGACAGTCACCTCGTGGTGCGCGCCGTCATCGCGCAACGGAATGTGCGCGTCGGGAGTGGCTGCGCCGTCGACCACGACTTCCGACCGCCCGCGCTGCACCCCGTCGGGGTTCTTCACGGTGATCGTGTAGCTGCTCGAGAGGTGGCGGTACTCGATCGTGTACTCCTTCCACGCTGACGGCAGGCATGGCTCGATCGCCAGCTTGTCGCCGCGCTTCCTGAAGCCGAGGATCGCTTCGAGACCGACGCGGTACATCCAGCTCGCCGAGCCGGTGTACCAGGTCCAGCCGCCGCGTCCAAGGTGTCCCTCGGCGGTGTAGAGATCGGCGACGACGACGTACGGCTCGACCTTGTACTTCTCGGCGTCGGCGCGAGTCGAGGCGTGCGACAACGGATTGATCATCTGGTACAGCTCGAAGGCGCGGTCACCCTTGCCCTGCAGGGCGGTGGCGAGCACCGCCCAGAGCGCGGCGTGGGTGTACTGCGCGCCGTTCTCGCGGACGCCGGGAAGATAGCCCTTGATGTAGCCGGGGTCGTGCGTGGTCTTGTCGAAGGGCGGGGTGAGCAGCATCAGCAGCCGCGCGTCGTTGCGGACGAGGTGCTCCTCGAGCGACTGCATCGCCTGCTGCTGCCGTTCGGGCGCACCGGCGCCACTGATCACGCTCCAGCTCTGCGCGATCGAGTCGATCTTGCACTCGTCGCTGGCCGCCGAGCCTAACGGCGTACCGTCGTCGAAGTAGGCGCGGCGGTACCAGGCGCCGTCCCACGACGTGTCCTCGATCGCCTCGACATAGGCGTCGGCCTGCGCGCGGAACGCGCTCGCCTCGGCCTTGTCGCCGCGCCCCTCGGCGATCACCGCGAAGGATCGGAGGGTGGCGGCCAGGAACCAGGCGAGCCACACCGTCTCGCCCTTCCCGTTCACGCCGACGCGGTTCATCCCGTCGTTCCAGTCGCCGATCCCGATCAGCGGCAGCCCGTGGTCGCCGACGGTGCAGGCGCGGTGCAGCGCCCGCAGGCAGTGCTCGTAGACGGTTCCGCTCTCGCCGCTCGGCTGCGGCAGGTCGTACACCTCGTGCTCGTCGGGCCCGAGCTGGCGCATCGTGAGGAAGGGCGCCTGCTCGTCGAGCACCGACGCGTCGCCGGTGACGCGGAGGTAATGCTCGACCACGAAGGGCAGCCAGGCGAGGTCGTCGCTGAACCTGGTGCGCACCCCGCGCCCGCTGTGCGGGTGCCACCAGTGCTGGACGTCGCCCTCGACGAACTGCCGTCCGGCCGAGCGGATGATGTGCTCGCGCGCGAGCTGCGGCTCGGCGTAGACGAACGCCATGCAGTCCTGGAGCTGGTCGCGGAACCCGTAGGCGCCGCTGCTCTGGTAGAGCGCCGACCGGCCCCACATCCGGCACGACAGCGCCTGGTAGAAGATCCAGCGGTTCATCATCGCGTCGAAGCTCGGCTCCGGCGTGCGGACCGCGATCGTCGATAGCCGCTGCTCCCAGCTCGTGATCGTCGCCGCGAGGCGGGCGCGCGCGCCTTTCGCATCGCGGTGCTTCGCGACGGCGGCGCGCGCCGCCTCCTCGCTCGCCGCCGCGCCGAGGATGACGACGATGTCCCGCGTCTCGCCGGGGACGAGCTCGATCACGCACTGCAGCGCGGCGCAGGGGTCCATCCCGCCGCCGGCCGCGCCGGCAAGGGGGGCCGCCCCCTGGGTCATCGCGTACGGCGCGCCTAACGTTCCGTTCCGGCCGATGAACTCGCGCCGGTCGGCCGTGAAGTGGGCGACCGGCTCGCTGATCGCGGCATATGCCTGCCACCCGGCGAAGTTCGGGTCGAAGGTGTTGCGGGCGAAGATCGCCCCGCTCTCCTCGTCGTACGAGGTGATCACCTGGTGCTGGCCGTGCTCGCGGGTGACGCCCAGCGCCCACTCGGTGTACGAGGTGATCGTCAGGCGCCGCCGGCGCTCGCTGCGGTTGGAGACCCGCAGCGTCGAGAGCTTCACCGCCTCGTGCTCGTCGATGCCGAGCGTGAGCAGGGTGGCGATCCCGTCGCGGACGTGCTCGAACGACGACGCGCCGGCGGTGTGCCGCGCGACGTACGGCGCGCCCGTGCGGATCGGGGCCGGTGTCGCGCACCACACGACCTGGCTGTCGTCGTCACGGAGGTAGATCACCTCGCCGGGCGGATCGCTGACCGGGTCGTTCTGCCACGGGGTCAGCCGATAGAAGAAGCTGCTCTCCGCCCAGGTGCATCCCGCACCTCGCTCGCTGACGATGAACCCGCCGCGCTCGTTGGCGACGACGTTCACCCACGGCGCGGGCGGGACCTTGTCCCCCGCCACGCGGATGAAGTAGTCGCCCTCCTTCGTCAGCCCGCCGAACTCGTTGTCGAAGGCGAGGGGGGGCGCTTCGACCGGGGCGCTGAGCACGGGGATGCCCGCCGACGGCGTCGGCCGGTCGCCATGCCGCGAGCCCCGGCCGTCGCCATGCGGCAGGTCGCGCTCGGCGGGGTCACCGGACTGATAGCCGACCGGAACGTCAGGCACCGGATGCCGCGGCTCGCGCAGCACGGTGTGCAGTCGCGCGCGCTGGAGCGCGAGGGTATCCGACGGCGAGGCCTGCGTCGCCGCCAGCCGCTGCGCGTGGATCGTATCCTCGCCGAACAGCTCGAGCTCGTCGAGCTCCTCCTTCGTCTTCGAGGCGTCGATGATGCGCGCGAGCGAGCGGCCGTCGCAGGGTATGTGCACCCGCGCGGTCGCCCGCAGCATCGCCAGCGCGTCCCCGCCAAGGACGTCGGCGCGGCGGATGAACACTCCCCCCGGGCGGTCGACCATCCCGGCATCGCTCGACGCGAAGATCGCCGCGGTGATCTTGTCGTTCAGGTCCTGCAGGTACGTCGGCGCGTGCGCGTTGAGGACGACCAGGTCGACCATCATCCCGCGGCGCCGCCAGTAGTGATGCGCGAGCAGGAGCTGGCGCAGCGTCGGCAGCCCTTCCATCGAGTCGATCGTCGCGAGGAGGATCGGCCAGTCCCCCGACAGCCCCGCGCTCCAGAGGAGGGGCTGCGAGCCGCGGTTGGCGACGATCTCCTCGACCGGCGCGCGGAGCGTCGAGGTCGGGTAGAAGAGATAGCCGGCCAGCTCCTGGAAGACGGCCGCGTCGGTCGGCGTCATCCCGAGCTCGCGCAGCTCGACCTGTGTCGACGTCCAGGCGAGATCGAGGGCGCGCTGCGCGGCGTGCGGGTGGTGGTAGCGGTCGGCGAGCTGGAAGGCGCGCTCCCGGCTGTCGGCGACGATCGTCGTGAAGGCGACCGACGCCGAGCGCCCCGGAGGAATGGTCACCCGCGTCCGCAGCGCGAAGACCGGGTCGAGCACCGCGCCCGTCGTCATCGACAACGGCCCGTCGCCGTCGAGCGCGACCGGATCGCGCGTGCTCCGGCCGCGGCCGATGAACTTCGCGCGATCGGTCTCGCACGTCGCCGCGCCGACACGATCCTTGCCGGCATCGACGACGTGGACGCACCAGAGCGACTTCTCGCTGGCCGAGCGCGGGCGCCGCGTCGCGGTGATCGCGGTACACCACTCGTGCCACTCGGTCTCGACGAAGAGGTTGGCGAACGCGGGATGGGCGCGATCGGCGTCGGGCGGGGCGAGGACGATCTCGCCGTAACTCGTCAGCTCGATCTCGCGCGTCTCGTTGCCGTTGTTCGTCAGCGTCACCCGCCGGACCTCGGCGGAATCGTCCGGCACGACCGCGATCTCGGTGCGCGTCTCGATGCCGTCCTCGGCGCGGTGGAAGGTGACCCGGTCGGTGGCGAGGAGCGCGCGATACCACTCGGCGGGGGCGCAGGTCGGCTGGTGGGAAGCCGACCAGACGCGCTTCCGCGTCGTGTCGCGGATGTAGCAGAACTGCCCCGTGTTGTCGCGCGTCCCGTCGGCACGCCAGCGCGTGATCGCGAGGTCGCCGTAGCGGCTGTACCCCGCGCCGCAGCTGCTGACCATGATGGTGTAGGGCAGGTGCCCGAGCAGGGCGACGTGCGGCTGCGGCGTGTCGGGGGCGTCGATCTGCCTGACGGCGGGGCGCTCGAGCTCCGGGTCGGGGAGCGCCTCGTCGGGGCGCGCCTCCTGCGGCTCCTGCAGCACCAGCCGGCGCGGGATGCGCTCGTGCAGGAGCAGCTCGGCCGAGCGGACGAGGGGATCGGCATGGAAGCGGCGCTGCCAGAGCCCGTCGCGGAGCGCGTTGGCGAGGGCGATCAGCCCCATCCCGATGTGGTGCGCCATGAACGTCCGCACGAGCGCGTAGCGCTCTCCCGGGTCGGGCCGGGTGTAGTCGAGCGCGTCGAGGAAGCCGTACCTGCCTAACGCGCCGCGGCGCTCGAGGCGCGCCATGTTGCCGAGGGCCTTCGACGGGTCGACGAGGACGGCGAGCGCCGAGGCGTACGGCGCGATCACGAGGTCGCGGCCGAGCCCGCGCTTGAGCGCGAGGTTCGGGACGCCGAAGGCACGATACTGGTAGGTGAGGTGGCGGTCGCGCAGGTTGTACGCGCTCTCGCTGATCCCCCACGGCACGTCGCGGGCGTCGGCATAGGCGATCTGCCGCCTGACCGCGCCGCGATACGTCTGGTCGAGCACCGTGAACGGGAACGACTGCATGACGAGCACCGGCATCAGGTACTCGAACATGCTCCCGCTCCAGCTGACGAGCGCGGTCGCGCCGTCGGCGTGGGTGAGGGTGCGCCCGAGCCGGAACCAGTGTTCGACCGGGATGTCGTTCTTGGCGATCGCGATGAAGCTGGCGAGCCGGGCCTCGGACGCGAGGAGGTCGTAGTACGACGCGTCGCGCGAGTGGGTGTGCTGCTGGTAGCCGATCGAGAAGAGCTTGCGCCGCTCGTCGAAGAGGAAGCGGAAGTCCATCTCGAGCGCGTACGCGTAGGCGCGCGAGGCGATGGTCTCGAGGCGCTCGACCAGCTGCGACGCCTCGGTCGAGGTCGCGGCGACCTCGCGGAGCGAGGGCAGCGTGCCGGTGCTCGTCCCGATGTTGGCGACCGGGTCCGCCGCCCGGGCGGCGGCGACCGCGGCGAGGCGGGTCGCTTCGTCGTCGAGGCGGTTCGCCGTCCAGTCGAGCCACTCGATCGCCGGGTCGAGGATCTCGCCCGGCAGCTCGGACGCGCCTAACGCGAGACGCGCCCGCTCGAGTGGGGCGGCGACCGCGGCGATCGCCGCCGCGCTCGGCGCGTCGGTGTGGATCGCGGCGAAGGCGGTGCGGGCGGCGCGGACGAGCTTCGCGGCATCGGCGACCGCGCCGAAGCTGAGCGGGGTGTCGGCGGCGCCGGAGGTGGCCAGCGTCGTCAGGCGGTCGTGGGCGATGTGCAGCGCGGCGGCCAGCGCGCGCCAGAGCCGTGCGCTCGACACCGGCCGGTCGGCGATGTGCAGGCACGACTGCCGCAGCGCGATCAGGTGGCCGGCGAGGTTGCCGCTGTCCACCGTCGAGATGTACGCCGGCTCGAGGACGCCGAGCCCTTCGAGCTCGTACCAGTTGTAGAAGTGCCCGCGATACCGGCGCATCCGCTCGAGCGATCGGAAGGCGCGCTCGAGGCGCGTCGTCATCTCCTCGATCGAGATGAATCCGAGCTCGGCGGCGGTGGCGATCGCGATCAGCTGGAGGCCGATGTTGGTCGGCGACGTCCGCATCGCGACGACCGGGGTCGGGTCCTCCTGGTAGTTGTCCGGCGCGAGCCAGTTGGTCTCCTCGCTGACGAAGTAGTCGAAGAAGCGCCAGTGGAGGAGGGCGTAGCGCACCGCCGCCTCCTGGTTCGCCGCCGAGATGCGCTGCCCGCGGCGAAGCGCGGGCTTGCTCAGCGCCCGGGCGACGGCCGGGGAGCCGATCCACATCGCGACGAGCGGAAGCGACACGAGGAGCAGCCGCCAGGCGTCGACGCGGCCGGCGGCCGCATGCCCCGTGCTCGCGCTGACGGTGACGAGCGCATACGCCGAGCCGGCCACCATCAGCAGCACGGCACCGCCGATGGCGACCGCGGGCCACATCTTCCGCCACAGCTCACCGTGGACGTCGCTGGCCATCCGCTCGACCTGCGACGCGGTCTGCCACTCGAGCAGCTTCCGCCGCGAGACGAACAGCCGCCAGAGCGTGCGGCCGATCGCGTCGGCGCTGACCCACGCCTGGTGCGCGAGGAAGACGAGGGCGATGGTGATCTGCTGGACGCTGGTGATCGCGTCGCGCCCGACCGCGGCGTAGTACGCGCGCCAGCTCTTGTCGAACGGGGGGCGCACGGCCGCGAGGAAGAGCGACATGATCCACGGCGCGGCGACTGCGCCGAGGGCGACGAGCGTCCAGCGGACCGGCGAGCCGGGGAACACCGTCCACGCCGCGATCAGGAGCGCGAGCTGGGCGATCTCGGTCAGGCTGCGGCGCAGGTTGTCGAGGATCTTCCAGCGGGAGAGCAGCGACAGCCGGTTCCGCTCCGGACCGTTAGGCCCGGGCACGCGCGGCGTCAGCCAGTCGAGGAGCTGCCAGTCGCCGCGGATCCAGCGATGCTTCCGCCGCGTGTAGGTGAGGTAGCGCGTCGGATAGTCGTCGTAGACCTCGATGTCCGTGGCCAGCCCGGCGCGGGCGTAGTTCCCCTCGATCAGGTCGTGCGAGAGGAGGGTGTTCTCCGGGAAGCGGCCGTGCGTCGCCTGCTCGAAGGCATCGACGTCGTAGATCCCCTTGCCGGTGAAGCTCCCCTCGCCGTAGAGGTCCTGGTAGACGTCGGACACCGCCGTCGTGTATGGATCGACCCCCGGATGCCCGGAATGGATCGCCGCGAAGTACGACCGGTGCGCGCTCGGCAGCGACACGCCGACTCGCGGCTGGAGGATCCCGTAGCCGCGAACCACCCTCCCCAGCGCCGGGTCGTAGACCGCGCGGTTGAGCGGGTGCGCGAGGGTGCCGATCAGCATCGGCGCCGCGTCGGGCGGGAGGACGGTGTCGCTGTCCAGCGTTATGACGTAGCGCACCTTGCGGAGGAGCGCGACGTCGCCGACCACCGCCGAGAAGGCGGGGCGGGTCGGGTCGGCCGCGCTCGAGGCCGCCCCGTCCGGCTGCCGCAGGAACCGGTTGAACTCGGCGAGCTTGCCGCGCTTTCGCTCCCACCCCATCCAGACGCCCTGCTGCGGGTTCCACCGCCGCGGGCGATGAAAGAGGTAGAAAGCCGTCTGGTCACCGCCAGCGTAGCGGGCGTTGAGGGCGTGCACCCCCTCGACAGCGGCGGCCACTATCGCGTCGTCGCCGTCCCGCGTCTCGGTCGCTGCGTCGGTGAAGTCGCTGAGGATCGCGAAATGGAGGTTCGGCTCGCGGTTGGCGAGGTACTGCACCTCGATCGTGTCGAGCGCCTCGCGCACCGCCTCGACCGACCCGAACAGCGTCGGGATGACGACCGCCGTGCGATACTGGTCGGGAACGCCAAGCTCCCCGGTGAGGTCGAGCTTCGGCAGGACGCGCGGCGGCAGGAACGCCGCGACCAGCTGGTTGACGACGTTGACCGCGATGTCCATCGCCGGGAGCAGGGCGAAGACCAGCAGCAGGGTGGCGAGGTGCGCGCTCGGCACGCCCGCGATGCGGAGCACGGCGACCAGCGCGACCACCGTGGTGAAGAGGATCCCGCCGACGAAGATCACGTTCGGGTGGCGAAGCGCCGCGCGATGGATGCTCTCGCCCAACGTCGGGCGGTAGCCGGTCACCCGCTCGAGCTCGGCCCGCCCCTCGTCGATCAGGTAGTAGCCGACGTGCGCGTGGCGCTCGTCGTCGGAGGCGAACGCCTTCGCCTTGCGCGCCAGCTCGATTGCGACGTGGGCGACGTCCTGCTCGCGCTTCCCGGTCCGCCTCGCCACCCGCTCGACGACGTGACGGTAGTGGTCCCGCGTCTGGAACGTCATCTGGGTGTAGTGCCGCGTCGGGTCGCCGCGCAGCACCTGCTCCATCACGCTCTGCCGCTCGACGAACACCCGCCAGTCGAAGCGGGCGATCGCCCGCAGGCTGGTGATGCTGTTCGCCGTCATCACCTGCGTCAGCGCCAGGCGGTCGGTCGACCGGGCGACAGCCTCCTCCGAGGTCGGGCCCTCCTCGGCGATCCACTGCTCGAACCAGAGCAGCGCCGGGAACGACTGCTCCGCCAGCCGCAGCTGGTGGAGCAGCCGGGCGACGAACTGCGGGGTCAGCGGCGGGGTGTTGCGGACGAACTCGTCGAGCGGCCCGCCTAACGTGCCGCGCACCGGCTTGCCGTTGGCGAGCAGGCGCGCCGCCCACTTGTCCGCGAGCTCGACGTCGTCGAGCCGCTGCACGGTGCGCAGCGTCATCCGCCGCACGCTCTCGATCAGCCCGAGCCGCAGCATCGCCGGCACCGCCCACAGCTCGCCGACCGAAAGGGTCGCCCGCTCCTGGTACGCGCCGACGAACTGGTTGACGTTCTCGAGGTCGATCCGCGCCTCGGTGTGCGCGATCAGCGTGATCGCGATCTCGTAGACGCGCGGATATCCGGCCAGCGTCCCCGTCGCCAGCTCGGGAAGCTCGCGGTAGTACCCGCTCGGCAGGCTCTCCCGAACCTCGCGGATGTGCTCCTGGACGACGTGGAAGTTGTCGAGCAGCCAGTCGCCGGCGGGCCCGACGTCGATGTCGGCGTCGGACGCGGCGGCGAGCCGCTCGTGCGCCGCGTCGAGGATTGCCCGCGTCTCGTTGAGCCGGATGAGGAGCGGCGTCTGCCGCAGCCGCTTCGGGCGAGGGACGATTCGCTGCTGCCGCGCGAGCTGGCGCGCGCGACTCGCCAGCTGGTCGGCGCCAAGCAGCTCGCCGCGGATCGGCCCGGCGAGAAGCTCGTCACGCCCCTGCGAGGCGCGCGGGAAGATGCGCGTCAGGAGCGGTGCGCCCGGCGGTACGTTCGTGGCCACTGGTTGGTGTACTTGTCTTGGGAGGATCGTGTGCGTGCTCGACGGACCCTGATAGCGAGTCCCGCGCCGCCGACGCTGCCGACACGCCGAAATAAACTCACCGGGAGCGCATCGCGCTTCCCCCGGGGCTGTGCCCGCAGGGGGCGGGGTGGCATCTTTGGGGCTCATGAGATCGTCCGCGCTCCCGCCGCGAGCCCCCGCCCGGGCGCGCATCGCCCTTCGGGTCCTCCAGCTCGGGGGGCTGCTCGTCGTCCTGGCCGCGCTTCCCTACAAGCAGTTCGACCTCGACCGCTTCTTCGTCCCGAAGGAGCTCGTCCTGCACGCGACCGCGCTCCTCGCTTCCATCGCCGTCCTCGTGGGGGCGCGCCGCCTTTCCCTCGCCCGCGTCGATCAGTTCCTCGCCGGCTTCCTCGCGCTCGGAGTGCTCTCGGCGATCTTCGCGGCGAACTGGTGGCTCGCCGGGCGGGCGGTGGCGATTTCACTCTCCGGGGCGGCGTGTTTCTGGGCCGCGCGGGCGGTCAGCCGCGCCGGGCTCGGCCGCAGACTCGTCGCCCTGCTCGCCGTCGCCGCGGTCGTCGGTGCCATCACGGCGCTCCTCCAGGCCTATGGGGTGCGCACGGAGTACGTGAGCCTCAACCGCGCCCCCGGCGGGACCTTCGGCAACCGCAACTTCATGGCGCACCTCGGCGTCATCGCCGCGCCGGCGCTGGTGCTCGTCGCGCTCACCGCGCCGAGCCGGCCTTCCTTCGCCCGCTGGTCGGCGGGGATCGGCCTCGTCGCCGCGGCGCTCTTCCTGTCGCGGAGCCGTGCCGCGTGGCTCGCCCTCATCGCCTGCGCCCTG
>DASZNJ010000455.1:0-20550 GCA_035551575.1 Gemmatimonadaceae bacterium
GGGTCAGCGCCCGTTGCGCATCCCGGACTTGCGAATGGCGACGTCGAGACGCCGAAGCGGCGAGGCGGCGCTCCGCCAGCTGTCGGGTTGATGGCGAAGGCGGTGAGAATGAGACCGCGCACGCGAACGGCGGGCAAGCGGGGTCCATGAGCGGCTGAGATGACCGAGCTCGTCAGCCGCCAATACTACGTATAATATGTATTATGTAAACTACATTCGGGTGAAAACTGTGGAGAAGTTCTCTCCTCCACTCGTTGAAAACCTCCTAACTCATTTGTAGGCGCCAGCTTGGATTGTTTCCCACCTACGACGGACTGGCTCGGCGCGTTCCACCTCGAGGGCTCGGCGACAAGCACCGGTCTCAGTCAGCCACCACTGACGGCGAGACCGTCGCGGCGCCCAGGGCCGCCAGAAGCACTCAATGCGCCTGTGAGCACTGGCGCCATGGAGGCGAGCCCGGGCGAACGCCGACACGGCTCGAAACTACTCGAGGTCGGCTCACACAACCGAGGCTCCCCACCCCTCAGAGTTCGGCCAGCCTGCCTCGGAAGACGATCCGGCCCTCGCCTGCCAGCGTCGGCATCCACTGATCGCCTTCACGGCGGAGCCTCACCGAGAGGACCCGTCCAGACCTGGTCCGGAGCTCCACGGGCCCCGCTGCGAGCCCCCAGCTCTGGATCAAAATGGCAGATGCGACCGCGCCCGTCCCGCACGCCAGCGTCTCGGCTTCGACCCCTCGCTCGTACGTCCGCATTGCCCACCCGCGCCCCTCACGGGCGACGAAGTTGGCGTTCGCACCCTCCGGCCCAACCTCCGGCGCAAAGCGCAGCGCCCGCCCACGGCCGGCGACGTCCGCGCCATCCAGGTCCTCGACGAGCACGGTCAGGTGCGGCACCCCGGCCACCGCGTAGCCGATCCGCTCCTCACTTTCCCGCCGCGGCACCGACGCATCGGGCCGGACCACCGATACCGGGGCGAGATCGATCTCGGGGCGCCGGTCCGCCACTCGGCCGCTGACGATCCCGGAATCCGTCGCGAAGCGCAGCTCGCGCGGACTACCCCCCGCGAGCTCCGTTGCCAGCCGGGTGCAGCACAGCGCCGCGTTCCCGCACATCGAGGCCCGTGACCCGTCTGCGTTGTAGTAGATCATCCGGAAGTCGGCCCCGGGTTCAGCCGCGAGCAGGACGAGGCCGTCGGCGCCAACCCCTGTCCCGCGCGCCGAGAGCCGCTGGATGACCTCGGGGCTCCGCAGCTCCTCATGCGCGTTCTTTCGGGCGTCCACGACGACGAAGTCGTTCCCCGATCCGCTCATCTTGAAGAACTCGAGCCCGGAGAGGTCGCTCACACCCTCCCCCTCAGCGCCCACCAGCGAAGCCGCCACACCATCCAGATCGCTTCGCGGACGATGTGCCTGGACATCTTGCTCACTCCGTCGGTCCGATCGACGAAGACGATGGGAATTTCCGCGATCCGGAAGTTCTTTCGCACGGCGCGGAAGCTCATCTCGATCTGGAACGCATAGCCGTTCGAACGGACCTCATCGAGAGGAATGGCCTCCAGCACGGACCTGCGAAAGCACTTGAAGCCACCGGTCGCATCACCAAGCTCGAGCCCAGTTACCACCCGCGCGTAGATGTTCGCGAAATAGCTCAGCAGGAGACGGGTCATCGGCCAGTTCACCACCGTCACGCGCCCGTTGCGGTACCGCGACCCGAGCACGAGGTCGCACTCCTGGATCGCGTTGAGAAACTGCGGAAGGTGCGCAGGGTCGTGCGAGAAGTCGGCGTCCATCTCGAACACGTACGCGTAATCGCGCTCGAGCGCCCAGCGAAACCCGGTGAGGTACGCGGTCCCAAGTCCCATCTTCCTGGGACGATGCACCGCGTGGACTCTCGGGTTCTGCTCGGCGATCCGGTCGGCGATCTCCCCTGTCCCGTCCGGCGATCCGTCGTCCACGACGAGGATATCGAGGGACGCATCCTGGGCGAGTACGGTGGCGATCAGCCGCTCGATGTTCTCCCGCTCGTTGTACGTCGGGACGATGACGAGGGCGCGCTCAGACGCCATTCGCGGTACGGCTGCGGACAAGGAACCCGGACGCGATCGTCGCGACCACCAGCAGGAGCGCGGCGAACGTGACCCAGCGGAAGGTCCCGTAGGAGGCCGGATCGACGCGCAGCTCGACGCTCTTCGCGCCCGCGGTCAACGGGACAGCCATGAGGCTGAACTGGGCGCGCAGGACGTCCGCCGGCTTTCCATCGACGGTGGCGCGCCAGTCGGGATAATAGTTCTCGGACACGAAGAGGTACGAATTCGCGGGGGCGGGCGTTCCCAGCGCCAGGCGGATCACGTCGTCCGCCGAGCGCTCCACGGTGACCCTGGTGGAGTCGGCTGGCGCAAGGGTACGGACATCCTTGGGGTCGAGCCCGACCCTGGAGTCCGCGGGGACGAGGATCGCCTTGCGCGGATCGAACCCGGACCGCGGATCGCTGATGACGGCGAGCGCCTGGTCGTCGGCGATCTTGACCGCGGTCGGGACGACGTAGGAGTACGGGTCGCTCCCGTTGAAGCGATACAGGTACGCCTGGCGGCCCTGGTGGGTCTGAAGGGCGCGGTCGCCGACCTGCGTGAGCATCGGCGTCGGCGGCACGGCCTGGCCAAGGACGATGTATTTCGCCGTGACCAGGCGGAGCACGGCCGGGTTCCCGGCGTTCTTCCATTCGTTCTTGCCGCCCATCAGCTCGTCGTAGCGGTGGAGCTCCGTCCCCTGATAGCCAAGCACTTCGCGAATCCCCTGGATCGCGAGGTAGTTGCGGTCGTAATCCGTACCCGGTGGGTTGAGCACGCGGAACACCGATGAGTCCTGCCTCAGTGTCCGCGCGACTTCATCGGGAGCGAACGTCACCTCCTCTGGGGGAAGCCAGTTGATGTAGCGTCGCTCCACGCTCCACAGATCGAGGCCGACGAGCAGCGCAAGCGCGAGAAAGGCCGCACGGATCGACATCGTACCCCGCGCGAGCGCGACGATCACCCCGATCGCCGCCCCGCCAAGGACGAGTACCCGGACCGCGTCGAACGAGAGCTGGCGGAAGACCTCGGGAAGAACGTCCGCGTACTGAGGCGGCGCCATCGACTCGATCATCGAGGCGAAGCCCCCGCCCAGGGCGAGGAGTGCCCCGCCGACGAGGATCACCCCCCACGCGAAGAGAGGCCCCTTCCCCGTCGCTTCGCGCCGTTCGCGGGCCCGGAACAGGTATTCAGCGCCGAACCCGGCGAGCACGCACACCGCGAATGACGCAAGGAAGAAGATCTGCGAGGGAGCTCGCGTCAGCTTGATGCCGGGCAGGATCGTATACGGGATGCGATAGAACGGCGTGTGACCGCCGAAGCTGAACAGCGCGGCATAGACCCCGATGAACGCGAAGAAGAGCGCGAGCCGCTTCCGCTCGCGCAGGCGGAAGCCGAGGGTGGCGAGGATCAGCGCGACGCCCCCCATGTACTCGCTGTGGAGCTTGATCCCGTTCTCTCCCCAGTATGTTCCCAGGTAACCGGAGAACGAGGGCCAGAGGACGTTGAAGGTCTCCTTGAGGGGCATCGAGAAGCCGGTCGCATAATTCCAGCCGGTGCTGGAGCTGCCTGCGGCCGCGCGACCCGTGCTTCCGATGTAATGCGCGAAGGGGGCCATCTGCACGGCGTCGATCGCAAAGCCGAGCGCGAGGGCGAGCGCGAACCATCCGAACGACTTGTACCAGATCGCACGACCGGCGAGCGGCTCGTCGAAGAAGTTCAGGAACAGCCAGAAGAAGCCCGCCGCCATCAGCATGTAGTACGTCATCTGATAGTGCGGCGTGAGGAAGGAGAATCCGACCACCGCGCCGAAGTAGACGTACTGCCGCCAATCGTTCCGCGTGACCGCCCTGTAGAGAAAAGTCAGCGCGAGGGGTGTGAGCGCGCTGACGAACAGCTTCCCGTCGTGCCCGGGGCTGACCTGCGAGATCACCTGCCCCGTGAGCATGTACGCGAGCCCGCCGAGGAACGCGGATTCGACGCGGAGCCCGAGTGCGCGAAGGAACTTGAAGGTGAAGGTGCCGGCGAGCACGAGGTGGACGAGGAAGCCGAGCGCCATCGCCGTCCCCACCGGCATCATCAGGCGAAGGAAGGCGGTCGGATAGAACGTGTCGCCGTTGGTCGTGTTCTGGAGGAATGGCATCCCGCCGAAGATGTACGGGTTCCAGAGCGGAAAGCCGCCGACCGTCTTGTAGTGGTGCGCGGCGAACGCTCGGAAGGAGTACCCATCCACCTGGTCGCTGACCGCGGACATCAGGAGATTCCCCTGCCAGAAGGGCCAGAAGATCACCGCGATGAGGAGGGCATAGACGAGGGACGCGACGAGCGTCGGGTATCGCTTGGCGATGTTCATTCTGGAGCTGCTGTGTGTTGAGTGCGGCGCGGCGAGCGCTGCGCGAGCGATGCTGAGCCTATCGCGACGAAGGCGCCGACGATCTCGACGCCCGTGAGCCAGATGCGCGAGCCGATTGCGAGAATGACCGCGACATCCGCCCCGATCCCGGGAGACAGCAGGGCGACCAGTGCGGCTTCACGCACCCCCAGCCCCGCCGGTACCGGGACCCAGATGATTCCCCACACATACGCCGCGGTGAAGCTGGCGATCGACAGGGAGAGCCCCGGCGCCCGGCTGCCGACGGTGCCGCGCGCGAACAGCCAGAAAGCTATGCCGTAGGCCAGCCAGGGGACAATGAGCGCGAGTGCGTACCTCGCAACGGCCGCTGCGCGCATGGTGGGGAAGATTACCGTGCGCGAAGAGAAGCGGGTCGTGAGCCGCTGCAGCAGCGCGGCAGCGCGCGGGAGGAGGATCACGATGAGGGCGAGGCCGGCAATTGCGACCGCCACCGCCGCCGCGTAGCTCAGCGGGAACGCGCGAAGCCCCAACGCTGGCAGAAACGCGGCCGCGACCGCGACCCCCGACGCGAGGACGATCAACTGCTGGAGGACGACGCCGCCCGTCGCGGCGACCGGCGACGTCCCCGCCCGGGCAGCAAGGCCGGCGATGCCGGCGAATTGCCATACGCCCCCGGGTATGAAGCGCGCGAGGTTGGAAAGCGCCCAGATTCGCCAGGCTTCCCGAAAGCCGAGCGCCGCTCCCCACCAGCGCATCGTCCGCGTCCAGGTGTACACCATGTACGCGTACGTGGCGATCGTGATCGCCGAGGCGACGAGGATCGGGATCGCAAGCAGCTCGATCCGCGTATGCTCGAACGCATCGCGATGCTTCATCACGGTGCGCCAGAGGTACACGAGCGCCCCGCCGATGACGACGAGCTGCACGACGAGGTGCCAGCCTGCGCGCGCGCGGCGCGCGGCGGGAACGACTTCCGGACTGGACAGGGCGATTGACCCGCGGCGGGAGTAAGCTGTCAAGGTAACGCGGTCGAGCGCGCGCTGCGAGCGGCGCCCCTGCTGGGCCGTTATGTTACGCGCACGATGCGAGTGCTGCACGTCGTCACGGCCTACCCCCGATATCCGGGCGATCCGATCGTTCCGTGGCTGACGGAGCTGATCCGGCACCTACGGGCGCGTGGCGTGTGCGCCGAGGTCTTCGCCTCGGCGTATCGCGGCGGGGGGAATCGGGATCACGACGGGGTTCCGGTGCATCGCTTCCGCTACATGCCGTCGCGGTGGGAGCGACTGACGCATGAGGAGAACGCCGCCGACCGCGCGGGGCGCTCGCCGCTCTTCGCGCTCGCATCGGTGGGCTACGTCGCGGCCGGGATCCGCGCGATCCGGAAGCTGGTGCGCCGCGGGCGGTACGACCTCATCCATGTGCATTGGCCGGTGCCGCACGCGCTGTTCGGGATCGCGGCGCAGCGCGCGTCGGGCGCCCCGATCGTGACGACGTACTACGGGGCGGAGCTCCGCCTCGCGGCGCGCTCGGCGCTGCTCACGCGCCTGCTTCGCGCCGGGGCACGCCAGTCGGCGCGGAACGTGGCGATCTCGCGCCACACGGCAGCCGATCTCGCGCGCCTCACCGGCGTCGAGGCCGAGGTCATCCCGTACTCGGTGGCGTTCACCCCGCATGGACGTTCGACAACGCCGGCCGGCGGAACGTTCACCGTGCTGTTCGTCGGGCGGCTCGTGGAGCGCAAGGGAGTGCCCGTCCTGCTCGAGGCATGGGCGCGGGCGGCGCTGCCTGACGCGACGCTCGCCATCGTCGGCGACGGCCCTGATCGGTCGGCCCTCGAGGCCCGCGCGGCCGCGCTCGGGATCGGGAGCACGGTCGACTTCCGCGGGCGGGTCTCCGACGCCGAGCTCGGTGCCGCCTACTCGGCGGCCGACCTCTTCGTGCTCCCGGCGGTGCTCGACGCGAGAGGCGATACGGAGGGGCTGGGGGTCGTGCTGCTCGAGGCGATGGCGTCCAACGTTCCCGTACTGGCCTCGGCCGCCGGGGGGATCACGGACGTCGTGGTCGACGGCGAGAGCGGCTCCCTCGTTCCCCCCGGCGACCCCGCCGCGCTCGCCGCGGCTCTGCAGCGGCTGCACTCCGATTCCGAGCTGCGCGCGCGGCTCGCGGCGGGGGGTATCGCGCGGGTGCGCGACGAGTTCTCCTGGGATGCGATCGCCGACCGATGGGCCGCGGTCTACCGCGAGGCGGCCCCGGGAAAGCGCTGACGGGTCAGTCGCGGCTGGGTGCGCCGCGCTGCTCCTCGTCCATCCGCCGCCGCAGCTCGCGAAGCTCGGCGCGCTGGACGGCGATCATCTCCCCGACGAGCCCGCCGACGAAGAAGATGCTGCCGAGGATGAGGCACGTCTGGATGAGCGTCCATACGGCGCGAACCCCCTTCCCCGCGAGGAGGAAGGTGGCGAGCGCGCCCAGACCGGCAAGGGTGCCTAACGCGAAGAGCGCGGCGCCGAGCATGCCGAACAGGAGCAGCGGTTTGCGGCCGAAGCGCAGCTCGAACCACACCGCCAGCATGTCGATCACGCCGACCGGGATCCGCGAGAGCCCGAACTTCGACCGCCCCGCGTTGCGCGGATAGAGCGGGACGGGGATCTCGGTGACGGTGTACCCGTCGGCAGCGGCGAGCACGATCATGTAGCGGTGCCAGTCCGGCCGGATCGGCAGGTCTTCCATGATCTCGCGACGGTATGCCTTGACCGAGTTCAGGTCGCGCACCGGAACGTGAAAGAGCGTGCGGCTCAAGCCATTGTAGATCTTCGAGACGAACGCCTTCTCGTATTTCCCTTCCTTGAAGCCGGTGACCATGTCCGAGTCGCCGGCGAGGATCGGCGCCGTCAGGCGCGGGATGTCTTCGGGCTTGAACTGCAGGTCCGCCGGGTAGAAGACGAGCACGCGGCCGCGGGAGGCGAGATAGCCGGTGCGAAGGGCGTCGGCGATCCCGCGCCGGACGCGGTGGCGCTCGACCCGGAGGAAGTCGTAACGCGCCTGGAGCCGCGCCAGCACCGCAGCCGTGTCGTCCTCCGAGCCGTCGTCGATGACGATGACCTCGAAGCTCGTCGGTGATCCGGCGAAGGCGGCGGCCGCCTGCTCCATGAACAGCGGCAGGTTCTCGGCTTCGTCCTTCGCCGGGACGAGGACGCTGACGTCGATCGCGTCGCCCGGGCGGAGCGCCCCCGGGCGGGACGGCACAGTCGCCGGTGCCGGCGAGATCGAGGTCGACCGGTTCACACGCGCTTCCGCATCCGTGCCGAGAGGACGCCGAGCTGGTCGCGGTACTTCGCGACGGTGCGCCGCGCGATCTGGACTCCCGTCTCCTTCAGGATGTTGACGATCGCCTGGTCGGTGAGCGGGTGCTTCGGATCCTCGTCGGCGACGAGCTTCTCGATCTGCGCCTTGATGCCGCGCGCCGAGACGTCCTCGCCGTCCGTCGTCGACAGCCCCGACGAGAAGAAGAACTTCAACGGCAGCACGCCGCGCGGGGTCTGGACGAACTTCTCGTTCGTCACCCGGCTGACCGTCGACTCGTGCATGCTGATGACTTCCGCGACTTCGCGCAGCGTGAGCGGCTTGAGGTACTGCACGCCCTTCTCGAAGAACTCGCGCTGCCGCTCGACGATGTAGTTCATGACCTTGAGCATCGTCTGCCGCCGCTGCTCGATCGCCTGGATCATCCAGTTCGCCGAGTTGAGCTTGTTCGAGATGAACTCCTTGTTCTCGCCGTCGAACTTCTTCTTGTCGCGCGCGATCTCCTGATAGGTACGGCTCAGCTTGAGCCGCGGGAAGTTCACGTCGTTGAGGAAGATGTGGTACTTCCCGTCGATCTTGTCGACGATGAGGTCGGGGATGATGTAGTTGTCGCTCCGCTCGCTGTAGATCAGCCCCGGCTTCGGGTCGAGCTTCGCGATCTCGTCGGCGGCGCGCTGGACGTCGGACGGGCTGATGCCGAAGCGCTTGGAGATCTCGCTCCAGCGGTGGTTGATCAGCTCGTCGTAGCAGTCGCGGACGAGTCGGAAGGGGACCGACTGCTCGAGCCCCGCCTCGCGAAGCTGGAGCATGAGGCACTCGCGCAGGTCTCGCGCCCCGACTCCCGGCGGGTCGAGGCTCTGGATGACGCCGAGCATCTCCTCCGCCTCGGCCATCGTGAAGAGCGGGACGTCGTCCATGTCACGGTCCGACTCCTCGGCCGCCTTCTGGATGACATCGTTGACGCCGGTGAGGATCTCCTCGAGCGAGCAGGCGAGGTAGCCGTCGTCCTGGACGTTGCCGATGAATTCGTCGGCGAGCATGCTCTGGCGCGGGCTGAGCTCGAGCAGCGAGACCTGGTCGCGCAGGTGGTCGCCGAGGTCGCGTGCGCTGACCGTGACCGGCTCGTAGTACTCGCGCTCCTCGTGCTCTTCGCGGCGTCCGGCCGTGTCGAAGCCGTCGAGGAGGATCTCCTCCCAGTCGATCTCCTCCTTGTCCTTCTTCTCCGCTTCCGCCGGGGTCTCCTCGGCGGGGGACTCGTCGCCCTCCTCTTCCTCCTCGTCCTCGACCATCTCGAGGAAGGGGTTGTTGAGCAGCTCCTGCTTCAGGTGCTGCTGGAGATCGAGGAGGGGCATGTAGAGCAGGTCCATCGCCTGGTAGAGGCGTGGATTGATCTTCAGCTCCTGCTTGAGCTGCGTGTGCTGGCCAAGTCCGGGTCTCATGCGACACCTCCGGACGCGAGGCTCGAGCCGGCGCCCGGATCCTCGGCGAAGCGGGCTCGCAGCCGGGCCGCGAGCGTCGGTCCGAGATAGATGTCCGCGACCGTGTCGTCGAAGACGAGCTCGCGCACGGTGCCGGAAACCTTGACCTGTCCGTCGAACATGATGTAGGCGCGGTCCACGATGTCGAGGGTCTGCTCCACGTTATGGTCGCTGATCAGCACGCCGATGCCTCGATGGCGAAGTCCGGCAACGATGGTCTGGATGTCATGCACGGCGATCGGGTCCACGCCGGCGAACGGCTCGTCGAGCATCATGAATTTCGGCTGCGTTACCAGCGCGCGGGTGATCTCGAGTCGGCGGCGCTCGCCGCCGGAGAGCGCGTAGGCCTTGCTGTGCCGCAGGTGCTTGATGCTCAGCTCGTCGAGCAGCGCCTCGAGCCGCTGCCTGCGCTCTTCCGCGGAGAGGGGCAGGGTCTCGAGGATCGAGAGGATGTTGTCCTCGACCGACAGCTTGCGGAAGATCGAGGGTTCCTGTGAAAGATACCCGACGCCCCGGCGCGCGCGCCGGTACATCGGCATCGTCGTGATGTCCTCGCCGTCGAGCAGGATGCGCCCGCTCAGTGGCTGGATCAGCCCGACGATCATGTAGAAGGTGGTCGTCTTGCCGGCGCCGTTGGGACCGAGCAGGCCGACGATCTCCCCCTGTTGCAGCCGCAGCGCCACGTCGTTCACGACGCGCCGCCGTCTGTACATCTTGACGAGTCCCTGTGCCTCGAGGACACTGGTTTTCGCGCCCGATGTGACGACCGGGGTCCCGCGGAGCGGGGTGTGGTGCTCCCCCGTCTGGCGGATCATCTCCGACACCGTGCTGCGCTGCGGCGCGAGCTGGGCCCAGAGCGCCGGCGCGACGGCGATTCGCGCGCCCGGCTGCACGAGCCCCTCACCAGGCAGCTTGATGACGCCGTCGCTGAGGAGCCGCGGCAGCACCGATGACACGAGATGGTGGCGCACCTCGTCCAGCGACAGCCGGCCGGCCTCGCGCTCGGCATCGCGCCCTTCCTCGCGCATCGCGGCGAGGTGGTCGTCGCGGTACTTCAGCGTCAGGCTGTCGAGGTCGGTCGTGCCGTCCTCCCGCGCGGTGCCGAAGAGCGCATGCAGCGCGAGCACGAGCGACCGGTCCGCGGATGCGTACTGGTCGAGGAGCGCCTGCACGCGCTCGGGAAGCTTGCCGTTGCTCATGGTTGCTGTTTCCTCACGGTCGTACTGTCGCCGCCGGCAGCGGCGGGCGCGCGAGCGACCACTGGCTCGACGTAGACGCCCGATGCCTTCTCCGTCACGGTGACGCGCTGCACCTGCCGGTTGGCGAGAGCGACGGTGATCGCCCTGCCTCTCACATAGTTGACCGCCGGCTTGTCGCGCGGCGCGCCGGCGATCGCGATGTGGTAGAACGACTGTGCGCCGCCGCGCGCGACGAGCTGCACCAGCTGCGGCTTCGACGAGGTGTCCCCGGCCGCGAAGACCGAGTCGAAGCTGGCGACGATGGTGTCACCGCGGAGCCAGTCCCGCTCCTTGACGCTGATCTTCGTCGAGTCGGGATCGCTCTGGGCGAGGGCGTGCTTCACGGCGAAGACCTGCCTGATGCGCTGGCCCGGCAGGCGGACGTCGAGGGAATCGGCGGTGATCAGCTGGGAAGGCGAGATGGCGCGGGCGCCGTTCGCGCCCCAGGCATAGGCCCGTTCGAGCTTGTTCGCGCTCACCCGCAGGTCGATGGTGTCGGCGCGGAGGTCGAGATCCTCGCTGAGGGCGTTCGCGTTGCCGAGCGAGATGACGCGCTCGAGCTGTCGCTGCCGCGAGTAGACGTCGATGGTCGTGCCACTGAGCTTGAACGGCCGTTCGGATTTCCCCTCGATGACCGGGCCGCGCATCAGCCGCGCGAGCTCCGTTCCCTTGTCCATGAACGCGGAGTCACCCAACGCGTGCAGGTCCGGACGCGTGATGTCGACGCTGCCGCCCGCGTAGACGAGGCTGTCGGCGTCGACCGTGACGCGGTCCGCCCTGATGTCGACCGGGGGCTGCTTCTTCCCGGTCGAATCGACCTGCACGAGGCTGATCGTCGGCCGGCCGTTGGCGATCAGCCGGGTGCTCGGCCGGATGCCAGGCACGGCGCGATAGTACTCGGCGCGCGGACCGCGCAGCGTCGTCCCGCTCGGGAGCGTCGACACGACGTCGCCCTCGGCGAGCAGGCGCTCCTCGTTCTTCCAGTAGGTCATCCGGCGCGAGTCGACCTTCGCCCGCGGCTCGGCATAGTGGACGTTGCCGATCAGGTACAGCACCCCGAGGTCGCCGTAGTACTCGGCGCTGTCCGCCTTCAGGGTATTGTTCTGGCCGACGCAGGAGTAGGTGACGCCGCCGCCCTGGTAGGCGTTGTACTGGCCGCTCGGCAGCTTGTTCAGCGTCGAGCGCGCCCCGGACGAGGACTCGAACTGGAGGACGCACCGCTGCGGCTCGCCGCCCTGGCCCCGGGCGCGCGCCGGCGCGACTGCGGCGGCGGCCAGCGTGAGGCCTAACGCGGCAACGGCGCGGCTGGTCACTGGCCGGGGATCGTGACGCGGCCGGTCGAGCCGCTGGTCGTCCTGAGGATCCGGACGTTGTTCATGTTCGGATCGGAGACGAAGCCGACGCCGGCGACGCGGCGGCCGGGCTCGGTGAGGACGAAGGCGCTGTCGCTGGAGATCTCGTTGCGCACCTGGTCGAAGCGGAGCTGGGGTGTCGTCAGGCGGCGGCCGTCAGTCGAGACGACGACCACGTCGCCGCGCGCCTCCATGCTCCCCTGCGTGCGGTAGGTGCCCTCCTTCGACGTGAGCACCGCGCTCTGCGCTCCCTCGGTCGTGAAGAAGTTCGTCTTCACGGTGCGCATCTCGATGCGGGTGTTGTCGTCGAAGAAGTAGGCGGTGTCGCCGAAGAGCTCGGCGCGCATCAGCCCCTTGTCGGTGAGGATCGCCCGGGCGCCGAACATCACCTGGTCGGCGCTGTCGGCCATCGGCGACGAGACCGCGGTCGGGGGCTCCTTGGCGCGCTTGCAGGCGCTGCCGAGCGCGACGAGGGCCGTTCCGGCGGCGAGCAGCAGCTGTCGGCTGGTCATGCGACCCTCGCCCGCATCAGGTCGTGCAGGTGCGCGACGCCAACGATCCGTTCGCCCTCGTCCACCACCGGCATGGCCATGATCCCGTGAGTCTCCATTCGATAGACGACAGCGCTCGCCAGCTCGTCGCTGCGCGCGACCTTCGGGGTCCGTGTCATGACCTCCGCGGCGCGAACCGCGAAGACATCCCGCTCCCGCTCCATCAGCCGCGTCAGGTCGCCGGCGGTGACGACGCCAAGCACGCGGCGCGCGTCATCGACGACGACGGCGATGCCGCGCCTCTCGGCGAGAAGCACGATCGCTTCGCGCATCGTGTCGCTCGTCGAGAGGAGGGGCAGTTGGTCGCTGATCATCACCTCGGTGATCGGTGTCGTCAGCTGCCGGCCGAGCGAGCCGCCGGGATGCAGCCGAGCGAAGTCCTCGCGGCGAAATCCCTTCTCCTCGAGCAGCGCGACGGCGAGCGCATCGCCCAGCGCGAGGGCGGCGGTCGTGCTGGTGGTCGGTGCGAGGTCGTGGGGGCAGGCTTCTTCCTTCACCCATGCGTCGAGCGAGACGTCGCAGGTGCGGGCCAGCGACGATGCGTCGTTCCCGGTGATCGCGATCGTGCCGACGCCGAAGCGCTTGAGGTGCTCGACGAGCGGGAGCATCTCGTCTGACTCGCCGCTCTTCGAGATGAGGATTGCGACGTCGTCGTCGCCGACGATCCCGAGGTCGCCGTGAACGCTCTCGACCGGGTGCAGGAAGGTCGCCGGGGTTCCGGTGGAGGTCAGCGTCGCGGCGATCTTGCGGCCGATCAGCCCCGATTTCCCGACGCCGGCAACGATGACGCGACCGTGCGACCTGGCGATCAGTTCGACCGCCTTCACGAACGACGGACCGATGCGGCGCTCGACTTCGGCGAGCGCCTCGCGCTCCATCCGGACGACGCGGCGCCCGCGCTCGGCGATGTCGGTGCGGCTCATGCCCCCACCTTCACCGGCGGGTGCGTCCGCTCGCGGACATAACGGTCGGTGACTTCTTCCCACTGCCCGCGCGCCTTGAGGAGGAGCTCGGCGAACTCGCGGACCGCGCCGTTGCCACCGCGCTTCGTGAGGTGGACCTTGCAGATCGCGCGGATCTCCGGCACGGCGTTGCCGACGGCGACGGGGAGCGCGACTTCACGGAGGACGCTGACGTCGGGAAAATCGTCGCCGACGAAGGCGGCCTCGGCGCCCGTCAGGCCGTGGCTGTCGAGGATGTTGCGGAAGGCGGGGAGCTTCTGCGCCGTCGCGTCCTGGACGACTGCGTCGACCTCGAGTTCGTGCGCGCGGTGCCTGACGCTCTCCGAGACGCGCCCGGTGATGATCACGACCTTGATCCCGGCGTCGCGCATGAACTTGATCCCGAGGCCGTCCTGGATGTCATAACGCTTGAACTCGACGCGATCGCCGTTGGAGTCGCCGAGGTAGATCCCCCCGTCGGTGAGGACGCCGTCGACGTCGAGGCCGACGAGCCTGATCCGCTGCGCGAGCGCGACGTCGATCATCGCGATGCGCCCCGGACGAGGTTCCACACGTCGAGCGCGCGATCGACGAGCGCGTCCAGCCCGTCGAGCGGAATCATGTTCGGCCCGTCGCTCGGCGCACGCGCCGGATCGGGATGCGTCTCGAGGAAGATCCCATCGGCGCCGGCGGCGATCGCGGCGAGCGTGAGCGGCGGGATGAACTCGCGCGCGCCCCCACTCGCCCCGCCTTCGCCGCGGCCGGGCTGCTGCACGCTGTGCGTGCCGTCGAAGATCACTGCCGCGTCGCACGCCGCCCGCATGCGCGCGAACGCGCGCATGTCGACGACGAGGTCGCCGTAGCCGAAGAAGCTGCCGCGCTCCGTGACCGCGACCTCGACGTCGCCCGTGGACGCGCCACGCACCTTGCGGACCGCACCGCGCATCCCCTCGGGGTGCATCCACTGGCCCTTCTTCACGTTCACCGGCTTCCCCGTCGCACCGGCCGCCTCGAGGAGGTCGGTCTGGCGGCAGAGGAAGGCCGGGATCTGGAGCACGTCGACGACTTCGGCCGCGGGCGCACACTGCCCGGGGAGGTGCACGTCGGTGAGGAGGCGCATCCCGGTCGCGGCCTTGACGCGCTGGAGCGCGCTCAGCCCCGCATCGAGGCCGGGTCCGCGCGTCGCCCCCGGGTTCGAGCGATTGGCCTTGTCGAAGCTGGCCTTGAAGATGATCCCGCCGGGCACGCGCTCGGCCAGCCGCGCGAGATGCTCGGCCACGCGCAGGTTCAGCGCGTCGTCCTCGAGCTGGCAGGGGCCGGCGATCATGAAGAACGCGTCACGCGGGAACGCGGCGGCGGCGGCGGGCGCGAACGCGGGGCTCGTGCGAGCCATCGTCAGCGAGCCGCCTCGGCGGCCATCGGACGGCGATCGTCGATGCGCGTGCGCTTCGCCTTCGCGGCGGCGGCGATGAAGCCGGAGAAGAGAGGATGCGGGCGCGTCGGGCGCGACTTGAGCTCGGGGTGGAACTGGCAGCCGATGAACCACGGATGCTGCGCGAGCTCGACGATCTCGACGAGGGAGCCGTCCGGCGACAGCCCGCTCAGCTTCAGCCCTCCCGCGACGAAGCGGTCGCGGAAGCTGTTCGACACTTCGTAACGGTGGCGATGCCGTTCGCTGATCTCGGGAACGCCATACATCTCGGCCGCCTTCGACCCGCGTGCGAGGCGGCAGGCGTAGGCGCCGAGCCGCATCGTGCCGCCCATGTCGGTGACGTGCTGCTGGGTCTCCATCAGCGAGATCACCGCGTTGCCGCACTCGGGGACGAACTCGGAGGAGTTGCTGTCGGCGATGCCCAGCACGTTGCGTGCGAACTCGATGATCGCGACCTGCATCCCGAGGCAGATCCCGAAGAATGGCAGCCCGCGCTCGCGGGCGGAGCGGATGGCCTCGACCATCCCCTCGACGCCGCGGACGCCGAAGCCGCCGGGGACGAGCAGGCCGTTGTACTTCGAAAGGATCTCGTCGGCGCGGGCGTCGCTGGTGAACAGGTCGCTCGAGACCCACGAGATGTCGACGCCGACGTCGTTGGCGATGCCGCCGTGGATGAGCGCTTCCTGCACGCTCTTGTAGCTGTCGGCGTAGTCGGTGTACTTGCCGACGATCGCGATTCGGACGCGGTCGCGCGGCTCGACGATTCGCTGGACCATCGACTTCCAGTGCGTGATCTCGGCGGGCTTGCCGCCGAGCCCGAGCCGTTCGACGACCCACTTGTCGAGGCCCTGGTCGGCGAAGGACAGCGGGATCTCGTAGATCGTCGGCACGTCGCGGCTCTCGATCACGGCGCCGAAGTCGACGTTGCAGAAGAGCGCGATCTTGCGCTTCACGTCCTCGGTGAGGGGACGCTCGGTGCGGCAGATGAGGATGTCGGGCTGGATCCCGATCTCCATCAGCTCGCGCACCGAGTGCTGCGTCGGCTTGGTCTTCACCTCGCCGGCGGCGGCAATGTAGGGGACGAGCGTCAGGTGGATGAAGACCGCGTTCTCGCGGCCGATCTCCTGGCGGAACTGGCGGATCGCCTCGAGGAACGGGAGGGACTCGATGTCGCCGACCGTGCCCCCGATCTCGACGATGACGACGTCGTTGTCGGGTGCGATGCGCTTCATCGCCGCCTTGATCTCGTCGGTGATGTGCGGGATCACCTGCACCGTCGAGCCGAGGTATTCGCCGCGGCGCTCCTTCGTGATGACGTTGAGGTAGATCCGGCCGGTCGTCACGTTGTTCGCCTGTGAAAGCGCGCGATCGAGGAAGCGCTCGTAGTGGCCGAGGTCGAGATCGGTCTCGGCGCCGTCGTCGGTGACGAACACCTCGCCGTGCTGGAACGGCGACATCGTCCCCGGATCGACGTTGAGGTACGGATCGAACTTCATCATCGTGACTCGCAGCCCGCGCTCGACGAGCAGCCTGCCTAACGACGCGGCGGCGATGCCCTTGCCGAGCGACGAGACGACGCCGCCGGTCACGAAGATGAACTTTGTGGTCTGCTTGCCCGGCGTGTCCATCAGCGTCGTCCCCGTGAGAAGTCCTGCCAGTGCGCGCCTGCACGCGCGAGGTCGTCTTCGGTGTCGATCCCGCCGAGCGGCGGCTGGTCGATGACCGCCACGCCCATCGCGATCCCGGCGGCGAGCGGGCGAAGCTGCTCGAGCCGTTCGACCTGCTCGAGCGGGTGCTGCGCGAGCCGCACCCAGCGGGCGAGTGCGTCCCTCGTGTAAGCGTACACGCCGATGTGCTGGCGGACCAGCGTGGCGGCGAGCGGCGCGTCGTGCTCGTCACGAATGAACGGGATGCTCGCGCGTGAAAAGTACAGCGCGCGTCCGTCGTCGGCGGTGACGACCTTCACGACGTTCGGCTGCGCGAGGATCGCACGGTCGGCGTGCGCGGCGGCGGTACCGAGTGGAAAGCGCCCGCTCGACACCATCTCCGCCGCCCCGAGCACGGCATCACGCGGGACGAAGGGCTCGTCGCCCTGGACGTTCACGATCGCGTCGAAGGCGCGGTACTCCTCGAGCGCAGCGACCTCGGCGACACGATCCGTTCCGGATGTGTGGTCGGCGCGGGTGATGACGCACTCGGCGCCGGCCTCCCTGACCGCGTCCGCGACCTCGGGGCTGTCGGTCGCGACCACGCAGCGATCGGCGACCTCCATCGCCCGGACGCGCTCCCAGACGCGAACGACGAGCGGCTTACCGGCGAGGTCGCGAAGGGGCTTCCTGGGGAGGCGAGTCGCGCCGAGACGGGCGGGGATGACGGCGAGCATCATCGGCGCGAGCGTCGGAAATGACTACAGGAAAGGGCGCGCGTGGACGCAAATTTCACGCCAGCGAATATAGTGTCCGGCCCGGCCCGGCGCAAACACTATCTGGATCGGCGAGCGGCGAAGGAGAAGGGCCAGGGCGCCGAGGCCGATCCGCCGGCCTGCCCAACCCCTAGCGGAACACCGACAGGCCGATCGAGAAGTTGCTGCGGCGGGACGCAGGATCGATCAGATAGTCCACCCGGAGGAAGCTGAGCGCGAAGCGCGCCCCCACGTTCTGCTCGAGGGTCGGCAGCTTCCCTACCCCGGCCCCTCCGGTGATGTAGCGGAGGGTGAAGGTCGGCGAGCCGAGGTACCGGATCCGGAGCCGGTCGATCGGAATGATGTAGCGGCCTTCCGCCCAGAAGAGCTCGTCGCCCCCGAATTGCAGCAGGTCGAAGGTGGGGAGCGTCCCGGCGCCGCCGATGTAGGAGTAGCGCTGCGGGGGCGCGGTGTCGCCCGCGGTGATGATGGCGTGCGACTCGACCTGCACCGACTGGGTGCTGAAGGTCGGGAAGCCGACGAAGGCATCGAGCGTCGTCTGGACGAAGCGCGAGTCGTTCGGCGTCGAGAACGGGAGCTCGACGTCGGCGGTGACGTTGGCCGTCACTCCCTGGTCGGCCCATTCCATCACGACGCCGCCGATCCCGGAGGTGATCGTCCCGGGGATGACATGCGGGTTCGGACGGAGCCTCCCCATCGGCGCATTCCGGCCGAACAGGGACCAGGGGCCGCCGCGTGCTCCCGTGTCCGGGCGAGCCGACCGCGCGCGCTCGGCGAGGGCGCCGGCGCTGATCGTGAAGCGGGCGGTCGAGCTCTCGAGCACCCATGCGACCTGGGCGTCGGCGCGATCGGCGCGGTAGTAGTTCCGGGTGTCGGTCCCCGACACGATCACGTGCAGCGAATTCGGGATGTCGCCGTAGATCCAGCGCTCATTGGTCGGGGTGTAACGCCCTCCGCGAAGCTGGACCGTCAGGCGCCGGCCGATCGTGCCGCGCACCTCGGCCTGCGGGTCGACGACGCCGAGCTGCGAGCGATATACGCCGAGGAGATCGATCTCGTAGCGCGCCGTGTCGAAGGCGAGCGTCGGGCCGAAGGGGAACGAGAGCCCGTTGGTCCGGTCGTACGACGGGATCCGCACGCCGTAGAACCCGGGGAGCGTTACGACGCGGGTGTCGCGGACATCGGTGAGCTCGTAGTCGAGCGCGAGGGTACCGTCAGGGAGCGCGGCGATGCGGTAGGTGAACTCGCGGAACGAGAAGATCCCGCCGTGCACCTGCCCGAGCGACGTCTCGTAGACTCCGCCCCCGATGGCCATCGCCCGGCTGCCGATGTTCACCCCGGGGTGCAGGAAGAGGTCGCCGCCGACGACGATCACTTCCCCGTTCACCGTGCTCGCGACCTCGGCCGGCCCGCCGACGACGATGACGGTCCGGTCGTAGGTCGTGTCGCGCCGGAGCACCGCGGGATGAGCGCTGTCGGCGCGGATGAGGATGTGCGGAGCAGCGAGCGCGCTTCGCAGCCAGCGCCCCGCGCGACCCGGCCCCATGTCGCGAATGACGACCGTCTGCGCCCCGGCGGCTGGGGGCGCGGCCGTCTCCGCCATCAGCGCGCCGAAGGAGACTCCGAGCGCGATGGCGACGCGGCGCACTCCGCTCACCGTGCGGCCTCGAGGAAGTTTGCGAGCATCTGCTTGCCGTGGCGGGTCATGATCGACTCGGGGTGGAACTGGACGCCGAACACCGGGTGCTCGACGTGCCGCACGGCGTGGATCTCGTCGGGGGCATCGACAGCGCGCGCCGTGACGGCGAGCGATGGCGGCAGCGAGGACGGTTGGATGACCAGCGAGTGGTAGCGCATCACTTCCAGCGGCGAAGGCAGTCCGGCGAAGACACCGGTCCCGTCGTGAGTGACGAGCGAGGTCTTTCCATGCATGACGCGATCCGCGCGGACGACCCTGCCACCGAAGGCCTCCCCGATCGCCTGATGCCCGAGGCAGACCCCGAGCATCGGGATCGACGAACCCCAGCGGCGGATCACCGGGATCGTGATCCCGGCTTCCGCCGGGGTGCAGGGGCCGGGCGAAAGCACGATCGCCGCGGGATTCATCCCCCCGATGTCATCGACGGCGATGGCGTCGTTCCGCCGGACCTCGACCTCGGCCCCGAGCTCGCCGAGGTACTGCACGAGGTTGTAGGTGAACGAGTCGTAGTTGTCGATGACGAGGATCATGCGGATCGCCTGCGCTCAACCGCGCGGATGGAATTTCCTGTGGACGGTGCGGAGGTACTCACGATCGACGTGGGTGTAGATCTGCGTCGTCGAGATGTCGGCGTGGCCGAGCATCTCCTGGACCGCGCGCAGGTCCGCGCCGTTCTCGAGCAGGTGCGTCGCGAAGGAATGACGAAGCGTATGCGGCGTGACGCGCTTCGCCAGCCCGGCTGTGGTCACGTGGCGTCGGAGGATCTTCCACGCTCCCATCCGCGTCAACGGCTCGCCGCGGGCATTGAGGAAGAGTATCCCCTTCCCCGCACCGCGCTCGAGGCGCGGGCGCAGCTCCCTCAGGTACAGGGCGACCGCGCCGATCGCGCTGCGCCCGATCGGGACGAGGCGCTCCTTCCCGCCCTTGCCGAAGACGCGGACGAGCATGTCGTCGAAGAGCAGGTCACGGATCCCGAGGGTGATCCATTCCGACACGCGCAGCCCGGCGCCGTACGCCAGCTCGAGCATCGCCCGGTCGCGGAACACCATCGGCTCCTCGATGGAGGGTGCGGCAAGCAGGCGGGCGACCTCCTCGACGCTCAACACGTCGGGCAGTGTGCGCCAGCGCTTCGGGGTCTCGAGCCGGTCACTTGGGTCGCGCACGACATGTCCCTCGCCGACGAGGAACTTGAAGTAGCTGCGCACCGCCGAGACGTTGCGGCGGATCGACGATGGCGCCAGCCCGAGGTCCTTGAGGTGATACACGTACTCGCGCACCAGCCGGGCGGTGACGTCGGTGGGTGCGATCGCGGCTTTCGCCCGGCAGTACTCGGCGAAGCGCGCGATGTCGCGGCCATAGGCTTCGTCGGTGCGCGGCGAGACTCCGCGCTCGAGGTTGATGAAGTCGCTGAACTGCTCGAGCATGAAGGCGCGCGTGGCCTCGCCCGCCGCCACGGCATCGTCGGGCGGCTCGCCGGCGGTCACGGTGCCTTCCGCCGCCGGACGAGCCAGACGCCGAGGCCGGCGACAGCGACGATCGCGGCGCCGATCACGAGCACATGCTGCCATGCGCGCATCCTCGTCTCGAGCGCCGGCCAGTCGGCGCCGACGCGATAGGCGATCATCGTGATCGCGCCGTACCAGATGGCCGAGGCGGTGCCGAGGATGAGGAGGACGCGCCAGGCGGGAAGACGGAGCGCGCCCGCGAAGGGGGG
>DASZNJ010000456.1:0-9128 GCA_035551575.1 Gemmatimonadaceae bacterium
TCCCGCAGCGCCGGCGGCGCCGGGGGGCGCACCGCCGGCCCGCGCACCGATCAACCCGTTCCTCGCCAACGACCCTAACGCGAAGGCGAAGCGGCTCGCCCGCGCGCTGGTGTCGGACATCGTCGCGTATCATCCGCAGAAGCGCGACGAGGGAGTGCGCAACAACACCCTCGCGCAGCTCTTCAAGGAGGAGATCAAGAAGAGCTACGAAGAGTACGTCGAGCAGGTGGGACGGGAGTTCGCCGACGGCACGACGCACTTCCAGGACGCGCTCAACGACGTCCTCGCCGGCGGGAAGAAGATCTTTCCCCCTTCATGAGCGGCGAGGGTAGAGCCAGCGGCTCTATCGGCGTATATTCCGCTACGGCGAGACATCAGGTCATCTCGGGCCGCCCTGTACTGTCGGGGCGGCCCGCTGCTTAGGAGAACGAGTGCATGGCGGAAAGCGAGCGCGGGAAGCGGCTCCGACAATACAGCGGGCGTCTCGCCGAGCTGGGGAGGTATCTTTGACGTCGAAGCCAAGCGCGCGGAACTGACGCGCCTCGAGTCGAAGATGGGCGACGCCGACTTCTGGAACGACCAGCAGCGCGCGCAGGTCGTCGTCCAGGAGGTGAAGTCGCTCCGCAACTGGGTCGAGCCGTTCGACGCGCTCGGCGCGAAGATCACCGCCGCCGCCGAGATGGACGAACTGCTCGGGATGGAGCCCGACGACGAGATGTCACGCGAGGTCGACCGCGACGTCGATGCGATCGCCGAGGAACTGGAGACGTTCCGGCTCCGCACCCTCCTGCAGGACCCGGACGACTTCCGTGACGCGCAGGTCGAGATCAGCGCCGGCGCCGGCGGAACCGAGGCGCAGGACTGGGCGCAGATGCTGATGCGGATGTACGAGCGCTGGGCGCAGCGCAAGGGCTACGGGCTCGAGGTGCTGGATGTCAGCGAGGGGGAAGAGGCGGGGATCAAGGGCGCGGTGCTCGAGATCCACGGGATGTACGCGTTCGGGTTCCTGAAGGCGGAATCGGGGGTGCACCGCCTCGTCCGCATTTCGCCATTCGATGCGCAGGCGCGCCGCCACACGAGCTTCGCGTCGGTGTTCGTCTACCCCGTGGTCGATGACACGATCAACATCGAGATCCGCGATGAGGACCTGCGCATCGACGTTTACCGTGCGTCGGGGGCCGGCGGACAGCACGTCAACAAGACCAGTTCGGCGGTGCGCATCACGCACATCCCGACCGGTGTCGTCGCCGCGTCGCAGTCGGAGCGCTCGCAGCACAAGAACAAGGCGACGGCTATGAAGATGCTGAAGAGCCGCCTCTACAACATCGAGCTGCAGAAGCAGCTGGAAAAGAAGGCGGAGATGGATTCCGCGAAGTCGGACGTCAGCTTCGGCAGCCAGATCCGGAGCTACGTCTTCCAGCCGTACACGATGGTCAACGACCACCGCACCGAATTGAAGATCCCCGACGTGCAGAAGGTGATGGACGGGGCGATCGACCCGTTCATCGAGGCGTGGCTGACGCGCGGCTCCAGCGGTGGGAGCGCCTCGTGAGCGAGGACCTCAACTTCGTCCAGCGGGCCCGGCGCGAGAAGCTGGCCGCGATCGAGGCGTTGGGCATCGCGCCGTTCGCCTACTCCTTCGACCGGACGCACACCGCGGCGGAGGTCCTGGCCGCGGCCCCCGCGGGAACGGAAGAAGGACCGGTGGTGAGCGTGGCCGGGCGCCTCGTCGCCTGGCGCGGGCACGGCAGGACGATCTTCGCCCATCTCGCCGACCTGTCAGGGCGGGTCCAGCTCTACTTCCGGCGCGACCACCTCGGCGAGGCGGCGTTCGCCCTCCTCGAGCAGCTCGACATCGGCGACCTGGTCGGGGTGACGGGGCCGGTGTTCCGGACGCGCACCGGGGAGACGACGGTCAAGGCCGACGCCGTCACGCTCCTTGCCAAGTCCCTCCGCCCGCTGCCGTTAGGCAAGGAGGAGGTCGTCGACGGCGAGACCATCCGTCACGGCGCGCTGGAGGACTCCGAGCAGCGCTCGCGGCAGCGCTATGCCGACCTGGCGGTGCACCCGGAGGCACGGGCGCTCTTCATCGCGCGGACGCGCCTCGTCTCGGCGATCCGGGGCTATCTCGACGGGCTGGGGTACCTGGAGGTGGAGACCCCGGCGCTGCAGCCGCTGTACGGGGGCGCGGCAGCGCGGCCGTTCACGACGATCCACAACGCGCTCGACATGCAGCTCTACCTGCGGATCGCCGACGAGCTGTACCTGAAGCGGCTGATCGTCGGCGGGATGGAACGGGTCTACGAGATCGGCCATGACTTCCGCAACGAGGGGATCGACCGGACGCACAACCCCGAGTTCACGATGCTCGAGTTCTACGAGGCGTACGCCGACTACACGACGATGATGTCGCGCGTCGAGCAGCTGCTCGTGCGGGCGGCGGAGGCCGTCCGCGCGACGCCGGAGATCGCGCCCGCCGTCCCGGTGCTGCGGCCCCCGTTCGCGCGGATCTCCTGGTCGGAGTCGCTGGCCGCGGCGCTCGGCGCCGACGCGATGGCGATGAGCGAAGGGGAGCTTCGCACGTCGGCGCGGCGGCTCGGGATCGAGAAGGTCGACGCGATGAGCCGGCCGAAGCTGCTCGATGAGCTGTTCGGGGCGCTGGTCGAATCCCGGATCGTCGAGCCGACGTTCGTGATCGACTATCCCGTGGAGCTCTCGCCGCTGGCGAAGCCGAAGCGGGGAAACCCGGCGCTGACGGAGCGCTTCGAGCTGTTCGCGAACGGGAAGGAGCTGGCCAACGCCTTCAGTGAGCTGAACGACCCGGTCGACCAGCGAGCGCGCTTCGAGGCGCAGGCGGCGCTGCGCGCCGCCGGCGACGAGGAAGCGGCCGGCGTCGACGAGGACTACCTCCGGGCGATGGAGTACGGGATGCCGCCGACGGGGGGCGTCGGGATCGGGATCGACCGGCTGGTGATGTACCTGACCGGGACGGCAAATATTCGCGATGTGATACTATTTCCGACGCTCCGCCCGGAATGACCGCCCGATGAGACGCCTCGAGTGGTCGATCGCATGGCGGTACCTGCGGAGCCGGCGCGGGTCGAAGCTGCTGTCGTTGATCAGCGTGATCGCGATCGGCGGGATCACCGTCGGCGTCAGCGCGCTCGTCGTCATCATCGGGGTGATGAACGGGCTGCAGAACGACCTGCGCGAGAAGATCCTCGTCGCCAGCCCCGACGTGCGGGTGCTGACGTTCGGCGACGACATGCGGATGGACGACTGGGAGGCGACGCTGGCGAAGGTGAAGAAGCAGAAGGGGGTCGTCGCCGCGGCGCCCTTCGTCCTCACCCAGGCCGTGATCAACGCGGGGCACACCTACAACGAAGGGGTGCAGGTCGAGGGAATCGAGCCGGAAGGGCCGGGTGCGGTGGACGTGACCTCGATCCGCCAGCACGCGCTGCGCGGAAACAACTTCAGGTTCCGCACGGCGATGGGCGAAGTCCGCGGCGCGGTGCTCGGCAAGCTCCTCGCCGAGCGGATGAATGCGTTCCCGGGCGATCACATCACGCTGTACTCGGCGGCCGGATCGCAGCTCAACCCGGTCACCGGCACCCCCGTCCCGCACGTCACGCAGCTCGAGGTGACGGGGCTGTTCGAGACGGGGATGTACGAGTACGACAACTCCTACGTCTTCGTCCCGCTCGCCGTCGCGCAGGAACTGGCCGGGATCGGCAAGTCGGTCACCGGGATCGAGGTGCGGACGAGCGACCGGTGGAAGGCGACCGAGATCGCCAGGACGCTCTCCGATACCCTCGGCTTCCCCTATCGCACGCTCGACTGGCAGGAGCAGAACCAGAATCTCTTCCGGGCGCTGAAGCTCGAGAAGCTCGGGATGAGCGTGATCCTCCTGCTCATCATGATGGTCGCGGCGTTCAACATCGTGAGCACGCTGACGATGGTCGTCGCCGACAAGACCCGCGAGATAGGGATCCTCCGCGCGATGGGGCTGCGGGCGGGGGCGATCCGGCGGATCTTCCTCGCGCAGGGGATGGTGATCGGGATCGTCGGGACCGGACTCGGGCTCATCCTCGGGGTGAGCCTGGCGCTGACGCAGGCACACTTCAAGCTCATCAAGCTCGATCCGAGCGTATATTTCATCGACCACCTGCCGGTGTCGCTGCAGGTGGAAGACGTGCTGCTGATCGTGCTGATGAGCCTCTCGATCCCGGTGCTCGCGACCTGGTACCCGGCGCGGCAGGCCTCGCGCCTCCTCCCGGTGGAGGCGATCAGACACGAATGACGGTTCTCGACGCGGCCAACCTCGCGAAGACGTATCGCGGCGGTGATGGCGGATTGATTTCGGTGCTCGACGGCGCGAACCTCACCGTGGCGCGTGGCGAGATGGTTGCAATCGTCGGTGCCAGCGGCGCCGGCAAGAGCACGCTGCTTCACATCCTCGGCGCGCTCGACGTGCCGGACAGCGGAACGGTGAGCATCGATGGCAAGCTGCTCTCGGGGCTGACCGACGACGCGCTCGCCGAGTTGAGGAACAGGAAGGTCGGTTTCGTGTTTCAGTTTCATCACCTCCTGCGCGAGTTTTCCGCGCTGGAAAACGTGATGATGCCGTTGCGGATCGCGGGAATTTCCGATGCGGAAGCGCAACAGCGCGCGGCCGCACAGCTGGAGCGGGTGGGACTCGCCGGACGAATGCACCATCGGCCGGCGGAGCTTTCGGGGGGCGAGCAGCAGCGAACGGCGGTGGCCCGGGCACTGGTGGTCGAGCCCGCGGTGCTGCTCGCGGACGAGCCCTCGGGCAACCTCGACCACTTCAACAGCGAGCGGCTGCACGACCTGTTCTCGACGCTCGCGCGGGACGCATCGGTGGGGATCGTCGTCGTAACTCACAACCGGTCGCTGGCGGGACGGGCGAACCGGGTGCTGGCACTGGAAGATGGGCGGCTCGGCCAAGCCGACGTCACGGAGGTGGTTGCGGGATGATCTGCGACAGCTGCAAGGAGCGGGATGCCGTCGTGCATCTCACCCAGATCGTCGACAACGCCGTCACCAAGCTCGATCTCTGCGAGAAGTGCGCTGCGGAGAAGGGAGTGGAGACGAGCGGTGGGCTGCCCCAGCATCCGCTGGGTCAGTTCCTGGCCGACGTGCAGCAGCAGACCGCGATTCCCGCCGCCGAGATCGGCCGATGCACCTTCTGCGGCGCGTCGATGAAGGACTTTCGCGCGTCGGGGCGGCTCGGCTGCCCGCGCTGCTACACGACGTTCGAGGGGAGCCTGCGCGAGCTGCTGCGCCGCGTCCACGGGCATTCGCGCCACGTCGGGCGCGCCTACGACGCGCCGGAGCCGGAGCGGCGGGAGCAGGACAGCATCCGCGGCGAGCTGCGCGAGCGGCTCCGCCGGGCGGTGGAAAGCGAGCAGTTCGAGCTCGCCGCCGAGCTGCGGGACAAGATCCGGGTGCTCGACCAGTGACGATCGACCTTTCGCTCCTCCCTGACGGCGGCGTGAGCTGGCTCGATGCTTCGGGGACCAACTCGGACATCGTGCTCTCGACGCGGATACGCCTGGCGCGGAACGTCGACGGATTCGCCTTCACCTCGCGCGCGCGGGAGGGGGAGCGGCTCCGCGTGCTCGCGCAGGTGCGCGAGGCCGCGGCGGCGTCCGCGTCGCTCGCTGGTGCCTTCCTTTTCCGCCTCGACGAGATCCAGGCGCAGGACCGGATGCTCCTTCACGAGCGGCATCTGGTGAGCAAGGAGCTGGCGGGACTCGACGCGAACCATCCGGTCAAGGCTGGGTCCGCTGTGTTTCTTGGCGACGGATTGGGCGTCATGATCAATGAAGAGGATCATCTTCGCCTGCAGTCCATCCGGTCGGGGTTCGCGTTGCCTGAGGCGTACGAGCGCGCCGCGGTCCTCGACCGGGAGCTGGGAAGCCGGGTGCCGTACGCGTACCACCAGGAATTCGGCTATCTGACGGCGTGTCCGACGAATACGGGCACCGGGATGCGTGCTTCGGTGTTGATCCATCTACCGGGGCTCGTGCTGACGAAGGAGATTCAGCGCGTGCTCACGGGACTTCAGCAGATGGGCCTCACGTACCGCGGTCTGTACGGCGAGGGTTCGGAGGTGGTGGGGAACTTCTTCCAGATCTCGAATCAGACGACGTTAGGGCGCTCCGAGGATGAGCTGATCGACCAGCTCGTGCACGTGGTGCGTCGGGTGATCGAGAAGGAAGAAGAAGCTCGGCGGGTGCTGCAGCGCGACGCCGGATATATTATCGAGGACAAGCTCTGGCGCGCTTATGGCACTCTTCGTTTCGCCCGCAGCCTCACGTTCGACGAGGCGATGAATTATCTGAGCGGCGTACGCCTGGCCGCAGGTCTGAAACTGATTTCCGGCCTGAGTGTATACACACTCAACAAGCTCCTGGTTTTTTCTCAGCCCGCGCACCTGTCGTACGTCGAGGGACGCACGCTCACCGAGAGCGAAGCGGCCCAGGCACGTGCCCGATATGTGCGTGATGCGCTGGCGAGCGAGGCGGGTTCCAACGGGTGACACTGGTCATCCGCGCGTGAGGCGACCATGAACGGCTACAACTTCACCGAGCGGGTTCGTAAGGTACTCGCGATGGCGCGCGAAGAAGCGGCGCGCCTGCACCACGAGTACGTCGGCACGGAGCACATCCTGCTCGGTCTCATCCGCGAGGGTGAGGGCGTGGCGGCCGCTGTGCTCCAGAACCTGAGCGTCGACCTCGACGACATCCAGCAGAAGATCGAGGAGACGGTCAAGAAGGGGAAAGCCGCCCAGGCGGCGGGCCCCGACCTCCCGTACACGTCGCGCGCCAAGAAGGTGCTCGAGCTCGCGATGAGCGAGGCGCGGGAGCTCAATCACAGCTACGTCGGCACCGAACACCTGCTGCTCGGCCTTCTCCGCGAGGAGAAGGGAATCGCCGCGCAGGTGCTGACCGACGCCGGCGTCAACCTCGACGCCGCTCGCGCCGAGACGCTGCGCCTCCTCGGCACCGAGATGCCGCAGGCGGGGAGCGCTGCCGCGTCCGCGGCGCCGCAGAGCGGGGGCCCCGCTCCGGCGCCGGCGCCCAAGGGGGAGAAGAAGTCGAAGACGCCGGCGCTCGATCATTTCTGCCGCGATCTCACCCAGCTCGCCGCCGAGGGTCAGCTCGATCCGACGATCGGGCGGGCCAAGGAGATCCAGCGGGTGATGGAGGTGCTCACGCGCCGGAAGAAGAACAACCCCGTGCTCATCGGCGAACCCGGCGTCGGCAAGACCGCGATCGTCGAGGGGCTCGCGCAGCTGATCGCCAACGGCGAATGCCCGGAATCGCTCCGCGACAACCGGGTGCTCTCGCTCGACATGGCGGCGGTCATCGCCGGCACGAAGTACCGGGGCCAGTTCGAGGAGCGGCTGAAGGCGGTGATGAACGAGATCGCGCAGAACAAGAACGTGATCCTGTTCATCGACGAGCTGCACACGCTCGTCGGCGCGGGCGCGGCCGAAGGGGCCATCGACGCCAGCAACATGCTGAAGCCCGCGCTCGCGCGTGGGGAGCTGCAGTGCGTCGGCGCGTCGACGCTCAACGAATACCGCAAGTACATCGAGAAGGACGGCGCGCTCGAGCGTCGCTTCCAGACGGTCATCGTCGATCCACCTTCGATCGAGGAGACGGTCGAGATCCTCAAGGGTCTGCGCAAGAAGTACGAGGACCACCACCGCGTGACGATTCCCGACACGACGCTGGTCGCGGCATCGAAGCTGTCGGAGCGCTACATCACCGACCGCTTCCTCCCCGACAAGGCGATCGACGTGATCGACGAGGCGGGTGCGCGGGCCCGGCTGGCGGCGCAGGCGCCGCCGCCGGAGGTCGCCGAGCTCAAGACCGCGCTGGAGAAGATCACGCTCGACAAGGAAGCGTCGGTTCGCGACCAGAACTTCGAGAAGGCCGCGGCGCTGCGCGACAAGGAACGCGAGCTCCAGGGCGACATCCGGAAGAAGCAGGAGGAGTGGGAGAAGCGGCGCCAGTCGCATCGCCCGGTGCTTGGCGAGGAGGAGATCTCCTTCATCGTCAGCCGCTGGACCGGGATCCCCGTCACGCGCCTGCAGGAAGCGGAGACCACCCGGCTGCTGCGGATGGAAGACGAGCTGCACGAGTCGGTCATCGGCCAGGACGAGGCGATCAAGGCGCTGTCGCGCTCGATCCGCCGCGGCCGTGCCGGGCTCAAGGACCCGAACCGCCCGATCGGATCGTTCATCTTCTCCGGGCCGACCGGCGTTGGAAAGACGGAGCTGGCGCGCTCACTGGCGCGGTTCCTCTTCGCCGACGCCTCGGCGCTCATCCGCGTCGACATGAGCGAATACATGGAGAAGTTCTCGGTGTCGCGCCTGATCGGCGCCCCTCCGGGATACGTCGGCTACGAGGACAGCGGGACGCTGACCAAGGCCGTGCGGCGGAAGCCGTACAGCGTGATCCTGCTCGACGAGATCGAGAAGGCGCACCCGGATGTCTTCAACATCCTGCTGCAGGTGCTGGACGAGGGACACCTGACCGACAACTACGGCCGGGTCATCGACTTCAAGAACACGGTCGTGATCATGACCTCGAACGTCGGCGCGCGCGATCTCGTGAAGGGACGGACGCTCGGCTTCTCGGCGTCGGCCGATGTCCGCGACTGGGACAAGATGGCGGAGAAGGTGAAGGAGGAGCTGACCCACGTGTTCAACCCGGAGTTCCTCAACCGGCTCGACGACGTGATCGTCTTCCATCCGCTGTCGGAGAAGCACATCGCGCAGATCGTGAACGTGATGCTGAAGGACGTCCGTCGCCGCCTGGCGGAGGAGGAGCTGACGATCCGCCTGACGGACGCGGCCTCGGCGTTCCTGACGAAGCAGGGGTACGACGAGCAGTACGGCGCCCGGCCGCTGAAGCGGGCGATCCAGCGGTTCATCGAGGATCCGCTCTCGGAGAAGATCCTGCTCGGCGAGTTCCAGAAGGGGGACGAGATCGAGGTCGACGTCCACGCGGACGGCACCAGGCTCGAGTTCAGGGTCCCGACGAGCACGACGAAGGCTTAGGCAGTATCTTTCCGGCCGGCCGGGTCCAATG
>DASZNJ010000457.1:0-3073 GCA_035551575.1 Gemmatimonadaceae bacterium
TGCTCGACACCCTGCTCGCGCCGCAGGTACAGCGCAAGCAGCTGGCGCTCGAGTACGAGCCGGTGGACCCGTCGGTGAAGGTGCACGCCGACGCCGAGAAGGTGCAGCAGATCCTGCTCAACCTCCTCTCGAACGCGATCAAGTTCACCGCGCCGGGGGGACGGATCGCGCTGGCGTGCAGCGCCGACACCGCCGACGTCCACATCCGCGTGACGGACACCGGCCGTGGCGTGCCGCCAGACAAGCTGGAGCGGATCTTCGAGCCCTTCGTCCAGCTCGACGCCGGCCCGACGCGCGCGCACGAGGGGACGGGGCTCGGGTTGGCGATCAGCCGCGACCTCGCCCGCGCGATGCGCGGCGAGCTCACGGTCGAGAGCCGCGTCGGCGAGGGCTCGACGTTCACCCTCCGCCTCGCCCGCGCCTGACGCGACCGCGACTGCCTGACGGCGGCTGCAGGGACATGCCGTGCTCCGTCGCGTGAGGCGTGACGAGCGACGGGTGACACGCCAGCCCGTCGTTCACCCGATTTCTTCGCCAGGATCGTAGCGCGTGCGCTCCCCGGGGCGGCCGAGGGTTCGCAGCCGGGCGACGTCGGGGATGCGCATGCGGCGGCGGGCGAGCGGCTGGATCACTCCCTTCCCGGTCAGCTGCTTCAGGGCCCGGGAGACCGATTCGCGCGCGGTGCCAAGCTCCTGCGACAGCTCCTCACGGGTGCGGTCGAGGTCGATCTCGACACCGGTGGGGGTGACCTTGCCATGGTTCTCGGCGTACTCGGCGAGGAAGCTCGCCAGCCGCGCGGCGACGTCGCGAAAGGCGAGGGTCTCGGTGAGGTGGACCAGATGGCGCAGGCGCTTTCCGAGCTCGCGGATCACCGCTTCGGCAACATCCGGGTTCGCACGGTACAGCGCCTCGAACTCGGGGCGAGGGACGAAGACGAGGCGCGACTCGACCTCGGTCATCGCTGACGCCGGGTACGGACCGCCATCGAGGAGCGGGAGCTCGGCGACGGGACGGCCGGGTCCCTCGGTGTGGAGGACCTGCTCCCTCCCCGCGGGGCTCGTCCGAAAGATGCGGACACGCCCCGACTCCACGATGTAGAGTCCGCGGCAGGGCTCGCCGGTGGTGAAGAGCAGGTGGCCGGTGCCGTACGTCCGCGTCAGGCAGCGCGCGGCGAGCCGCGCGCGGGCTTCGTCGCTGAAGCGGGCGAAGAGGGGGAGCTGGCGGAGAAGCGAGTCGGTGTCCATTCAGGCGGGCGGTGCTGCCGGCGGGGGCGGGAGCGGGCGCCGCGCGTGTGACAACAGTCACGCGAAAGCCGGCGCGAACCAACCAGAATACAATACCGCGCCGCGCTTCGTCGTGCACGGAGCCTCCGCACCGGCCGGCACGGGTGAAGCCGACTCGCGTCGAGCTGCCGTGGCGACCTCGGAGCCTGCCCGGCATCCGGGGATGATCGCGAACGGCGCCTGGGTGCGAGCGTCGGAGAAACCCCGATGCGAACGACGGCAAATCCCCGATACACACTCGAGAGGTTGTCATGCACACTGAGACGACGATCGATCCCGCCGCTTCGGTCAACGACGTGATCTCACGCTATCCGGCCACCATTCCCGTGTTCAACAAGTTCGGTCTCGACACCTGCTGCGGCGGGGGTTCCCCGGTCGCCGATGCGGCGCGCCGCGATGGTGCCGACCTCACCGCGCTGCTCGCCGAGCTTCGCAGGGTGGCGGCCGCGACGTGACGACCGCGCCGCACCGACCCGACGGCTTCGCCCGGTAGCGGATGTCCGTCCTCTACTACACGAACGTCACCATTCATGTCCTGGCGGCGATGCTCTGGCTCGGCGGGATGTTCTTCCTCGGGGTGATCGGCGCGCCGGTGCTTCGCGCGGTCGAGCCGCCGGCGCTGCGGCAGCGCCTGTTCCAGGCGTTAGGCACGCGCGCCCGCGACGCCAGCTGGTGGGCGATCGCCGTCCTGCTCGTGACCGGCGTTGCCAGCCTTCACTTTCGCGGCTGGCTGCACTGGGACGGAGTGTTCGGCTCCGCCGGATTCTGGCGGACGGGAAGCGGGCAGGCGCTGGCGGCGAAGCTGGTCGCGGTCACGGTGATGCTGGCCGTGAGCGTGGCGCACGATTTCATCCTCGGTCCGATGGCTGGCCGCGCGGTCGCGGGCTCGGAGCCGGCGCTCGTCCTTCGCCGGCGCGCGGCGCTGCTCGCACGGGCGAACGCCCTGATCGGGGTGGTCGTCGTGATCGCCGCCGTGCGGCTCGCCCGCGGCGGTTGAACTCACCCAAATCATCGAACGCATGTCTTCCGCCACTTCGCCACGTGCGGCAGTCCGGCCGGCGCTCCCCACCGACTTCAATGCCGCGCCATTCATCGTCATCTGGGAGATGACGCAGGCGTGCGATCTCGCCTGCCTGCACTGCCGCGCGTCGGCGCAGCCCCGCCGCGACGGGCGCGAGCTGACGACGGATGAAGCGAAGGGGCTGATGGACACGATACGGGCGATGGGTCCGCCGCTGTTCGTGCTCACCGGCGGCGACCCGCTCAAGCGCCCGGACACGGCCGCGCTCGTGGAATACGGGACGAGCATCGGCCTCCGTGTCGCGCTGACGCCATCGGGGACACCGCTGATGACCCCCGGGGTGCTCGAGTCGCTCCGCGACGCGGGGCTGGCACGGCTCGCGGTGAGCCTCGATGGATCGACGGCCGCGATCCACGATCGCTTCCGCGGGGTGACTGGATCCTTCGACTGGTCGGTGCGGATGCTGCGCGCCGCGCGCCAGGTCGGACTCTCGACGCAGGTCAATACGACGATCTCGAGCCACAACGTCGATGATCTCGAGGGACTGATCGTGCTGATGGGCGAGCTCGGGATCGCGCTCTGGTCGGTGTTCGTCGTCGTTCCGACGGGACGGGGGAACGTCTCGCAGCTGCCGGGCGCCGACGAGCTGGAGCGGGTCTTCAACCGGCTCTACGATGTGTCGCGCAGCGCGTTCTTCGACATCAAGACGACGGCCGCGCCGCACTACCGGCGGGTGGTCCTCGAGCGCCGACGCGACGAACGCCGGATG
>DASZNJ010000458.1:0-8668 GCA_035551575.1 Gemmatimonadaceae bacterium
CCGCCCGCGGGCGAACCAGCTGCCCTGTCGCCCGAGGCCATCAAGGCCGAGATTGCGGCGATCAGGCAGCTGACGCTCGACGAGCGGACCGCCGCCGAGGCGGTCCGGCGCGCGGAGGCTATGCTTCCGGGGCTGCGGAGCGGGGACGACAGCGCCGAGGTCCTCCTCCAGGAGTTCGACGCCCATGTGACCCGGAACGACAGCACTCGCAGCTGCAACGCCCTGAAGCGCATCGGGAAGCGCGGAAACTCCATCGTCCGTGAATCCGTCGTTTCGGGACTCTCGAATTGCTGAGACCCGTGACCTCCCCGCTCCGCATCACCCCTTTCCCGACTGCATGACCGGCCCCCGATCGCCTAACGGCGGCGTGATCGTCAACGTCTTCGCCCGCACCGACGTCGGACGCACTCGCGAGCACAACGAGGACGCGTTCCTGGTCGCCGAGCTGGCGTCGGGCAACTCGTCGCTCGATGACCGGCTCGAGCACCACGTCGCGACCGGTCATGGCACCCTGTTCATGGTCGCGGACGGAATGGGCGGCGCGGCCGCCGGCGAGATCGCCAGCGCGATGGCCGTCGAGACCGTCCTCGACGAGCTCCGCACCCGCTGGGTGGCGAGCGACCGGACCGACCCGGAGAGCTTCGCCGCCGCGCTCAAGATCGCGACCGACGTCGCCAACTCGCGCATCCACCGCATGGCCGCCGAGCAGCCGGAGTACCGCGGGATGGGCACCACGGCGACGATCGCCGGGCTGCTCGGCGACACGCTCTACGTCGCACAGGTCGGGGACTCGCGAGCCTACCTCGTCCGCGACGGCAAGGCGCGCCAGATCACGAAGGACCAGTCGTTGATGCAGCGGCTGATCGACGCCGGGGAGATCACCGAGGAGGAGGCCGAACAGAGCGAGCGGCGGAACATCATCCTTCAGGCGCTCGGCCCCGAGCCGTCGGTGCGCACCGAGATCACCCACCAGCAGATCCGGAAGGGCGACGCCCTCGTCCTCTGCAGCGACGGGCTCTCCGGGCTCGTTCGCCCCGATGAGATCGCGCGCATCGTCACCGAGGAGCGCGACCTCAAGGTGGCCTGCAAGCGGCTCATCGACCGCGCCAACCATAACGGTGGACCGGACAACATCACGGTCGTGATCGCCCGCTTCGACGGCGACGCCCTCTCCAGCGCGGCTGCGGGGGACGCTGTCGGGCACCAGGTGTTCGGCACCCCGAATGACGCGACACCGACAGTGCCCATGGAGCCTTTCCGCCGCCACTCGGGGACGCCGCCGGCGAATCGCGGGATCATCATGGGCGAGCGGCCGGCGATCGCGCCGATGACGGCGGGGGAGATGGCGGTCGTCCGCAGGCAGCGCCGCACCCTCCTCGTCCTGCTCGTCATCGCCGCGCTGGCCGCGGCCGCCTGGGTCTTCCGCGACCGGCTGCCGTTCGGTCCGTGAACCCGCGGCTCGTCGTCCTGACGGGGACGCTCGCCGGCCAGACGCGCGCCCTCGGCGCGGAGCGCGTCGCGCTCGGGCGCGACGCGCTCTGTGAAGTGCGCTTCGACCCGACGGCCGACACCGAGGTCTCTGCCCGCCACGCCGAACTCCGCATGGAAAACGGGGTCGCGATCGTTCGCGATACCAACAGCACCAACGGCGTCTATGTGAACGGAACCCGCGTCCGCGGTGAGCAGGCGCTCGCCGACGGAGACGTGGTGAGGCTGGGGGCGCGCGGGCCGAAGATCCGGCTGGAGGCGCAGCCCGCCCGAGCCGCACAGGGATCGACGACCGAGCGGATCGCGGTCGCCGTGCACCGCCAGACACGCGGGCTCCGCACGGCGCTGATCGCCTGCATCGCGCTCGTGGCAGCGGGCGCGGGATTCGGATTCTGGTCGTCGCGGCGCGCCGATGCGGTTCGCGCTTCCGAGCTCGAGCTGCTCCGGCGGCGCAACGATTCGCTCAGCGCCGCGATCGACCGCGACCTGCACGCGATGACCGGCCGGCTCGCCGGCCTCGACTCCGCGCTGGCCGCGGCGAAGCGCGAGAGCGACGCCCTCCGTGCGCGGCTCGCCGCGAGCCGGGGGGATGCCGGGGTCACCCTCCTCTCGGCGCAGATCGCCAGGGCGGAGAGCCGGCGCGGCGCGATCGCGGCCGCGGCGCGGATGGACTACGAGGCGATCGCCCGCGCCAGCGGAAAGGCGGTGGTGATGATCGCGGTCGAGATGCCGGACGGAAAGCTCTTCTCCGGATCGGGGATCGGCGTCGCCGCCGAGGGGGTGATCGTGACGAATCGCCACCTGGTGCGCGGGAGGGACGGCGCGCCGCCGCGGCGAATCGCCGTGATCTTCTCGGACACGCGCGACTGGCTGCCCGCTCACATCGACCGTGTTGCCGCGGACGGTGATCTTGCCGTGCTCCGGATCGACCGTGAGGGCCCCTTCCCGTTCGTGTCCCGGGTGTCCGTGAATGCTCCCGCGGTGGGTGCGCCGGTGGCGATCATGGGATTCCCACTCGGAGCCGCGACTCCGATGGACGGGAGCACGGACGGGCTGACGGCACGGAGCACGCTGGGTGTTGGCACGGTCTCGAAGTCAATCCCGGGGGTGCTCCAGATCGACGCGTTCGCATCGGAAGGGTCGAGCGGAAGCCCGGTATTCTCCGAGGACGGGTCGATTGCCGGACTCGTCTATGGCGGAGCACCGGAGGCGGCGGGGAAGATCGTCTATGCCATCCCCGGCGCAGCGATCGCGAGGCTGTTGCAGTAGCAACGAGCAAGCTGTCGTGCTCCCTGTGCTCCCGTGCTCCGCTTGCGGAGCACGGTGCTCCCGCCGCCTGCACCCCCCGGTTATCCGCGCTTCTTCGCCAGCCAGCGGGCCGCGGCTTCCTGCATCGCGCGCTCCCCACTCCAGGCGGTGATCAGGGTGTCACCTCGCAGCTCCCCGGCAAGTCGCGGGTGACCGAACTGGAGGACCACCACGCGACGGCCATCGGTGGTCGCCTCGTCCACCCCGGCGTTCACGGCGTCGATGGTGCGGCGGTCGTAGCCGGGGCGCCCCTTCCCGCCGAGGACGTCGCCGAACACCGCGATGAGACGAGTCGCGCCGGCCGCGAGCGGTCCCGGGTCGCGTACCACGAAGCCGGACGCGCGCAATGCTGTCGCGAGCGTGTCCCGTTGAGGCGCCCTGCGGTTCCCTGTATCGTCGTCGATGACGAGGAGCTCGAGCGAGCCGCTGAGCGGGGCGACGTCGCCTCGGGCAACGGCGATGACCTTCTCTGCGAGGTCGTTACCGGTCGCGACGTCGAACGTCGACGCCTTTCGCCAGTCGCTCGGCGGAGCCGCCCACTGCGCCCACTTCAACCGGCGTCGCTGCGATCGCAGCAGAAGCTCGCTATCGAGGGTGCCGGCGACGATCGCTTCGTTGAGGGCAGCCACCGTGGCATCGAGGTCTGTCGGCATCAGGACGAGGTCGCAGCCGGCGAAGAGGGCGGCGACGGCGGCGTCGACTTCGGACACCGTCGCGGTGAGCCCTTTCATGTCGAGCGAATCGGTGACGACGAGGCCGTCGAACCCCAGCCGTTCGCGAAGGAGCACGCGGACGATCGCCATCGACAGCGTCGCCGGGGGTCCCGCGGGATCGAGCGAGGGGAAGGCGACGTGCGCGGTCATGACTGACGCCACCCCCGCCTTGATCGCGGCGCGGAAGGGGATCAGGTCGCGCTCCATCAGCTCGTGGCGGGTGACGCGGACGGAGGGGCGCTCGAGGTGCGAGTCGGTGGCCGTGCGGCCGTGCCCGGGGAAGTGCTTGGCGCAGGCGAGCACCCCCTCCTGCTGGCAGGCCTCGATCCACGCCGACCCGAGCTTGGCGACGAGCGCGGGGTCGCTGCCGAAGGAGCGAGAGCCGACGATCGGGTTCTCGGGATTGAGGTCGAGGTCGAGCACCGGCGCGAGCGCCCAGGTGACGCCGAGGGTCCGCGCCTCGCGCGCGGTGAGGCGGGCGGCCTTGCGGACGGCGTCGGCGTCGCCGAGTGCGGCGATGGCGGCAAGGGGGGGCAGCCCGGTCGCGCCGAGCATTGCCTGGCCGGCGCCTCGCTCCATGGTCGCGGCGATGAGCAGCGGGTGCTTCGCCCGCGTGCGCAGCTCCTTGGTGAGCGCGCGAACATGCTCCTGCGGCGCGGGGGCGAGCACGAACCCGCCGACCCCCAGCTCGAGGGCGCGCTCACGAACTTCGCGCGACGCATCGAACCCCCTCCCCTCGCTCCACTCGAGGCGCGGCACCACGTGCTGCGCGACGGCGGTCGGTGTGGGTGTGCTGGGCATTGATGAGAAGATAGCGGGAGGCGTGTCGCGGCGGTGACCGCGTGCTGTCGTTTCCCTACGGCGTGCGATGCATCACATCGTCGTCACGCGGGGGTGCGCTTGCCGAGGATGCGAAGCCCGCGCGCGCCGGTCGCACCGGGAACGTTGCCGGGACGGCCGCGGTGATGGAGCCAGCCGAGCAGCGCGAAGGCGACAGCTTCCTTCGCCTCGCCGTCGAAGAAGACGTCGCTGAAGAGGCGCACCTCGCGGTCGGGGAGCTCGGCGCGGATCGCGGCGACGAGCGCGGGGTTGCGGGCGCCGCCCCCGGAGAGCAGGACGTCGCTCACCGGCTCGGGAAGGAAGCGCCGATAGGCGTCGGCGATGCTGCGCGCGGTGAGCAGTGTGGCGGTGGCGACGACGTCCGCCGGCGTCGCTCCGGGCCGTGCAGCGGCGCAGCGATCGTCGAGTGACTGCGCGTAGGCGGCGCTGAACAGCTCGCGACCGGTGGACTTGGGCGGCTCGGCGGCGAAGTAGGGCGCGGCGAGGAGCTCGCTCACCACCTCCTCGCAGGCGTGGCCGGCGAGGGCGAGCCGGCCATCGACGTCGTACGGCAGCGACGGGTCGGCCAGGCGGGCGAGGGCGTCGATGACGGCGACGCCGGGCCCGGTGTCGAAGGCGCGGACCGCCCGCAGGTCGCCGTCAGGCGGGACGACGGTGACGTTGCCGATCCCGCCGATGTTCTGCAGCGCGCGCCAGCGCGCCTGGTCGGCGAACAGGAGTGCGTCGGCGACCGGGACGAGGGGAGCCCCCTGCCCTCCCGCGGCGACGTCGCGGACGCGGAAGTCGGCGACGACGTCGATCCCTGTCCGTTCGGCGATCACCGCCGACTCGCCCAGCTGCCAGGTCGAGTGTCCCGGTTCGTGCCAGACGGTCTGGCCGTGAGAGGCGATCACCGCGATCTCGTCGCGTGCGACCCCCGCTTCGGCGATCGCCGCGACGGCCGCGTCGGCGAGCCAGCCTCCGAGGTCGAAGTTCACGCGGCAGTAGGCCGCCGGCGTGGCGCCGGTGAGCGCCTCGGCGAGCCGCGCGCGCTGGCCGGCGGTGTAGGGGTGCGTGAGCCAGGCGAGCAGCTCGGTGGCGATGCGGCCATCGCGCTCGCCGAAGCGGACGACGGCGGCCGTGACGCCGTCGAGCGACGTGCCGGACATCAGCCCGACGACGACGTCGGCGATGCGCGGCGACCCGCCCCGCGCCGCGGCGTTAGGCACCTCCTCCCGTCGCGCGATCACTCGACCGGCGGCGGCGGGCCGGGGATGACCCGGCGGACGACACCGCCTCCCTCGGCGAGCGCGCGCTCGGCGCCGGCGCGATCGGCGTGGAGCGCATGCATGACGATGGCGGTCTTGACGCTGTCGCCGGCGGCGGCGAGGAGCCGCTTCGCCTCGGCGCGATCGACCCCGGTGACCTCGACGATGATCCGCTCGCTGCGGTCGCGCAGCTTGGCGTTGGTCGCGCGGAGGTCGACCATCAGGTTGCCGTACGTCTTGCCGATCCGGATCATCGCCCCGGTCGTGATCATGTTGAGCACGAGCTTGGTCGCGGTCCCGGCCTTCATCCGCGTCGAGCCGGTGACGACCTCGGGACCGGTGATCGGGACGATCAGGAGGTCGGCGACGTCGCGCACCGCTGCCGGTGGCGGGGTGCAGGCGACGATGGCGGTGCGCGCGCCGAGCTCGCGGGCGCGGGTGAGCGCGCCGCGAACGTAGGGGGTGCCCCCCGAGGCGGCGATGCCGACGAGGAAGTCGCGTTCGCCGAGCGCGAGGGCGTCGATGTCGCGCGCCCCGCCCTCGGGGCTGTCCTCGGCGCCCTCCTGCGCCCGGAGGAGCGCGTCGTATCCCCCGGCGATCAATCCGACTACCATGTCGAAGTCCACTCCGAAGGTCGGCGGGCACTCCGAGGCGTCGAGGACGCCGAGGCGTCCCGAGGTTCCGGCGCCGGCGTACACCAGGCGGCCGCCGCGACGGAAGCAGTCCTCGGCGATCGCGATCGCCCTGGCGACCTCCCGCTTCTGCGTCGCGACCGCGTCGGCGACCGTGCGGTCCTCGGCGTTGATGATCTCGACGATCTCGAGTGGCGACGCGAGGTCGATGTCCGCGGAGCGCGGATTGCGATGTTCGGTGATCCGCGGATCGAGCACGGCGGCGGGGAAAGAGGCGATGTCGATGGCTCGCACCGCGCGGGGCTCTGCTGTCGGCCCTCCGGGGCGGCCGCTAAGTTACGGGCTGCGGCTGGTCCCGGACAAGTTACTCGATGGAGGAATTCGCGTGCGTCGTATCGCGCTCATCGCACTGCTCGCCCTGCTCGCGCCCGAGGCGCACGCGCAGATCCTGAAGGTCCCGCAGGGGGGGCTCAGGCACGACCCGTCGGTCCTGGTCGGCGCGTCGGTCGGCCTGTTCAACATGCAGGACATCTTCGACGGGTCGACGCAGACGGCATGGGGGTTCTCGCAGACCATCGAGTACGCCGGGTCGCTCGAGTTCGCGCTGAGCCCGGGGAGCGCGTTCGGCCTCACGGCGTCGTACGCGCACGTCCCGATGCTCTACGTCGACAGCGCGCAGGCGGCGACGGGCTCGATCCCCAATGGCTGCTGCGACGCCCATGTGAACGTCTACACCTTCGGGGGACAGTTCAGCGTCGGCGGGGGGGGCTCGCCCGGGTTCCACCAGCTCGTGGTGATCAACGCCGGGGTGATCGCGTTCGAGAAGTTCACCGCCGACCGGGGCGGCCAGCTGCTCCCCCCGACGCGCAACATCGACCCGCGGATCGGGATCGGCTACGGCTTCGGCTACGGCTTCGGGGGCCGCAGTGAAGCGTTCCTCGTGCAGGAGTACGGCGTCGCGCTGCACGAGAGCAAGGGGCTGAGCGGCGGGGATCGCCGGCAGTACCAGCAGCAGACAACGCGGCTCGGCATCAAGTTCGGACTCGGCGGCAGGTAGTCCCGGTCATTCCTCGGCGAGCCCCGCGCCGCCGGCCCTTCGACAATCGCACATGCGCCATTCCAGATTCGCCCTTCTTGCGATCGCACTCGCGGCCGCCTGCCACCCGAAGCCTAACGCGCGGCCGCTCGGCGTCGCGGGGCCGGCGATCCCGGCGCGCGTCACGCCGACCTTCCCTTCCGGCTGGCCATTCCACGCCGGGGCGAAGGCATCCTTCGCCGAGCACGGGATGGTGTCGTCGAACGAGGAAAAGGCGAGCCTGGCTGGGGTGGAAATCATGAGGCGCGGCGGAAACGCGGTGGATGCGGCGGTCGCCGTCGGCTTCGCGCTCGCCGTGACCTACCCCGAGGCGGGAAACCTCGGCGGCGGCGGGTACATGGTGATCAGGATGGCCGACGGCCGCACCGCGGCGCTCGACTATCGCGAGGTCGCGCCGCTCGCGGCGACCCGGAACATGTACGTCGATTCTGCCGGCAAGGTCACCGACAGGAGCCTCATCGGGCATCTCGCCTCGGGTGTCCCCGGTGCGGTTGCGGGGCTCGTCGCGGCGCAGAAGCGTTTCGGTGTCCTCTCCCTCGCGGAGGTGATGGCGCCGGCGATCCGGCTGGCCGAGGACGGGTTCGTGGTCGACAGCGCGCTCGCGCACTCGTTCGCGCGCGACGCCGACCTGATCGCGAGGTTCGCGGGCGGCGCGGTGTTTCTCCCCGGGGGATCGCCGCTGCGCGCCGGCGCGACGCTTCGGCAGCCGGACCTCGCGCGCACACTGCGCGCGATCGCCTCGAAGGGAGCGAACGGCTTCTATCGTGGGGCGGTGGCCGACTCGGTCGCCGCGGAGATGCGGCGCGGTGGCGGGATCATGACGGCCGAGGACCTGCGTCGGTACAGGCCCATCTGGCGCGACGCAATCCGATCGACGTACCGCGGGTACACCCTGTTCACGATGCCGCCGTCGTCGTCGGGCGGGGTGACGATCACCGAGACGCTGAACATCCTCGAGACGGTGCCGGCGCTCCCGCCGTTCGGCAGCGCGGAATACTTCCATCTGCTCGGGTCGGCGTACCAGCGCGCGTTCGTCGATCGGAACGCGGCGCTCGCCGATCCGGCGTTCGCGCCCGTGCCGACGGCGAAGCTGACGAGCAAGGAGTACGCGCGTGCGGTCGCGGCGACGATCGGCGATCATCGGGCGACCCCGACGGCGGTGATCGAGGCGAAGCTCCGCGCGCTGCGCGAGGGTAACGAGACGACGCACTACTCCGTCGTCGACGCGAGCGGGAACGCGGTTGCGACGACCACGACGCTGAACGGCCTGTTCGGGAGCGGGGTCTGGGTGCGCGGCGCCGGGTTCTTCATGAACAACGAGATGGATGACTTCACCTCGCGGCC
>DASZNJ010000459.1:0-20341 GCA_035551575.1 Gemmatimonadaceae bacterium
GGAACGCTCGCCGGCGGCGCGATGGTCGGACTCGGCGTCGTCCTCGGCGTCGCGATACCGCTCATCCCGCTCGTCGCGATCGCAACGATCCCGGCCGCCGCCGCCGCCGGTGTCGGGATCCGCGTCGCGCGCGGCTTCCGCGCCACAGCCGAGCGGGTCCAGCTCTCCCTCGAGCAGGCGCTCGACACGATCGAGCGCGGCGAGCCGCTCCGCCCGCGCGTCAGCGACGTCCTCGGCCTCTTCCCGCGCCGCACCTAGCCCGACAGCGCCGCCACCGGGCGCTGCCTAACGTTCCCTCTCCCCCGACTGGTCATGGCAATCAGGAAGATCGGCGTTCTCGGTGGCGGCCTGATGGGAAGCGGCATCGCCCAGGTTGCCGCCCAGGCCGGGTTCACGACCGTGGTCCGCGAGGTCACTGGCGCCCTCGGCGACAAGGCGCGCGCCAGCATCGACCGCACCCTCGGCAAGGGGATCGAGAAGGGGAAGGTCACCGCCGAGCAGCGCGAGAAGACCCTCGCCAACCTCTCGTTCACCACCGACCTCGCCGCGCTCGCCGACTGCGACCTCGTCATCGAAGCGGTGGTCGAGGACCTCGAGATCAAGAACGCCCTCTGGCGCGAGCTCGATGGCGTCTGCCCGCCGAGCACGATCTTCGCCTCGAACACCTCGAGCCTGACCATCGCCGCGATGGCTGCCGCGTCGGGACGACCGGACCGGATGGTCGGATTGCACTTCTTCAATCCGGTCCCGCTGATGAAGCTCGTCGAGGTCGTTCGCACCGTCACGACCAGCGAGGCGACCTTTCGCGCCGCCTTCGATTTCACGAAGGCGGTCGGCAAGGAGCCGATCGCGGCGAAGGACAACTCCGGGTTCGTCGTCAACCTGCTGCTCGTCCCGTACATGCTCGACGCGATCCGCGCCCTCGAGCACGGGGTCGGCACGATCGACGACATCGACAAGGGAATGACCCTCGGCGCCGGCTATCCGATGGGTCCCTTCGTCCTCGCCGACTTCGTCGGGCTCGACACGCTCTACAGGATCGCCGAGATCATGTTCGCCGAGTATCGCGAGACCCGCTACGCGCCGCCCCCCCTCCTCAAGCGGATGGTCCTCGCCGGGATGTTCGGGAAGAAGAACGCCCGCGGCTTCTACGATTACTCGGGAGAAGCCCCGCGCCCGGCGTCGCTCGGGATCTGAGTCCCGGCGACACCGTGAAGTGAGCGCGGCCCGCCATCGTCGGCGGGCCGTGCTCACTTCCGGGACTGACCGCGCTCCGCTCCGCTCACTCCAACGCGAACGCGTCGAGTGAGACTTTGAGGTCGCGCGTCAGCGCTGCGTCACCCGAGATGATCGCGCTCCAGGAAAGCTCGTGTCCGTTGCGCTTCCCCTTCTCGACGACCTTCACGCCCGCCGGGCTGATCGTCACCGTGTAGGGCCTGCCGTCGACGTCGAGCTCCCGCTTGATCGCCTTGTCCAGCTTCGTCGCCATCGCGTCCTCTCCTTGCCGTTATCTTTCACATCGTGCCGATCCCGCCCTCTCCAGCCGACGTCACTCCGGCCGCGTCCCTCCCTGAGCGGGCAACGAACGTTCCCCCGCGCCCGGCCGCGCGCGAATCGGTCGAGTTCTGCCGCGCGATCCTCCCGAGCGTCTCGCGCACCTTCGCGCTCTCGATCCGGCTGCTTCCCGGCGCGCTGAACGAGGCGGTGCTGGTGTCGTACCTCCTCTGCCGCATCGCGGACACCATCGAGGACGACCATTCGGCCACCGTCGAGCGGAAGGCGAAGCTGCTGCACGCGGTGCTCGCCGCGCTCGACGACCCGAGCGCGGCGCCGTCCCTCGCCGCCGCTGCCGACGAGCTGGTCGCCGGCGAGCGGGCGCACGTGGAGCTCGTTCGCGGAGCGCCGCACGTCATCGCGGTCTACGGGTCGCTCGCCGAACGGCCGCGCGCGCGTGTCAGGCACTGGGTCACCGAGATGGTACGCGGGATGGAGAAATTCGTTCGCCTCTACCCGAACGGGATCCGCATCCGCACCCTCGACGAGTACAAGGAGTACTGCTACTACGTCGCCGGCACCGTCGGCAACCTCCTCACCGATCTCTGGCACGAGCACAGCCCGATCATCGGCATCGAGGAGTATCGTGCGCTCTGGCGGCGGTGTCGCGAGTTCGGCGAGGCGCTGCAGACGGTGAACATCCTCAAGGACATCGCCTGGGACGCCGCCCATGAGAACGCGATCTACGTCCCCGAGGACTCGCTGCGCCGGCACGGCAGCAGCCACCGGTTGCTGCTCGACCCGGCGCACGTCGAGCAGAGCCACGCCGCGGTCGAGGAGCTGATCGCCCTCGCCTGGCGCGACCTCGAGGCGGCGCTCGAGTACTTCGCGACGCTGCCTCGGCGGGCGCTGCGCATCCGCGCCTTCTGCCTCCTCCCCCTCCTCTTCGCCTACGCGACGCTGCGCGAGCTCACCGGTTCGCGCGCGATGCTCCGCCCGGGGGGGACGGTGAAGATCTCGCGCCGGGAGGTCCGTGCCCTGATGGCGACCGCCCTCCTCGTCGCCGGGAGCAACTCCGCGGTCCGCTGGCTCGCCGGCCGCGTCCGGCGCCGTCCCTTCGTGCTCGTCCCCGGCGCGGCGCGGGGCTGAGCTTCCGTGCCTAACGCTGCGGCGCCGTTCGCCATCCCCGGCTTCCGCGGGGTCGTCCGCGACGACGCCGACGCCCGTGGCGCCTACGCCGAGGCCGCCGGGATCCAGCGGCGCATCCCCCTCGCTGTCGCCGTCCCCGCCGACGCCGACGATGTCGTCACCCTCGTCCGCTGGGCGGCCGCGACGCGAACACCCCTCGTCCCGCGCGGCTCGGGGAGCAGCATGGCCGGCGGCGCCGTCGGCGAGGGTGTCGTTGTCGACCTCAGTCGGCTCGCCGCGATCGGGCCGGTGGACACCGCGCTCCGCCGAGTCCACGTCGGCCCCGGGGTCATCCTCGGCGCCCTCAACGCCAGTCTCGCGCCGGCCGGACTCCGCTTCCCCGTCGACCCTTCGAGCTGGTCGTTCTGCACGTTAGGCGGGATGGCCTCGGCCAATGCCGCCGGGGCACGGACCGTCGCCGTCGGCCCGACCCGCCCATGGGTGACCGCCCTCGACTGCGTCTTCGCCGACGGCTCCCGCGCCCTCGTCCGCCGCGGCGACCCGCCGCCTGACGTTCCTCCGGTCGCCCGCTTCCTCGCCGCCGCCGCGCCCCGGCTGCGCCGTCGCGAGGGAGAGCGGCCGGCGCGCCACCCGGGGGTCCGCAAGGAATCCTCGGGCTACGCGATCACCGACTGGGCGCGCGGCGGCGAGAACGGTGAAGACCTCGTCGACCTCCTCGTCGGCAGCGAGGGCACGCTCGCCGTCTTCGTCGGTCTCGAGCTGGCGCTGCAGCAAATCCCCACGGCGAGCGCGAGCCTCCTCGCCGCCTTCCCTTCCCTCGAAACCGCGGTCGACGCCGCCGCTGCCGCGCGCGCCGCCGGCGCGAGCGCCTGCGAGCTGCTCGACAAGACCTTCCTCGACGTCGCGGCCGCCGGGCCGCTGCCCGTCCCGATTCCTCCCGGCACCGAGGCCGTCGTCATTGCCGAGGCCGAAGCCGAGAGCGCCGGCGCGGCGCGCGACATCGTCGCGTCGATCGTCGCCGCCTGCGAGCGCGCCGGCGCGAGCGCGGTCCGCGTCGCCGGGACCATCGAGGCCGGGAAGCAGCTCTGGGCGCTGCGCCACGCGGCGAGCCCGATCCTCGCGAAGCTCGACCCCGCGCTCAAGTCGATGCAGTTCATCGAGGACGGCGCCGTCCCGCCCCCGCGCCTCGCCGAGTACGTGCGCGGCGTCCGCGCCGCACTCGCCCGCCAGGAGATTCGCGGCGTGATCTTCGGCCATGCCGGCGACGCGCACATCCACGTGAATCCCCTCGTCGACGTCCGCCTTTCCGACTGGCGCGCTCGCGTCGACGCACTGCTCGCCGAGGTGACCGCGCTCGTCGCCTCGCTCGGCGGCACCGTGTCCGGTGAGCATGGCGACGGCCGCCTCCGCGCGCCCCTCCTCGAGCAGGTGTGGGGACGCGAGATCGTCGAGCGTTTCATCCTCGTGAAGGAAACGTTCGACCCCGAGTCGATCCTCAACCCCGGCGCCAAGATCGCCCGCGGCGGAGAGACCGGCATTGGTGACGTGAAGTACGATCCGGCCCTTCCCCCCCTCTCTCCCAACGCGCGCCGTGCCCTCGCTCACGTCGAGCGCGAGCGCGCCTACGCTGCCTTTCGCCTCGACCTGCTGAACGAGTAGCTTCCCCGCGCGCGCGTCTCCCCCGTTCCCGACCCACTGGCTGATCCGCCGTTCACTCGCCACTACCTCGCCGTTCATGTACTTCACCGAGCCCCGCCTCACGCTCCTCGCCCGCCCGAGCTTCACGGAGCCCGCCCATCTCCCCGTCGAATGGCTGGGCGAGAGCACCGATGGCGAGCGGCTCGCCGAGTTCGCGGGGCGGCTCTGCTACATGAGCCAGAAGAATCCGGCGAAGCGGAACACCCGCGACTATCTCGAGAACATCAAGAAGCAGGGGCACGGCTCCGTCCTCGAGCACGCGAACTACTCGATCCTCCTCGAGGGAGTGAGCCGCTCCCTCACCCACGAGCTGGTCCGCCACCGGGCGGGCTTCGCGTACTCGCAGCTCTCCCAGCGCTACGTCGACGAGAGCGACGCGCACTTCGTCGTGCCCCCCGCGATCATCGGAGACGACGCCCTCGAGGATGCGTGGCGCGGCCAGATCGAGTCGGCGCTCGCCAGCTACGTCGGCCTCGTCGAGCAGCTGATGGAGCGCTACGCGTGGGTCGCCGACCGCGTGCACCGGAGGAAGATGGCCCGCGAGGCGGCGCGCGGCGTCCTCCCCAACTCCACCGAGACGAAGATCGTCGTCACCGCGAACGCGCGCGCCTGGCGGACGATGCTCGAGCTCCGGTCGAGCGAGGGCGCCGAGCTGGAGATCCGCCGCTGCGCCGTCGCGCTGGTCCGCCTCCTCCAGCAGGAGGCGCCCGCCTTCTTCGCCGACTTCGAGATCTATACCGGCGAGGATCGCCGTGAAGCGGCTCGACTCATCTATCACAAGGTCTGATCGCCCCGAAAAAAATTTCCGGATTTTTTTCGCCTTCGCGCAAAAAATCATTGCGAGAAAAAATCGGTGCGCGTAGTTTGCGAGCCGAATGATTGGTGGCATTCGAGTTGCGCTCCGCGCTCATGACCACCTCACCGGCATCGGATGACGCGAATCGGTTTCGCCTACAACCAGAAGCCAGACCAGGAGCCACCGCGCGACGGCGGTGACGTCGAGGCAGCACGCCCCGACGAAGAGCCTCCCAGTAGCGCCAGCGCTCTCGCTCCCCGAGCCGCTGCCTCCGCGGCCGCCTCGCACGGGGTGCCTGACGGCGGCGCCGTCTCCGCCAGCGCCATGACCGCGCCGTCCCCGGACGCGGCCTCCGACGCCAGCGACGAATTCGCCGAGTGGGACTCCGCCGCCACGATCCATGCCGTCGCCAGCGCGCTCGGCGCGCTCGGAGAGGTGGTCCGCCTCGAGGCGACCGCCGACTTCCCCGAGCGGCTGCGCGAGACCCGCCCCGACATCGTCTTCAACATCGCCGAGGGACTCCGCGGCGTGAATCGCGAGGCGCACGTCCCGGCCATCTGCGAGTTCTTCGGCGTTCCCTACTCGGGGAGCGACCCCCTCACCCTCTCGCTCTGCCTCGACAAGGCGCGCACGAAGGAGATCCTCGCCTACCACGGCGTCCCGACCGCGGCGTTCGCCCTCGTCGCCGACGCCGAGGAGATTCCCGCGCTCCGCGCCCGCATCCGCACGGTCCATCATCTAACGCCGTCGCACGTCGTCCCGAGCGAGCGCCCGCTGCACCTGCCCCTGTTCGTCAAGCCGGTGCATGAGGGATCGTCGAAGGGAATCACCGAGAAGAATCTCTGCCGCACGCTCCAGGAGCTCGAGCGGCAGATCGACTTTCTCCTCGAGACCTATCGCCAGCCCGTCCTCGTCGAGGAGTTCCTCCCCGGCGACGAGTTCACCTGCGCCATCCTCGGCAACGGCGACGCCGCGACCGTCCTTCCCCTCGTCGGGATGAACTTCGGCGCGCTCCCCGACGGCGCGCTGCCGATCTACGGCTTCGAAGCGAAGTGGCTCTGGGATCGCCCGGAGAATCCGCTCGAGATCTTCTCCTGCCCCGCCCCGGTCAGCGACGTGAAGCGTCGCGCGATCGAGGGCGTGGTGCTCCGCACCTATCGCGTGCTTGGCTGCCGCGACTGGTCGCGCATCGACGTCCGCCTCGACGCCGGCGGTACGCCGAACGTCGTCGAGGTCAATCCTCTCCCCGGGATCCTTCCCAATCCCGAGGACAACTCGTGTTTCCCGAAGGCCGCGCGCGCCGCTGGGCTGAGCTACGACGAGCTCATTCAGTCCTGTCTGCGCCACGCCGCCGAGCGGCAGGGTATCGCCCTGCCAGGTCATCTCGCTCGCCCCTTCGCCAGGCGAGCCGTGGCCTCCGCCTGACGACACGAAGAAGGAAAAGATGAAGGTCGCCGTGCTGTTCGACGGGCTGTCCGCGCTGGGGAAGACGCCGGACGTCCTGATCCTCGACACGATCGAAGCCGTCGAAGCCGCGCTGAGCGGGGCGGGCAACGAGGTCGTTCGCGTGCCCGTGAATCCCGACGGGCGCTGGGTCGAGCGCGTCCGCCGCGCGAAGTTCGATCTCGTCTTCAATCTCTGCGAGAGCATCGACGGCGTCGGCGCACTCGAGCCGGCGGTCATCTCCGCGCTCGAGCTGATGGGCGTCCCGTACACCGGCGCGAGCAGCTACACCGCGGCGGTCTGCCTCCGCAAGCACGTCGTCAACACCCTCCTCGACCGGATCGGCCTCCCCGTCCCGAAGTTCGCGGTCGTCACGCCGGGTGGTCAGCTTCCCTCGGTCGGCTTCCCCGCGATCGCCAAGCCCGCCGCTGAAGACGCATCGATCGGCGTGGAGCAGCGCTCCGTCGTCCGCAACCTGCGCTCGCTCGGCGATCGCGTCAGCGCGATGCACGAGCGCTGGGACGAGGTGCTCGTCCAGCGCTTCATCGATGGCCGCGAGGTCAACGTCGGCATCCTCGGCGAGACCGCGCTCCCCGTGGCGGAGATCGACTTCGGCGGGATGCCGAAGGGCATGTGGAAGATCGTGTCCTATCAATCCAAGTGGCTGGCGGGATCCGAAGAGGATCTCGGCTCGGTGCCGCGCTGCCCGGCGGATCTTCCACCCGAGTTGACCGCGGAGCTGAAGCGCATCGCCCTCGCCGCCTGGCGCGCCGTCGGCGGAAGCGGCTATGGCCGCGTCGACTTCCGCGTCGATTCCGCGGGCAAGCCCTGGCTTCTCGAGGTCAACGCCAATCCCGACATCGCCCCCGATGCCGGGCTCGCCCGCATGGCCCGCGTCGCGGGCCTCGACTACCCCGCGCTCGTCCACGCCGTCTGCGAGCACGGGCTCGCCCGCGCGCACGGCGCGCCGAGCGTCGCCGAGCGGTGGGCGCTCGCCCAGCGGCTGTCGGGGATCAGCGGCGCCCCCGACCCGGCGGCGCTCGACCTGTTCGCCGTCGGCCAGCGTTAGGCGATGGACACCGTGACGGCCGTCGCGCGCGTCGGACCCCTCTCGCCGGCCCACCGCCCGCGCCTCGCCCGCATCCTCGAGACCACCGGCGTCTTCCGCAGCGAGGAGATCGACGTCGCGCTCGAGCTCTTCGACGAAACGTTTCCGCGCGATGCACGTCCACTCACCGATGCCGCGACGGCCGCGGCATCGCGCAACGACGCTCCCCCCACCGACTCCTCCTACGCCTTCCTCGGCGCCTTCACCCCGGAAGACGAGTTGGTGGGCTATGCCTGCTACGGCCCGACCCCGGACACCGACCGCACGTACGATCTGTACTGGATCGCGGTCGACCCGGCGGTGCAGGGCACGGGCGGCGGAACCCGACTCCTCACCGAGGTCGAACGAAGGCTCGAGGGACTGAACGCCCGAATGCTGGTCGTGGAAACATCGTCCCGACCCGAGTACGCCCCGTCACGCGCGTTCTACGAGCGCCGCGGCTACGCCGAAGCCGCGCGCGTCCGCGAGTTCTACGCGCCGGGCGATGACCGGGTCATCTTCACCAAACGGTTCCAGGGAATATTCAACTCGTCCACGGGGCGGGGAGCGGTGCAGCAATGAGTGACTGGCAGAAGATCCTGAAGGAAGGCAGCATCGATTCGCTCGACAAGCTCGCCGCGAAGTTCGGCGCCGACGTCATCGACGTCGAGGCGCTGCGGCCCGCCTTCGAGAACTTCCAGATGCGCATCACCCCGGCGGCGCTCGACCAGATCAAGGCCGTCGGCGACCCGATGTGGAACCAGTACGTCCCGACGACGAAGGAGCTCGACATCGTCGACGGCGTGATCGATTCCCTCGACGAGGACGCGGACTCCCCGGTGCCGAACATCACGCACCGCTATCCCGACCGCGTCCTCTTCCTCGTCAGCCCGGTCTGCGCCAGCTACTGCCGCTTCTGCACGCGGCGGCGCAAGGTCGGCGACCCCGAGAAGATCCCGCTCAACCAGTACGACTCGGCGTTCCAGTACATCCGTGAGCACCCGGAGGTACGCGACGTCATCCTCTCCGGCGGCGACCCGATGATGCTCTCCGACCGCCGCATCGAGTACATCCTGCAGAACCTGCGGGCGATCCCGCACGTCGAGATCATCCGGCTGGGCAGCCGCATCACCTCGCACCTCCCCGAGCGCATCACGCCGGAGTTCTGCGACATGGTGCAGAAGTACCACCCGATCTACATGAACACGCACTTCAACCACCCGAGCGAGCTGACCGAGGCGTCGAAGGCCGCCCTCGATCGCCTCTCGCGGGCGGGCGTCGTCCTCGGCTGCCAGACCGTCCTCCTCAAGGACGTGAACGACAGCCCGGAAGTGATGATGAAGCTCATGCACGAGCTCCTCAAGGCGCGCGTCAGGCCCTACTACATCTACATGGCCGACCAGGTCGCCGGCGGCGAGCACTTCCGCACCCAGGTCCAGAAGGGGCTCGAGATCGTGAAGGCGCTCCGCGGGTGGACGTCGGGGCTCGCCGTCCCGCACTTCGTCATCGACGCCCCGGGCGGCGGCGGCAAGGTCCCCCTGCTCCCCGAGTACGTCGAGGAGATCACCGACGACGAAGTGATCTTCCGCAACTACGAGGGCAAGCGCTTCACCTACAAGCAGCCGCGGGTCGCGAACCCGGCGTGCGCCCCGGGGGCCGACGAGACGCCGGACATCGTCCCGATCGAGATCGCCGCGAGCGGCGGGCGAGGACGGCGGAAGCGCAAGTCGGCGAACGGGTAGGCGAGGGGACTGCGGAACGGCCGTTAGGCACTGCGGAACGGCGCCGCAGAGGCGCCGGGACGCAGAGGGTGCGCAGAGAACAGCCCGTCAGGGCCGAGCCGTTCGCACCAGGGTTGAACTGATTGGGGGCAAGCAGGGCGAGATGATCTCGCCGGCTTGCCCCCAAGCTGTTATCGGGTCCTGTTGAGAGACTCTCTGCGCGGATCGAGTGCGGAGCGCCCTTCGAGCATCAACAGGTTGGAACTGCGATTTCGCGGATTACGCGGATGCTGCTTCGGGCAGCCACGCGGAGCGCCGCCCGCCCCCAGGAACGATCCGCGAAATCCGCGTAATCGTAGTTCCCCCGTTACGAGCCCGAACGACTTGGGGGCGAGCGCGGCGAGATCATCTCCCCATGCTTGCCCCAATCAGTTCAACCCTGGTGCGAACGGCTCAGCCCTTTGGGCTGTCCTCTGCGAAACCTCTCCGTCCCTGCGTCTCTGCTGCGCCCTCAGGTTGTTCGCCCCGTCGCTCGACCTTCCTCCGCACCGCAACGGTTCACCAACCTCCTGATTCCGTCCTTCAGCACCGGCGTGTTGAAGTTCAGCAACAGCCCAACCGGCGATCGCGACATCTTCATGTAGGTCGGGATTTGCGGGTCATGCACTGGCAGGATGCGCTCGACCGCCTTGACCTCGACGACGAGCTTCCCCTCCACAAGCAAGTCGATTCGGTACGACGCTTCGAGCCAGGCAGCCGTGTACACGACCGGAACCAGAACCTGCCGATTCAGCGTGAGGCGGCGATGCTCGAGCTCCCAGGCGCGGCATTCGTCCTGGACCGTCTCGAATGGACCCGGACCGGGCAAACGGTGCACCTCGATGGCCGCGCCGATCGCTCCGGCCGTCAGCGGATCCTTGATGCTTTCCATGGGCGCAATCTCGGGCGGGGGGGGAGCAGATCCCACCATCTTTCCCCCGCCGCTGTCGCCGGAACGTCGCCTCGCCCCTACACCGACGCCTCCTTCTCCTCCCCGTGCTGGGCGATCACCTTCGATGCGACTTCGTTGGGCACCTCCTCGTACTGCTTGAACTTCCGCCGGAACGTCGCCCGGCCGTGGGTCAGCGACTGGAGCTGCGTCGCGTAGAGGTGGATCTCCGACTCCGGCACCGTCGCCCGGACGCGGGTCCGCCCAGTGCCGGCCGACTCGGTGCCCAGCACGTGGCCGCGGCGCGACGAGAGGTCGCCGAGGACGTCGCCGAGGTAGTCGTCGGGGGTCTCGACCTCGAGCTCGTCGAGCGGCTCGAGCAGCACCGGCTTGCACTTCTTCGCAACCTCCTTGAAGGCGAGGATCCCGGCCATCTTGAACGACATCTCGTTCGAGTCCACCGAGTGATACGAGCCGTCGTACAGCTCGACCCGGAAGTCCACCATCGGATAGCCGGCGAGCACCCCCCGCATCGCGGCTTCGTTTATTCCCTTCTCCACCGCGGGAATGAACTTGCTCGGGATGACTCCGCCGCTGATCCGGTCCTCGAAGCGGATGCCGTCGCCGCGCTGCGCCGGCGCGATTCGCACCCAGCAGTCGCCGAACTGTCCGCGTCCACCCGTCTGCTTCTTGTGGCGGCCCTGCCCCTCGGCCCGGGCGCGGACCGTTTCCCGGTAGGCGATCTTCGGGGCGCTCAGCGTCGCGACGACCCCCGCCTTGCGGCGCAGCTTCGCGAGCGCGACTTCGAGGTGCCGCTCACCGAGCCCGCTGAGCAGCGTCTCGTGCGTCTCCGGATTGTACTGCAGCTCGAGCGTCGGATCCTCGTCGTGCAGGCGGTGCAGCCCGGCCTGCAGCTTCTCGTCGTCACTGCGCGACGATGCGTGCACAGCGAAGGTGACCAGCGGCTCCGGCAGCCGGAGCGATGGCAGGCGCACAGGATGCTCACGCGTCGAGAGGGTGTCGCCGGTGTGCGTGTTGCGCAGCTTCGCGACGCAGCCGATGTCGCCCGCGTGCAGCCGCGGCAGCTCGAATCGCTCGCGACCCTGCGCGACCGAAAGATGTCCCAGCTTCTCCGCCACGCCGCGCGATGCGTTGAACACCTCGGCCCCGTTGTCCACCGTCCCCGAGAGCACGCGGAAGAACGAGACGTCCCCGACATGCGGCTCCGACACCGTCTTGAACACCTGCGCCGTGAACGGGGCGCTGTCCTCAGGATGGATCTCGACCTCGTGCTCTCCCTCGGCGCCATGAAAGGCATGCAGCTCTTCCATCTCGTATGCCGATGGCATCAGCTCGACGAGCCGCGTCAGGACGTTGGTGGTGCCGAGGTCGCGCTCGGCGCAGCAGCAGAAGAGGGGAAAGACCTGGCCCTTCTTCATGCCCTCCTTCATCGCCGCCACCTCCTCGTCGCGCGAGATCTCCCCGCCGTCGAGGTACCGCTCGAGCAGCGAGTCGTCGGTGGACGCGATCGTTTCCAGCATCTCGCGGTGGTAGCGCTCGAACCGCTCGCGATCCTCGGGCGGGATCTCGCCGTCGGTCACCGCACCGCGCGGTCCGTAGATCTGTGCCCGCTTGGTGAAGAGGTTGAGGGTGCCCCGACAACCCGCCCCCTCGCCTAACGGTATCTCGACGGGAATGACGTTCGGGGTCAGGTTGTCCCGGATCGAGGCGAACGCCCTGTCGAAGCTGGCGTGCTCCTTGTCCATCATCGTGACGACGAAGAGCACCGGGTCGCGCCGCTCGACTGCCTCGCGGAACATCCGCTCGGTGCCCACCTCGACCCCGGCGACCGCGCTGACGGCGACGAGCGCCCCGTCGGCGGCCGCGAGCCCGGCGATCGCGTCCCCGGCGAAGTCGGCATACCCGGGGGTGTCGAGCAGGTTGATCTTGGTGTCCATCCACTCGGCGATCGCGCAGCCGACGTTGATCGAGTATCCGCGCTCGATCTCCTCCGGTGTCCCATCAGTGAGCGCGGTGCCTTCCTTGACCGATCCTCGTCGGCGGCTGGATCCGGAAACGAATGCGAGCGAGTCGACCAGTGTGGTCTTCCCGCTCGCTCCATGTCCCACCACCGCCACGTTCCGGATCGCTCTCGCCTCATAGTCCCGCATGGGCACCCTCCTGTAGTCGATGCTGTACCCTGTCGCATCGAGGTCCCGGAGTCAAGCAGGCCAAACCCTGATCGGCGCTGCCTCGATCCCCTGCGGCCGGGCACCCCCGAATGAGGCGGCGGGCCGGGAGTCCTGCTCCCGGCCCGCCGCCCACCCAGCGCTTGCCTCTTCCCGCCTACGCCGCGGACGATGAACGCTCGATTAGTCTCCCTCGTACTCGAAGGTTAGTCCATCCGCTTCACGAACGGTGTCGAGCATGGTGTCGAGCCGCGCGCGCGCGCCGGCGGTCATGTCGAGGACGGGACCGAGCGAGATCGTGATCGCGCGGCGCGCACCCTCGGGCCAGTCGGGCATCGTCAGCCCGGCAGCGAGGCGGCGGATCAACTGCCCGCACTCCGACAGGAGCCTTCCCGCCGTTGCGTGCAGGATCTCGAGCGGGATATCCATGTCCTGCGTCATCAGCTGACCCGTGGCACCATCGCGCCACGCCGCGTCGCCAATCGCGCCACGCTCGGCCCACACACCGAGATGTCGGATCGCATCCGCGCGGTTGTCACCCGATCGATGGCTCTCGACCGCCGCCGCAAGCACCAGCGCGAGTGACTCCGGGCTCGGCTCACCATACAGGGTCACCACGTCTCGCGACGGGCGCTCTGCATCGAGCGATGAGGGCACAGAATTCACATGCGCGAGCACGAGTGGATAGTCGGAGCCGTCCTCCAGCATCACGAGGACGTCCATTCCTCCCTCCTTGAGCGGTGCCCGCTCTTCCCCTGCCACTTGCATCCCCCCTCCGTTTCATGCGTTCTGCAACGGTGCAGCACGCCGGCCGCCCACAGTGGACGGAACGCGGGGTCGTTCAGGGTACGGTCTCTCGAACCCGTGCACGGAGCGGAGGTTCCGCCCCGTTCACCGGCACGCGTTCGATGTCTGGTGCCCTCCGCGCGAGCGGTTTTTTGCCCTCGCGTTCGGCCTATCGAGCAAGCCCCATGCCCGATGCGTAGGCAACCGAAACGACGATCGCGAGCACCGCCCCCTCGCTGATCGACAGCGCCCCCGCCGGGGAGCCGCCGACGAAGTCGGGGGCGTGGGCGATGAGCAACAGGAGGGTCAGCACCGCGGCGACAAAGGAGAGCGAGAATGCGAGGAGCCGCGGATACCTCACGCGGCTCGCGCCCGGCGCGAGTTGCAGCACGACTCCACCCAGCGCGCCGGCCAGGACGCAGCTCCCCACGATGACGAGTGCCCCGGCAAGGCTCACCCCAGTGGCGAAGCCCCAGACACCGCGCGCACGGTTCCCCATCAGCAGCACCGCCGCGGCATTGAAGGGGCGCGCCGCCATCCCCGCGCGCAGCCCGAAGCCGAGCATCGCACCCGTGACCGCCGCGGATGCGACCGCGCCTGCCCGAGCACCGCGGTACAGTGCTGATGTGATGTGGACTCGACTCGACACGCCGTAAACAAAACGCCACGCCCCTCCCCCCTCAAGGGGCAGCGGCGCACGACGTCTTGCCGTTAGGTGGCGGCTGGCTAGCTTTGCGCAATGCCCGTGACCGAAGCAACACCGACGATCCTCGTCGTCGAGGACAATCGCGACGTCCTCGCGGTGATCGCCCACACGCTCACGTCGCATGGATACGCCGTCACGCGCGCCTACGACGGCGAGATGGCGCTCGCCACCGCGCTCGACACCGCGCCGGCGCTCGTCATCCTCGACATCGGCCTCCCCAAGCGCTCGGGGCTCGACGTCGCCGCCGAGCTGCGGAAGCGCGGCTTTCGCGCGCCGGTGCTCATGCTCACCGCGCGCGACACCGTCTCCGACAAGGTGACCGGCCTCGATGCCGGCGCCGACGATTACCTGGCGAAGCCCTTCGACACCGAGGAGCTGATCGCCCGCGTCAAGGCGCTCCTCCGCCGCGCAACGCTCCGTGCAGACGACGCGAAGCTCCGCCTCGGCGACCTCGTACTCGACCCCCTCACCCGCCAGGTGCGCCGCGGCGGACGCGACGTCGCCCTGACCCAGCGCGAGTTCGCGCTGCTGGAGTACATGGTGCGGAATGCCGGTCGCGAAGTCACCCGCGACCAGATCACCGAGCACGTATGGGGACAGGACGCCGAACCCTCGACCAACGTGGTCGACGTCTACGTCAACTACCTGCGGAAGAAGCTCGACGCCGAGGGGCTGCCGCCGCTCCTCCACACCGTGCGCGGCGTGGGATACGTCCTCCGCGGTTAGGCAGCCGCCGTCGCGTCACCGCCGGGATGGCAAAAAGGGCGTGCCTCGAGAGGCACGCCCTTTTGTCTGCTGGTCATCGTGGGCGCTTAGCGAGCCGCCCGCGGAATGTCACCATGACGCGGGGAGATAGTCATTGGCTATCGCCTCAGAAGAGCGGGATGGTGGTGTCCAGCGAGCCGGTATCCGTACCAACCGCAGTGAAGACGATGTAACCGCTGAAGTGCTTGACGCGGCGGAACACCACGTCGCGCTCGATGTCGACGTACGTCTTCAGGTTCGGATCGGTCGTCGCTTCGTTGACGGCGACGTCAGGGCTGCCGTCCGGCATCCACTGCACCCCGAACGCGGTGTAGTTGTCCGCCGTCAGGTCGGTTCCCGGCTTCATGATCATCCACACGGTCTGGCTCGGATCCGTGCTCGGGACGAACCGGACCGCCGGCGTGAAGTCGACCCAGCTCTGCCCCGAAACGGTGTCACGACGGACTTCCGCGTGGAACTGCATGTCATGATCGACCGGGGTGCAGGGCGCATCCCACTGGTCCGGGCCGTAGCCGGACGTCGCGGGGTCGCAGATCGAGTTCGCCGGGAAGTAGACCGCGTTGTTGCCCAGCGAGAACATGCCGCCCGATGGCGTCACCGTGAAGTCGGCCGACAGCGAGTCCGGCGCAACCGAGTTGGTGACCACGTCCAGCGAGGGGGCACCGGCAGGACGAGCGGTATGACGAACCGTCGGCGCTACCGCCTGATCAGCCGCTGAGCACGCTGCGAGCAGCGCCACCGCGGCAGTCAGAGTCAGCCTCATGAACGAACGATTCGAGCGAAACATGGGTTAGTCCTGAGAGGGAAGAAACATGGCTTGCGGCCTCTTCTAAAGCACGCCCCGTACCAGCACGCTCAACAGTCAGCAGCAAGCTTGTAACTACCACTGCCACAACACTTTACACTAGCGGGCTCACCATTGTCGCTGCGAGCCGTAAACCCAGTTCTCGGTACTAATGACCGGTCACTAGGTCGTTATGTCCGGGCCAGAATGTCCTCGAGCTTTCGGTCGATCTCCGTGTAGCCCATCCCCTTCACACGGTCCACATAGCTCTCCACGACCTCCCGCATACGGTCCTTCGCTACATCATACAGCGCCTCGGCACAGGCCGCTGTGAGCCAGGCCGCAACGTAGAGGTCGGTTCCCTCCGCCATCTCCAGCGCCTGCTCGAACCTGGCCAGCGATTCGGCGGTCTTGCCGTCCCGGACCCCGACGTGCACCCCCAGCGCCTCCACCAGCTCGCGCCCCTGGAACCAGTCGTTCCGCGACCGCATCCGCTCCCCCGCCGTCTCGTACTTTTCCCGCGCCGGCTCCGCCTTTCCCTGCGCCAGCAACGACAAGCCAGAGCCGGCGATCGCCCCGATCTCCACGTCGGAGTGCCCGATCCGCTGCGCCAGCGAAGTGGTGACGTCGTACAGCTCCGCCGCCGAGTTGTACTCGTGCCGGTCACGGTCGAGGTGCGCGAGGTTGAACAGCGCATAGAGCTGCCGCTCGCTGTTCTTCGCCGCGGCGAACAGCGCGAGCGACTCGCCGAACAGCTCCCTCGCCCGGTCGAACTCACCACCCTTCAGGTAGACGACGCCGAGGTTGAGCGCGGCCACACCCCAGATGTCCGGCGCTCCGGCCGTGCGGCCGATCGAGATCGCCGTCGTCAGGTGGACCTTCGCCTCCTCCCAGTTGCCAAGCATGATGTACGCGCCGCCGAGGTTCGCGTGGCAGCGCACCTGCCCGCGCCGGTCGCCTAACGATTCCCAGAGCGCGAGCGCGCGCTTGTGGATCTCGAGCCCCTTGGTCGGCTGGTCCTGCTGGATCGCGCTCGCCAGGCGGATCAGCGACTCCGCATGCAGCGTCGGGTCGGCCACCTGCTCGGCGAGCTTGACGCACTCCCACGCCACCAGCTCGCCGTCCCGCGTGTTGCCGAGCCGCCAGTACGCGTGCGAGATCATGTTCAGCAGCGGGATCCGCTCGGCGATCGCTCCGAGCGATTGCGCTTCGGCGTCCAGCGCCCGCGCCGCCTCGAGCGTCTTCTGCGCCGGCTGGCCGAGGAACCCGCGCAACCGCTCGCGCATGACGCGCAGCGAGAGCGACCGCTTCCGGTCGCCCTGCCCCTCGAACCACTCGATCGCCAGGTCGCAGAGCTCCTGCGCCTCGACGTACTGCCCGACAGCTTCGGCGATGTGCGCGAGGCGCACGCGCACGTCGGCGAGCTGCGCCGGGCTCGCCGCATTCCGCTCGGCGATGCGGAGGAACTCGGTCCCTTCCGTATGCGCGTAGACACCCTTCGCCCGATCGGCCGCGAGGATCGCGTAGCGGTACGCCTGCTCGGAGTTGCCGCCGCGGTCGTAGTGGGTCGCGATCGCCGCCGCGTCGTCGGGAGTGCGGCGCTCGAACGCCTGCGCGACGCGCTCGTGCATGCGGCGGAGACGGCGCGGGTTCACCGAATCGCGCAGCACCTCCGCCATCTTCCCGTGCGTGAACGTGTAGCGATCGGCGCCGCGCTCCGACGTCGCCTGGAGTACCGATGCCCGGATCCCCTCGTCGACCGCGTCGAGCAGCTCTTCTTCGCTTCCCGCCCCGGCGTCGATCGCGAGATCGATGTCGAACTCGCGGCCGATCACGGCCGCGGTCGTGAGGATCGTCTGCGACTGCGCGCTGAGGCGCGACAGCCGGCGCGAGATCAGGTCGCTGACACCGACGGGTAGCCGCAGCTCCGACACGGGCCGCCATTCCCAGCGTTCGCCCGTGTACCAGACCGCGCCTTCGTCGACGAGGGTGCGCAGCACCTGCACGACGAAGAGCGGGTTGCCCTCGGTGTGGCGATAGAGGAACGACAGCAGCTCACGCCCGACGTCCTGGCGATGGAACGCCGCCTCGACCCACTGCTTCAGCTCCTCGCGCGTCAGCCGCGACAGCGTCAGCTCGTTGAACAGCTCGTTGCGCGACAGCCGTCGCCGCCGCTCCAGCGTTTCGCCGATCGTCTCCTCGGCGCGGATCGTCAGGCAGATCAGCAGCCGCTCGTTCTCGAGCTGCGGCACGAGGTACTCGAGCGTGTCCCACGACGCCGAGTCGGCCCACTGCATGTCGTCGAGGATGATCGCCAGCGGCCGCTCCTTCGCCGCGAGACGAATGAACTCGGCGATCTCCTCGAGCAGCATGTACTTGGAGCCGCCGCTCGCGTCCTCGAACGGGACGTCGTCGCCTAACGCCGGGACGAGTCGCGGCAGCTCGCGCCACGGATGCTTCGGCACGATGTCGAGGCGGCGGATCGCGGCGATCACCTCGGCCCACGGCGCATAGGGCGCCTGGACGTCGGCCTCGTGCGCGCGGCCGGTGACGAGCGAGCCTGCGCGGAGCCGCACTTCCGGCTCGAGCTGCTTGATGAGCGTCGTCTTCCCGACACCCGCTTCCCCGCTGATCGCGACGACCTTCGGCTGTCCCTCGGCCGCCGCCTCGAGGAGCTTGACCAACCCGCGCAGCTCCTCGACTCGCCCCACGAACCGCTCGATGCTCAGCGGAAGGTGGGTCGGCTCCTCGTCCGAGTTCGACGCGATCGCCACGCCGTCACGACCCTGTCGCTTGACCTGGTAGAGCGCGCGGTCGGCGGCGGCGAAGATGGTGTCGTAGTCGTTGCCGTGCTCGGGGAACGATGCGACTCCCATCGACGACGTGACGACGACGTTGCCCGGCCGGTCGCGGAGGAAGAACGTATGCCCGCGGATCCCCGCGCAGATCCGGTCGGCGACCTCGCGCGCACCCTCACTCGGCGTGTCGGGGAGCAGCGCGACGAACTCGTCGCCCGCGTAGCGCGCGGCGACGTCGGAGACCCGGAGATTCTTGCGAATCAGCTCCGCGACCGCGACGAGAACATCGTCGCCCTGAAGATGGCCATAGGTGTCGTTGACCAGCTTGAAGTGGTCGACGTCCATGACGATCAACGAGACGGCACGACCCTCTGCGCGCGCGGCCTCCATCGCGGCCGTCGCGGCCTCGATGAACGTGCTGCGCAGCGGCAGACGTGTCAGATCATCAATGCGGATGGGACACCTGAGCAGGGCGTAACGCGCCGCGCGAGCAGCGCGGTGCGGGAGAGGACAATCTACATACGACGTGCGGTTCGGACACGCAACGTTCTGCGCGACCGAACCGCACGCCTCCAACCCCCTTGGCTACCGATACCCGCCCTGCCGGAAAAAAGTTCCCCGCCTCGCAACCGCCGATGGGGTCGCCTGTTACGGAGCGGCTGATTTCGGCTTCGTGTCGTCGCGGACGAACGAGGGCATCGCCACCCAGGCTGCCGGGTCAACGTCCTTCCCATGGATGTACACGCCGTAGTGCAGGTGCGGCCCGGTCGCCAGGCCGGTCGCCCCGACGCGGCCGATCCGCTTCCCCGACGTGACCTGGTCGCCGCGGCGCACGAGCACGGTGTCGAGATGGAAGTATGCGGTCATCACCCCCTGGCCATGATCGATGATCACCGTCCGGCCGGTCAGGATGTATTCGCCGGCGTCGGCGACGATCCCGGCCGCCGGGGCGTTCACGCTCGTCTTCCGCGGAGCGGCGATGTCCACTCCCGCATGGCGCCACGACGGGACGTTCGCCGCCGCTCCGCTCGTGTCGAGGCCGAAGGTGCCGCGGGTCTTCATGTCGGGGCCGAGGCTGATCGCGCGCGACGAGTCCGCGGCCCGGTAGTAGAAGCGCTCGACCCCGTACCCCGCGCTGCGCGCACCCTGCACCGGCGCCCCCCACTTCCCGCTCCAGCGACGCACGTCCGACTCGGTCGCGAGCACGCCGCGCAGCGCACGCGCATCCCGGGCGACGTCGCTCGTCCGCTTCACCAGCGCGTAGTGCGCCGAGTCGAGGAAGACGAGCTCACGCCCGAAGTCGTGGTCGGCGACCGTCACCTGTCGCGTGATCCGCCCCGCCGGCCGCTCGAAGGAGAGCGTGAATGTCCCCGCCGCTTCGTCCGCGGGAAGCGGAATGATCGCGAGCACCCCCTTGCTCACCCGTGCACAGGGAAGCTGTGCACCCTTCCAGCTGCAGCGTGGAATGTCGGACGCGACCCCCTCGGCGAGCGCGAACAGCACCCCCCCGCGCACCGGCCGGTCGGGGAACAGCGTGACGACCCCGGTGTCGCGCGCCGCGCTCGTCGCCAGTGAATCCGGCGGAGTCGCCGGCACGCCGCCCGGAGAGCCGGTGTCGACCGTTGGCGCGGTGGTCGGCGTGGTGACGAGTGTCGTCGTATCCTGCTTCGCGCTCTTGTTGCTGATGACTTCGCAGGCGACGCTGGAGAGGAGGGCGCAGGCGATGACGAACGAAGTCAGGTGCCGCGCGGATGATGCTGCCGCTGCTCTGTGCATTGGTGGTTTTCGAGTTTGGGTGCACGACGACTCGGGGCAAGAGGGGGGCCAACCAGCCCCGAGCGCGGACGGCTCCCGTTAACGGCGCGCGCCACCCGGCGTCCCATGTCCGTATGCGAGCGAAGCTGAACAGCGAGGCCGTCGCGACGGCGCTCCTGCTGGCGGGCCTCCTGCCCGTCGCGGGCTGCGCCGCCGCGCGTGGCAGCCAGCCCGCGACGGTG
>DASZNJ010000460.1:0-8800 GCA_035551575.1 Gemmatimonadaceae bacterium
TCCGCGGTCGCATCCGCGGCCGCCGAGCGGCGCGACGCGCGCGCCGTCGCGGCGACGATGGCCAGCTCGGCGATCGCGCAGACCACGACGGAAATCCAGAAGAGGAGGGCAGCCCGCGACGGGTTCACGCGTCGCCTGGCCGCGCCGGGGGGAGCGGGTGCTTCGTCTGCAAGGTGACTGAAAGGTCGCCGGGCGTAACAACCCGGTCAACAGCGCTCAGCAGAGAGATTTTCCCTTGACCCTGCCTGCCGGACGGCCATAGCTTGATGCGCTCGCGGCTGGCCCATCCGGAGCATTCGCGGCTGACTCGCGATCCTTCCTGCGGAGACATCCAAAATGAGTTCTTCTCGTAAGCTCGGAATCCTGACCGGCTTGTTTCTGAGCATGGCAGGGCTGTCGTCCACCGCGCTGCACGCCCAGGTCACCACGGGCGGCATTGGCGGAATCGTCGTGAATGAGCAGTCGCAGCCGATCGAGGATGCCCAGATCCAGGTCGTCAACGAGAACACGGGCGTGACGTCCGGCGTCCGGACCAACATGGCTGGGCGATACGTCGTCCCGGCTCTGGAGGCTGGCGATACGTATACGGTGACCGTTCGGCGGATCGGCTTCCAGCCGCAAACCCGCGAGCGCGTTCGAGTCACGCTCAGCCAGACAGTCCGGTTGGACTTCACCCTGACGACACAGGCGGCGGTTCTCGGCACGGTGACGACCATAGCCCGGGCGGAGGACGCCATCATCAATGGGACGCGTACGGGCGTTTCGACGACGGTGAGCGACAGCGCACTTCGCCGGCTGCCGACGCTCAACCGCAACTTCACGGATTTCGTCGCACTGACGCCGCAGATCTCCTCAGCCGGCCCAGGGCTGTCGGGCGGCGGCGTGAACAACCGGTTCAACAACATCCAGATCGACGGCGCGATCGCCAGCGACGTCTTCGGACTCGGATCGACTGGCCAGCCGGGTGGCCAGGCGGGCGGCAAGGTGATCTCGCTCGAGGCGGTGAAGCAATATCAGGTGCTGCTGACCCCCTTCGACGTCCGCCAGGGCAACTTCGCCGGTGCGCTCGTGAACGCCGTGACGAAGAGCGGGACGAACACCACGCACGGCTCGGCGTACTACTACACGCGCAACGAGAGCCTGGCGCGCAGCCAGCAATACATCAACCAGTACGACCAGACGCAATTCGGCTTCTCGCTGGGCGGTCCGATCGTCAAGGATCGCATCCACTACTTCATCGCGCCGGAGTTCACGCGGCGCACCCAGCCAGCGTCGGGGCCGTACCTCGGCTCCGCCGACCAGCCGGTGAATTCGGACACCATTGCGCGCTTCGAGTCGCTGCTCCGCGGCTATGGGCTGAACCCGGGAGGGGCGGGACAGATTACCAACAAGAACCCGCTCAACAACGCCTTCGCGCGCATCGACATCGCCAGCCTCCCCGGCAACAGCCGTGCGGTGATCAGCTACAACTATTCGGCGCCGACGCAGGGCGTCTTCTCGCGCAGCACCAGCACGTTCGGGCTGACGTCGAACTCGTACCGGTTCAAGTCGGTGACGAACCAGCCGAAGGTGCAGCTGTTCTCGACGTTCGCGAACGGGAGTTCGAACGAGTTCAGCGCAGCTGCGACGATCATCCGTGACAAGCGCACGCCGGCGTCCACCGCGCCGCAGGTCACGGTCACCGTTCCACGCGCGATCGGCACGGGCACCGCGTCGCTCGTCGCGGGGAGCGAGCGCTTCTCGCAGGGCAACGCGCTCGACCAGGACATCTACGAGGTGAAGGACGACTACACCTTCAACAGTGGCGCGCACCGGTTCACGGTCGGGACGCAGAACCAGTTCTTCAACATCTTCAACCTGTTCAGCCGTGATTCGTACGGGGTCTACACCTTCAACAACCTGACCGCGCTGGCGAACGGGACACCGAGCAGCTACTCGATCGGCCTGCAGTCAGACCCGCGGTATCCGGTGAAGGTGCACATGAAGGCGTCGCAGCTCGCCTTCTACGCCCAGGATCTGTGGCAGCCGACCAGCGCATTCTCGTTGACGTACGGCCTGCGCCTCGACGTTCCGATTCTCAACACGAAGCCCGCGCACACGGATCTCGTCGCCACCAGCGCGATCGGGCGCAACACCGAGGAAGTCCCGTCGGCGAAGATCCAGTACTCCCCGCGGATCGGGTTCAACTGGGACGTGACAGGCGACCAGAGCAACCAGCTCCGCGGCGGGGTCGGCATGTTCGTCGGCCGGCCGGCGTTCGTGTGGCTGAGCAATGCCTACCAGAACTCGGGCAGCGGCCTTGGCCTGCTGAGCTGCGGCAGCTTCGGGAACGTCGCCGGACCGGCGCGCCCGTTTGTCGCCGACCCGAAGGCGCAACCGACGACCTGCGCCAATGGCGCGGGGCTCAGCACGTTCCGCGACGAGATCGACCTGCTCTCGAAGGACCTGCGTTTCCCGCAGACGCTCCGCGCGAGCCTCGGTTATGACCACCGACTGCCGTGGGGGCTGACCAGCACCCTCGAGGGGATCTTCACGAAGAACGTCAACGACTTCTTCTACGTGAACCGCAACCTGGCGGGGCCGCAGGGGACCGACGCGCACGGCCGCGTGATGTACGGGACGCTGAATGCGACGACCGGCCAGTCGACCCCGGCGCGTGTCTCGACCTCGTTCAACAATGTGATCGAGGCGATCAACACGTCACGCAACTACTCCTACAACCTCACGGCGCAGCTGCAGCGCCGCTTCGCCGACAGCTTCGAGGCGACGGCGTCGTATACGTACTCGCGTGTTCGCGATGCGCAGAGTCTCACCTCGAGCCAGGCGATCTCGAACTGGCGCTTCGGCCGCGAATGGGCGGGCAACCTGAACGACGATACGCCGACCATTTCCCTGTTCGACCAGCCGCACAAGGTCGTGCTCCAGGGGACGTACACCTTCCCCACGAAGACCGATGTCTCGCTCTACTACATCGGCCAGTCGGGGCAGCCGTATGACTACGTGTACGGTGGGTTCAGCGGCCGTGGCGACATGAATGCCGACGGCTCGCAGGGCAACGACCTGTTCTATATCCCGACAAGCGCCGCCGACACGACACAGATCATCGTCTCGAACCCGGCGGATCTCGACAAGTTCATCAACAGCGTGGACTGCCTGCGGAACCACCGGGGCGAGATCATCCAGCGCAACTCCTGCCGGACCCCGTGGCAGAACATCACCAACCTCACGCTCCGTCAGTCGCTCCCGTCGTATCGCGGGCAGACGGTGTCGCTCGAGCTCGGGGTGTTCAACCTGCTGAATCTGCTGAACAAGAACTGGGGCCAGTTCAACTACACCCCGGGCGGCTTTGGCAACGTGAACATCGTTTCGCACACGGGCATGCGGAATGGCGTCCCGGTGGTCGCGTTCAACAACACCACCCAGAAATACGACAACCGCAACCTGGCGTCGAACTACCAGCTGCAGCTCTCGGCGCGCTACAGCTTCTAGGCGCCGCGACGCAAGCGAAGGCCCAGCCGGCGATGCCGGCTGGGCCTTCGTCGTTCCCGCGGCCGCCCTGCCGGTCACATCTCCCGCCCTCCCTCCACGAGTCGCTCCCCCCGCCCGCGCCCGACCGTCAGGTAGTACAGCGGAATCCCGATGACGATGATCCCGAACACCGCCAGCGTCGGCACGCGGCTCGAGGGATCGATGACCGCGTTCACCAGCAGCATCGCCGACGCGAGCACGAACAGCGCCGGGACGATCGGGTAGAGCGGCGCGCGGAACGGGGGGTCGTAGTCGCGCCGCTTCCGCAGCACGAAGATCGACGCCACCGCCAGCGCGTAGAACGGGACAATCGCCGTCACGAAGGCGTCGGCCAGCTGCTCGAAGGTGCGGAGGAGGACGAAGATGATGCCTAACGTCGCGGTCAGCGCGATCGCGACGTACGGGGTCTCGAACTTCGGGTGCACCCTGGCCACCGGCCGGAAGAAGAGCCCGTCGTCGGCCATCGCGAAGAAGATCCGCGGCGCGGTGAGCAGCGATCCGTTCAGCGTGCCGAAGGTCGAGAGCATGACCGTCGCCGCCACGAACACGACACCTCCGGTCCCGATCACCCGCGCCGCGACGTCGGCGGCGACGAGCGGGGACTTCGCGATCTCGTCCACCGTCATCACCGAGAGGTAGGCGACGTTGGCGAGGAGATAGATCGCGATCACCGCCAGCGTCCCGATGATCAGCGCCCGCGGCAGGTTGCGCCGCGGGTCCTTCACCTCGCCGGCGACGAAGCTGAGGTCGGCCCAGCCATCGAACGCCCAGAGGACGCCGACGAGCGCCAGCCCGAACGGCGCGATCGAGAAGCTCCCGGCTGGCGCCGCGGGGGTGAAGTGCCCCCCGGTGCCCGGCAGCCCGACCGCCAGCGCGACGACGATGATCACCAGCAGCCCCGCGTACTTGGCGATGGTGGTGATGTTCTGGACGAGCGCTCCCCACCGAACGCCGACGTAGTTGAAGGTCGCCGTCAGCGCGATCGCGATCGCCGCGATCCAGTGGACCTGGGTCGCGTACGGCTCCTGCGCCGGGTCGTGCCCCATGAACCGGAGGTAATACGCGGCGAAGGTGCTCGACACCGCGCCTAACGATGCGGCGCGGATGACCGAGAGCTCGGCCCAGCCGAAGAGGAACGCCGGGAGCTCCCCCCACCCCTCGCGGATGTAGGCGTACATCCCGCCGGTGCGCGGATAGGCACCAGCCACTTCGGCGAGGGCGAGGGCGCCGCAGAGCGCGAACAGCCCGCCGACCGCCCAGACGGTCAGCATCGGCACGGGCCCCGGCAGCTTCGCCGCGATCCCGGCTGGGGAGCGGAAGATTCCCGAGCCGATCGTCGAGCCGACGAGGACGGCGACGGCGGTCCAGAGCCCGATCCTGCGGGGAAGGGCGGTGCGAAGGGATGGAGGCGCGTTCATCGAGGCAATGTGCTGGCGAGAACGGCGGACGACAAGCGAGGGGGAGACGGGCGAAGAACGGCGGAACAGCGCCACCGAGACGCCAGGAACTGCCTACGGCGCCGCGGGGGCGGAGGGACGCCGAGGGTCCGCAGAGAAACAGCCCGCAGCGTTGAGCGGTTCGCACCAGGGCTGAACGACCTCGGGGCAAGTGGGCGAGATGGTCTCCCCGCGCTTGCCCCCAATCCGTTCCGGCTCGTAGCAGTGGAAGCGACGATTCCACGGATTTTCAGAGATGACTGCCGATGGCTCCCCCGGCGTGGCGAGTGGAGCGCACCCGCCCCGAGGAGCGATCCGCGAAATCCGCGCAATCGTCGTTCCGACTGTCAGTGCTCGCGAGGCGCCGAGCACTCCATCGGCGCGCGAATCTCTTCCAACGGAACCCGAGAAAGGATCGGGGGCAAGCCGGCGAGATCATCCCGCCCCGCTCGCCCCCCCATCAGTTCTGCCGTTGCGCGAACGGCTCAGCGCTTCGGTCTGGCCTCCGCGACAGCTCTGCGTCCCGGCGGCGAAGTAAGCAGTTCCCTGTGTCCCGGTGGCGCCGTGCCGCAGTCCCCTCGCCGTCAGGCCCCCGCCCCTCCCGCCTAGAAGATCTTCAGGTTGATGTACTTCTTCGGATTCCGCTTGAGGTCCGCCGTCAGCGAATCCACGCGCCCGACGACGTTGCGAAGGTCCTGGTAGAGGAGCGTGTCGGTCAGCAGCTTTCCCGCGGTCCCCTGGCCGTTGTCGAGCTTCGCGAGCAGGGAGTTCATGTGGTTGGTCGTCTCGCGGAGGTCGCCGGTGAGCTGGGTCATGTTCGCCGACGTCGCCTGCAGGTTGCGAACGGTCGAATCCACCGATGCGCTGTCGATCGCGCCGGCGGTGCGGCGGAGCGCGGCGGTGGTGCGGGAGATCTCGATGCTCTGCTGGGCGGCGATCTGGTTGAGCTGGCGCATGAAGCGGGCGCTCTGCTCGAGGGTCTCGCGGAGGTCGGCGATGCCGCGGTTCTGGACCAGCTCGACGGTGAAGGCATCGGACATCTCGCGCACTCCGCGGCTGACCGTGTCGAGGCGGGCGAGGAGGTCGGCCATGGTCACGCTCGGCTTGCCCGACGGAACCGTGTCACCGGCGGCGTAGTGCACGGGGCTCGGGCCGCTCGCCCGGAGCGCGATCTCCATGTCGCCGAACAGGCCGTTAGGCTCGACGGTCGCGACCGTGCCTGACGGGACGTCGTAGTCCTTCATGATGCGCATCGTCACCGTCAGGGTGCCGTCCTTCTCGAGGTTGATGTCGCCGACGTAGCCGACGTTCACACCGGAGAGGAGCACGGGCTGCCCCTGCTTGAGGCCGGAGCCCCAGGGGAAGCGCGCATAGAGCGGGTACCCCGAGGTCAATCCGCCGCGGACGAGCCAGAGCGTGCCGAGCACGCCGAGGATCACCGCCAGCGCGACGACGAATCCGACCAATACTTCGTTCTTTCTCTTCATCCCTGTAGTTGTTGCGCGAGAAGCGCCGCGGTCAGCGCGTCGAGCGTGAGGATCGCGACGCTCGCGATCACCACCGCCTTCGCCGTGGACCGGCCGACGCCCTCGGCGCCGGCTTCGGTGATGTAACCCTCGTACGAACAGACGAAGGCGATTGCCCCGCCGAACATCACGGCCTTGAGGAGGCTGTAGAACACCTGGAAGGGAGCGAACCCGAGCTTGAGCCCTTCCTGAAACTGCGAGGACAGCACGTCGGTCGCCAGCACCGATGTCAGCCACGCCGACCCGATCCCGACCGCGTCGGCGAAGATCGTCAGCACCGGGAGCATGATCAGCGCGGCGAGGAGCCGCGGGACGACGAGGAAGGCGATCGGGTCGTAGGCCAGCGTCTCGAGCGCGTCGATCTGTTCCGTGACGCGCATCGTCCCGATCTCGGCGGTCATCCGCGCGCCGACCCTTCCCGTCAGCACGAGTCCCGTCAGCAGGGGCCCCAGCTCCAGCACCACCATCTGCCGCGCCGAGAGCGCGACGACGCTGAGCTGGATCCCCTGGAAGAGCTGGTAGCGCACCTGCAATGCGATGACGCCGCCGATGAAGGCGGCGACGATGCAGGCGAGGGGAATCGAGTCCACCCCGATGTTCCGCATCTGGCGGATCGTCTCCGGGACGTACGTCGCCGGATCGGCGAGCGCGCGGCCGATGTCGCGCAGGAAGTACGCGCGATAGCCGATGTCGCGCATGTTCCCCGTCGCCCAGCGCGACATGCGGCGAAAGAGCCGGATGCCGGTGCGCTGTACGACAGGGAACGCCGACGTCGCGCGCGGATCGGTGTCCCTCGGAAACGACCCGGTGCTCAAGTTCTTGCCCGCGAGAGGAGAAAGCCGCCGACTATCCCGAACAGGATGTTCGGCAGCCAGGCGGCGAGATCGGGAGGGAGGATTCCCTTCCCCCCGACCGCCTTCGTCAGCTGGATCATCATCAGGAAGATGATCGTGACCCCGAGGCTGACGCCAATGCCATACGCCGCGCCGCCGCGCTGCGTGCTGGTCGCCAGCGGCGCGCCGAACAGGGCGATGATCAGGCAGGTCACCGGGATCGCGATCTTCAGCGCCTGCTCGACCTTCAGCTCGTTGACGTCGCCCCCCGACCGCTGCAGCGCCCGGATGAATCGTCCGAGGTCGCGATACCCCATCTCGTGGGGGGACCGCGGCGTCGCCAGCAGGTCGGCGGGCATCTCGATCATCCCGCGATCCTTCAGCGAGTCGAAGCTGACGACGAAGTCCGGACCATTGTCGGTCACGACGTGGGTCGAACCCTTGTGCAGCGTCCAGCCCTGCCGGTCGGTGAAACTGGCGGTGGCCGCGCTGATCACCACCGTCGGGTAGTCCGGACCGTTCCCCTTTCGCTCGATCTGGAAGTTCCCCATCTGCGAGTTCGGCACCGACAGCGACTGCGCCTTGTAGACGCGCCCATTCTCCGCCGAGTAGACGAAGTTGAAGCGCTCGGTGCCGCGCGCCGCCTTGTCCTCCTCGAGGATGTCGTTGCGCTTGGCCGTCGTGACCGGCACCAGCTCGCCTAACGCGAGCCCGCCGATCGCGGCCATCGCCGCGCCGACCATGATCGGGGCGATCAGCCGGAAGAAGCTGATCCCGCTCGCCTTCGCCGCCGTCACCTCGGAATAGCGGGTGAAGCTCCCGATCGAGAACACGGTCGCGAACAGCACCGCCGCCGGGAGGATCAGGAACATCGACTCGGGGAGCCAATACAGGTAGCTGAGCGCGATCGCCTCGCGGCTGAGGTGGCGGCTCAGGTACTTCTCGAGGTTGTCGGTGAGGTCGATGACGATGACGAGGAGGGGGAAGCCGAGCGCCGTCGTGACGAAGATCTTCGCCCACTCCATGAACACATACCGGTCGAGCGCGCGCGGGACGAACCGCATCAGGCGACCCTCCGCCGGCGATCGGCCTTCAGCCCGAGGCGGCGCAGCCACCCGGCGAACCAGGCGCGCAGCAGGTCGAGCATCTCGCGCATGTCGCCGCCGCGCGAGGAACCGGACTCCTTCCCCATCCGCGCGAGCAGCACGAGCCCGACGATCGTGAAGACGATGTTCGCCAGCCACATCGACCAGAAGGGGCTGAGCGTCCCGTTCTCCGCCAGCGACTGGCCGGCGATCAGTCCGACGTAGTACAGGGCGAACACGAACAGCGAGACGCTGATGACGAGGCCGACTCCCCCGCGCGGGAAGCGGAGCGCGACCGGAGCACCGATCAGGATGAAGACGATGCAGGCCACGGCGAGGGAGAACTTCTTGTGGATCTCGACGCCGAACATGTTGCGCGTGCGCTCGGTCTC
>DASZNJ010000461.1:0-6055 GCA_035551575.1 Gemmatimonadaceae bacterium
CGACCTCCCGGCGTTCCGCGTCGACACCATCGCCGGTGGGGCCCGGGTGATCCGGATCCGCGCACCGCGCGCGCTCAAGGTGGAGCTGAGCGGCGATTTCACCGACTGGACTCCGTTGCCGATGCGCGCGCTCGACGGGGGCGCATGGGAGCTTGTGCTGCCGATCACGGCGGGGACCTACCGCGTCAGCGTACGCGTCGACGGCGGGGCGTGGAGCGCGCCGCCCGGGCTCGTCCCGGTTGCCGATGAGTTCAACGGCGAAGTCGGGGTCGTCGTCATCCGCTGAATCGTCACCGGCAGCCCCGCGCAGGATGCTCTTTGGCGACGTGGCCCAACGCGTGCAGAGCAGACACGACAACGGCGCGTGCCGCCGGGCGTTTTCGGAGATGAGACGATGAAGATGATCAGGATCACAACTATCGCCGCGCTGGCGCTCGTCGCCGGATGCGCGAGGATTCGCGGGTCCGCAAACGGCGACTCGGTGACGACGACGGTGAGCGCGCCACGGGCGCAGGCGCTGGAGATCGCGCGGACGCAGCTGGTCCACCACGGCTTCACCGTGACCGGCGCGGGCAGTGACGTCCTCGTCACCTCGCCGAAGCTCGTGCCCAACTATCTGCGTGAGGTGTCGACGGCGAAGCAGAGCTCACAGCGCTGGTTCCTCGTCGTGCAGGGAAGCGACGTGCGCTTCTTCCGCGGGACGCGGCTGCGCGTCTCCGGCTACCTGCTGCCCGCCGGGGCGGGGCAGGTCAGCGCGGTCACCAACGGCAGGAACCTGCAGCAGTCGGCGATACCGATCACCGAGCAGAACGCGCGCCTGTTCCGCGAGGTGCAGGCGGCCGCGAACTGGATCATCTCGGAAGCGAATCGGAAGAAGTAGGCGCCAGCGCGGCGAGCGTGTAGCGCGACCCGGGGTTCCAGAGCAGCCACTCGTCGAACCCCGCGTCGTGACCGGCGCGGATCTGCGCGCGCACCTGCTCCGCCCCGTAGCGCGGCGGCCCGAGCGTGAAGTCCTGGTACCATGGTACGATGCGCGCCGCACCGCCGATCCCGGCCGTGCGGCGCTTCGCGTCGCGGAGGGCGTGACCGATGACCTCGTACGGGTGCGCGTTCGGCACGGCGATCCCGTAGCTCCCCGGCGCGTAGTGCGAGGGATAGGTCATCGGGAGGACGGCGTCGGCCTGGTCGATGAACATCTCCCAGCGCTGGCCGATCCCCATGTCAGTGCTGTCCGAGGTGGTCAGCCCGAAGACGTCGATCGTCATCGGGACACCGGTCGCGGCGATGCGCTTGCGGAGCCGCCCGAGCTGGTCGCGGATCACCTGGGCCCGGACCCGTCCCTGCGCCAGCGGGAAGATCGCCTCGCCGACGAGGCGCTTTTCGTCGGGAAAGCGGACGTAGTCGAACTGGACCTCGCTGAAGCCTAACGCGACCGCCTCGTCGGCGAGGTCGGCGGCGTAGTCCCAGACTCCCGGCTGGTTGGCGTCGAGCCAGGGGTTGCCATTCTTGTCGAGCCACGCGGAATCGGGCGCGGCGCGGCGCTTGATCGACCAGGCGAGCCTTTTCGACGCGAGCAGCGGATCCTTGACGACGACGATGCGGGCGATGGGATAGATGCCGTGGGCGCGCATGGTGTCGAGCACCGCGCGCACGCGCTCGGCGCGCATGGGCATCGTCGTGTCGGCGCCGATCTCGCGCGCGAGCGGCACCCGCGACCGGTAGAGCACCAGCCCACGGTCGTCCTTGACGTCGATGACGAGCGCGTTGATCTCGGTGGTCTTCGCGACCCCGATCAACTGCCACATCCTGTCGCCGAGCGCCGCCCAGCGGTTGACGTAGAGCCCGCGCAGCGGGGTCGGGCGCGCGACGAGGGGCGCCTTCGGCACGAGGAGCGAGTCCGCGGGGACGGCGGTGTCGCGACCCACCACCGCGTCCTTCACGCGCGCGCTGTCCCGAGGAGCAGGTCGCTCGCCGGGCTGACTGCACGCCGCGCCGCCGAGGAAGGCGGCGCCGACAACGACGGCGCTGAACCGATCGATCGAATGCATCCGCGAAGTCTAACGGCCTGACCTCATTCCGGTCGGCGCACTTTCAAGGGGAAAGACCGCGAGCCGAAGAGCGAGCTGATTCTGGCGTTCGAGCGGCTTGTTCCTCGAACCGGGTCAGGGCTTCGCGCCCGGTGAGCATAAACGGTTGAACAACGATTTCGCGGATTTGGTCCCGCGCAAGCGGTTATGCCGTTAGGGGCACTCGGGCGCGATCGTTCCCCAGGCGCGCGCCCCCGAGCCCTCTGGCCCTGCCGTCCCGAGCCTGTCGCCCGCGGTAGTTCCCCGTGGTTCAACAGCGCTTGAACCACTGGCCATTGAAGATCGACATTTCACCGTCTCAGGTGGTGCCAGATCCTTTATAATCGCCTCCGCGAGATCCGCGTAATTGTCGTTCACCCGCTACGGCTGGTCTCTGCGCGCGGATCTCGCCGCGTGTAATTGCTGTTCAAGTCGTTACGACGCCGAATGACCCGAGCGGCAAGCGCGGCGCGACGGTCTCGCCCGAGCTACCTCGCAGCCATTCCGCAGTGCTCTGTCGCGCGGCTCGCCCGCCATCGCCTAACGATCAAACCGCCCGAGCAGCGCGTTCCAGAGCAGCGGCAGCGTCGCCATGCTCTGGCCGCGGTACTGTGGACGGAAGCCGAAGAGTACGACGTGACCGCTTCCCCGCCGCGCGTCGACGAGGGCGGCGGTGCCGGCCAGCCTCTGCCCCCCGAGCAGCCAGCCGGACAGCAGCGGATTCCCGCTCTCGTAGGTCGCGATCGCCGTCGCGCGCGTGCTGTCGCTGATCGAGAACGCGGGGCCTTCCTCGAACCAGACCGCGGCGGTCGCCGGCATACCCGTCGCGAGGGCGCTGCGCGGGCGGAGCGTGGCGGCGAGGATCGAGCCGGGAGCGTAGAACTCCCGGTCGGCGACGCCGGCGAGGACGTCGCGGACCGGCAGGTCGAGAGCGCGAATCGCATAGTCGCTCGCCTCGTTCAGCGCGACGAGGGTGCCGCCCTCATCGACGAACGCGGCGAGGGCGCGCGCGCCGGCGTCGCCGAGGCCACCCTTGAGGGAATCGGGATAGCTCCCCGTCAGCCCGCGCGAAAGCTCGCGAGGCGGCTGGTCGGGGATGAGGATCGCGTCGAAGCGGTCGCGGAGCCCGCCGGCGCGGATGTCGCGATCGGTGACCGTGGTGAACGGAACGCGGTACTGGTCGAACACCCACCGGGTCCATCCTTCGTCCATCGTCGGCGACCAGCTCTGGTAGATCGCGATGCGCTTCGCCGGATGATCGCTCAGCCCGGGCGCGACGAAGCGGGGCTCGGGGATCGGGGCGATCGCCGCCGGCGTGATGGCCGGTGCGCGGTCGTAGACAGGAGCCGCGGTGACGCCCAACAGCAGGGGAAGCGTGTGGGCGGTGACGTCGTACGGCTGTTTCGGCGGGCCGCCGGGATACTCGCGGAGGTCGGGGTAGTGCTGCGGCTCGAGCAGCGCCTTGGCGAATGCGCCATAGGGCTGCGCGAGGGGGATCACGTAGCTGCCCGCCGGCCAGGTCGTCGCGCCGATGCTGACCGGCGCAGTCGCGCGGTGAATCTCGACCTGCCCGCGCTGCAGGGTCCGGAGGAGGACGGCCAGCGCCGCCGGGTCGCGCTGCGCGACGGGAACGACGTAGGCAGCGGGCCACCGCTCGCGTCCGGGCGCGGCGCGGCCGGCCACCGCCCGCTCGCCTAACGTCGCGAAGCTGGTCAGCCACGCCGTGCGATCGCCGGCCACCGACGCGAGCATCGCCCATGTTGCCGCGGTCTGGTAGCGGACGATGTCGCCGATCCCCCAATGCCCCCCCGGCCACGGCGCGACGAAGCTCCAGCTCGCGGTCCTCGAGTCGTAGCCCCGGCCGGGACGGAGCGAGTCGAAGGGGATGTCGATCGGCGTCGCCAGGCGGGCGCTCGCCGTCTCGGTGAGGATGCGGACCCCGGCATGATAGTGCTGGTAGGCGCGGGCCGGGGTCCACGCGTCGTACGTCGAGTTGATCGAGATCCCGGTGAAGCCGTCGGCGGTCATCCGCCAGGCCATCGCGGTGCCTAACGCGTTGACGCCGGCGACCAGGAGGGGGTCGACGTTGGGCTCGACCGGGTCCATGTACGGCGGGATGAAGATCCGCGCCGCTCCCGATCCCTGCTGGTGGATGTCGTTCACCACCTCCGGATGCCAGACGTTGTGCAGCGAGTCGACCGTCAGGCGGGTCTCGGCCTGCGAGAAGAAATACCAGTCGCGGTTGTTGTCGTGACCCGTGTACCTGTGGTAGAGCCACGGCGGCGAGGTCCCCTCCGACGGTGTGCCCAGCGTCGAGCGGTACCAGTCGCCGACGATGTCGACGCCGTCGGGGTTGAGCGAGGGAACGAGGATGACGAGCGTGCCGGCGCGGATCGCCCGCGACTCGGCGTCCTCGCCGCCGGCGAGCCGCTCGGCGAGAAGCAGCGGGGTCAGGATCCCGCCGACCTCCGTCGAGTGGATGCTCGAGGTCACGAGCACCACGACCTTCCCCTGGCCGACGAGCCGCTGCACGTCGCCGGGTGCGCGGAGGCGCGCATCGGCGAGCTTCCGCTGGATCTCGCGGTAGCGGGGGAGGTCGGCGATGGTCGCCGAGTCGCCGATGAACGCGGCGATGAAGGGACGCCCGAGGGTGGTGCTGCCCAGCGTCCGGACGCTGACGCGGGGGCTGGCCGCGTCGAGAGCGGTGAACCAGGCGACGACGTCGCGCCAGGCAGGCAGGCGGCGATCGGCGCCGGGGGCGAAGCCGAGCACTGACGCGGGAGTCGGGATCCGCGGCGAGGCGGCCCGCTGGGCGAGCGAGGGCGCGGCAGTGGCGGCGACGGCGAGCGTCGCGAAAGCGATCGAGCGGAGCGGGTGACGTTGCACGGGAGGACGATCGGGGGTGGAAGCTCAGAGCCCGCGGAGGCGCCTGGCCTCGTAGCGCAGGCGGGCGAGGGCGAGCAGTGCCTTCTCCATCTTCCTGGCGAGTGTGTCGCGGCGTTCCTCGAACTCGCGCAGGGTGGTGCGCTGGTGCTCGAGCATGGCGAGGGTGCGCGCGCTCGCCTCCCCTCCCCCATCCGCGCCGGCGCGGCTGATCCGCTCCTCGAGGAGCTGCAGCGCTGCGGGCGCGAGCGCGCCGTCGAGGCCGTGGAGGGTGGGAGCGAGGGAGATCACCCGTTCGAGCAGCTCCTCCGCGGTGGGAAGGAGGTCGGGGACGTCGAGGGTCGTTCGCGGATCGCGCTGACCGCGGGCGCGGGCGATCGCGTCACGATCCTCCTGCGCCTGGCGAACCGCATCCCCCCACCGGCCGGCGAGCGTCTCGGCGCCGACGAGCGCCGCGAGGTCACGCGCCCCCGCGGCAGCCACCATCAGGCCCCGGCGGCGGGGCGGGCCGTCGTATTCGTCAGGCGCGCGACGTCCTCGTTCGCCGCCACCGCGTAATCGACCTCGCGGGCGAGGTTGAGCGCCTCGAGGGCGAGCGAGGTGACCTGCGCGTGCGACTGCGCACCGGCGCGGAGGCGGAGGACGTCGAAGCGCATGCTCTGCAGCGCGAGCGCGCAGCTCTCGATGCGCGAGGCCATCTGGTCGCGGCGGGCGGCGAGGTCGGCGAGAGCGCGGCGCTGGCGGCGCAGCGCGGCCAGCCGCCGCACCCGTTCCTCGCTGCGGACGCGGTCGAGCGGGTTGGCCTCGCTCTCGAGGCGGGCGATCTCCGACTCGACCGAGTCGAGCTGTCCCTTCGGCATGTTGCGCTCGACGTCGGCGAGGGACATCGAGAGCGTGCGGACGCGCTCGAGGAGCGCGTCGGCGGAGGGGACGACGTTGGCGACCATCTGCCGGTCGTTGCCCGACATCGAGTCGATCAGCCGCCTGATCTCGTCGCGGTCGATCTGCGCCTGGGCAACGACCGCTTCGCGCGAGCCGGGGAGCGGGGGCTGCTCCGCACCGTTAGGCGGCTGGCTCGAGGCGGCGCCGCGCGGCACCGGCGACGC
>DASZNJ010000462.1:0-2490 GCA_035551575.1 Gemmatimonadaceae bacterium
GCCTTCGCCCTCGTCGTGCTCGACGTCCTCGGGATGGCACCGCGCGCGGAGCCGATGGGGACCGAGACGGTGCGCCTGGCGCGAGCGACGCGCGAGGGAGGCGGTGCCTTCGTCGTGCTGACGCCGAGCGGGTCGATGGCCGCGCTGCGCGTCGCGGCGAAGCTCGACCCGCACGGGGTCCGCTGGCGCCGCGGCCCGTGGGGGGAGCCCGCCCTTCCCGCCGAGGCGCGGATCGAGGTCCGTGCCCGCGCGTCGGGGTGGAACGCCGCGGCGCGGATCGTCCTGCCGGTCGCCCCCTATGACGTTCGTTGCGCTCTGGAAGCCGGCCCCGACCGGCGGAACCCCGGCCGCGTCCCCTGACGACGGCGGCCGCGCCGACGAAGCGTTAGGCGACGCGCTCATCCGCGTCGCCCCGCACGTCGCGTTAGGCGAGACGAGCGAGGCGGGGCGCATCGTCTGGGCCGACGCCCGCGGGCTGCCGGCGCGCACCGTCGCCAGCGAGGTGCTGCGCGTCGCCCAGGAGATGGGACACGGCGAGGCACGCGTCGGCGTCGCCCGGGTCGCGATCGTCGCCGCGGTCGCGGCCCGTCACGGCTCGGCGCGCGTCGTCACCGTGAAGCGCGGTGCCGAGGGCGAATATCTCGCGGGAAAGCCGCTCGCCGTGCTCGCCTCGTCGCCGGCGTGGTCGGTTCGGCTGGCCGCGGCGCTCGCCGACGTCGGCGTCGAGACGTGCGGCGACCTCGCCGCGCTCGCCGCCGACGCGGTCGAGGTCCGCTTCGGCGCCGAGGGGACCGCGCTCTGGAAGCTGGCGCGGGGCGAGGACCAGCGGCGGATCTTCTCCCAGCCGCGCCGTGCTCTGCCAAGCGCGTCGCTCGAGTGGCTCGAGTTCGAGACGCGCGACGCCGAGCGGCTGCTCTTCGTCGCCAACCGGCTGATCGAGCGCGTCTGCGACGAGCTGCGGAGCTGGGGGGAGACGGCGCGAACGATGACGATGCGGTTGCCGCTCGCCGGCGGGGGCGCGGTGGAGAAGAAGCTGCGCGGGGCGCGGGCGACCGCCGATCGCGCGACCTGGGTGCGCCTGCTCCGCGCGGAGCTGGAGCGGCTGCAGCTGCCTGATGGCGTGACCGGGATCGGGCTGCGGGTGGACTCGGTCCACGAGCTCGATGCGCCGCAGGGAGATCTCTTCGACAACGGATTTCAGTCGTCGTCGGCGGCCGAGCAGGCGGTCGCGCGGCTGACGGACGACGAAATGGGGGCGCCGGTGCGGCTGCAGGGATCGAAGCATCCGTTGCCGGAGAAGCGGCTGCGCTGGCGGGCAATGGAGTTTCACGAGGTGGCGGCGACGGTGCGCGGCGGGGTGCAGGGGGTGAAGGAGCCGGCCGCGGCGTACGAGGCGACGGCGCTCGCCCTGCGGCTGCTCCCCGAGCCGCGACGAGTGATCGTCACGACGAAGCGCCGTCGCGGCCAGGCGATGCCGGTGCGCTATCGCGAGCGGCTGACCGGAGGGGCGCGGGCGCGGCGCGGGTTGCCCCTGGTCGAGATCATCGCCGCGGCGGGGCCGGACCGTGTGAGCATCGACACAATGGAGGTGCCGGTGTCGCGCAGCTACTGGACGTGCCTGACCGGCGAGGCACTCGTCTTGCTTTTTCGGGACGAGAGCAGCGAGACGAAGCCGGTGCCGGATGCGACGGGCGAGGCGGACGATGAATGGTTTCTACACGGCTGGTGGGATTAGCTCTGGCGCTTTCGACTTTTTGGCTGTATGGTAGCCCCTGACCGACCGGGCACCCTGCCACTGCGGGCAGGACGCGGATATTCCGGAGGTCAGGATTCGACGGCAGGCGGACCGAGAGCGTGTGACGAAGCTCGAGGGAAACCGTCTGAACAGCAGGCCACTTGCCGACGACGGCGGGCCGGAACAACGCCGCTCGGAGTCGACACATGGCCATACCGCTGAATGGCAGTTCGTTCGAGGTGCCTTCCTTCCAGGCACCGGTCCGCATCCCGTGGTCGATTCCGGGATATGCGTTCGCCCTCGTGAGCGTCGCGGCGACCTTCCGACTGGCCCTCCCCCCCCTCGAGCTCCTGCTCGCCCCCGGCAACGTCGCGGTGTTCGCGCTGACGTCGCTGCGCCTGCTCCCCGACCAGCCGGTCGGCGGCGCGGCGGTGACGCTGGCGATCGCGGTGCTCGTCTCCGGCTTCTTCTGGACGATCGCCGGGGTGGCGGGATGGAGCGTGCTGCGGCAGATGAAGCGGGCGGCTGCCTAACGGTCGAGGCGCCTCGGCGGTCCGTTCATCTCGAGGACTGCTCTGGGCAAGCATGGCGAAGGCATCTCGCCCGACGCCCAAACAGTACGTGGCCCGCCTGCGGCCGCGATCCTCGGTGTCCAGGGTCGTGCTCCGTGGTTCAAAATGCCGTTGTCGTTCAACAGCAATTGAACACAGAGCACGACTGCGAGGGGAAGGCTCGGGATGCCGGGCTCGGGATGC
>DASZNJ010000463.1:0-18899 GCA_035551575.1 Gemmatimonadaceae bacterium
CGGCGGACCCTTCGCCGGGCATCCGCGGGCGACCGCGGCGCGCAGCGGGCGGCGCCGGCTCATCGTCGCCCTCGGTGCCATCGCAGCCGCGATCGCGTTGACGATGGTATCGCGGCTCCGCACCCCGCGCCCGTCGGCGGCGGCGCCGGTCGACAGCACCGCGAGCGCTGCCGTCGTCCTGCCGCCGAGCCGCTCGGTCGACTCCGCTGCCGCCTCCGTCGCCCCCGAGACACCTCCGATCCGCAATCCCGGCGACTCGGCGCTGGCGACCGCCTTCGGGATCGAGATCGCGAAGTACAGCACGCCGACCGGTGCCCTCATGCGCGTGCGCGACGAGCTCCCGAGGACCGCCGCGGCGGCGACCTTCGGCGTCGTCGCGATCGGCACCGACCAGACGCTCTGGTATCGTGTCGTCGCCGGCGCGAGCGATCGCCGCGAGGGCGCCGACAGCGCGCTCGCGGCGCTGCGCGCGACGAAGGTGATCGACGACCCGGCCGCCGGGGCGATCGTGCGGGTGCCCTTCGCCTTCCGGCTGCAGGCCGGGGTGGCGCCGCAGTCGGCCGCCACCTTCGCCGCCGGCTACATCGCCCGCGGCGTCCCGGCGTACGCCCTGCTCCAGGACGACGGGACGGCGACGCTCTATGCCGGCGCCTTCGAGACGGCCGACCAGGCCGCGCTGTTCATGACCTACCTGCGCGCGGCCGGCGTCGAGCCCGCGCTGACGTATCGAATCGGGAGAGCCCTCTAGTGCGGTTGACCAAGCTCGAGCTGCATGGCTTCAAGTCGTTCGCCGACGCGACCGACATCGTCTTCGAGCAGGGGGTGACGGCGATCGTCGGGCCTAACGGCTGCGGCAAGTCGAACGTCTCCGATGCGATCCGCTGGGTGCTCGGCGAGCAGCGCGCCCGGATGATGCGCGGCGCGAAGATGGAGGAGGTCATCTTCCAGGGGTCGTCGGCACGGCGCGCGGTCAACCTCGCCGAGGTCTCGCTCCACTTCGAGAACGACGACGGATCGTTAGGCGTCCCGTTCCGGGAAGTCGTCATCACCCGCCGCCTCTCGCGCTCGGGGGACAGCGAGTACTTCCTCAACCGCGCCCCCTGCCGCCTCCGCGACATCGGCGACCTGCTCCGCGGGACCGGCCTCGGCGCCGACTCGGGGGTCGTCATCGAGAGCAAGATGATCGACGCCCTCCTCAGCGACCGCCCCGACGAACGGCGCGAGCTGTTCGAGGAGGCCGCCGGAGTCGGGCTCTATCGCGACCGCCGCCGCAGCACCGAGCGGCGCCTCGAGGAAACGAGCGTGGACCTGCAGCGCCTCGACGACCTCATCGCCGAGGTACAGACGCAGGTGCGCTCGCTCGCCCGCCAGCGCAAGCGCGCCGAGCGCCACTCGGAGCTCAACGAGCGCCGCTTCCAGCTCGAGATCGCGGTCGCCGCCCGCGAGATGGCTGCCTGGCACGAGGAGCTCGGCAGGCTCGAGTCGCGCATCGCCGAGCTGCGCGAGGTCGTCCCGGCGAGCGAGGCGCGCGTCCGCGAGGCCGAACAGGAGCGCGAGCACCGCCACGGTGCGCGCGCCGCGGCCGAGGGACAGCGCGGCGAGCTCGCCCGCCTCGTCGGGACGCAGCGCCAGCAGACGCTGCAGCTGCGCGGCGAGATCGCCGTCGCCGAAGAGCGCCAGCGCAACGCCGGCGCGCGCCGGCAGCGCGCCGAGGAAGAGCGTCGCGAGACCGAGACGCACGGCGTGCGACTCGCCGCCGAACGCGCCGAGGCGACCGCCGCGCGCGAGGCAGCGGAGGCGGAGCGCGCCGCGGCCGCGGACCGCCTCGAGCAGTTCACCGCCACCGAGGAAGAAGCGCGCGAGACCGTCGCCGCCGCCCGCGGAATCGTCGCCGCCGCCGAACGCTCGGTGCGCGAGCTCCAGGACCAGCTCCGCCGACTCGAGCACGACGGTGAAGGCACCGCCCGCGAGCACGGGGAAGTCGCGCGCCGCCTCGAGGCGCTCGACGTCGAGCGGGAGGCACTCCGCGACGCGGTATCGGCCGCACTGCGGGAGCTCACCGCCGCCGACGAGGCGCTCGTCCAGGCGCGCGAGGGCGTCGAGCAGACGCGGCGCGCCCTCGAGGAAGCGCGCCGTTCGCACCAGGGTGCTCGGGAGCGTGATGCCGCCGCGCGCGGTGACCTGTTCCGCGCCGATGAGGCACACACTGCGCTGCAGGGAAAGGTGAACGCGCTCGAAACGCTCGAGCGCGAGCGCGTCGGCCTCGCGCCGGCGGCCGCGTTGCTGCTGAAGGAGCGCGCGCAGTTCGGGGCCGGTGCCGTGCTCGGCCCCCTCTCCGACTTCCTGACGGTCGACCAGGCGTCCGCGCTCCTCGTCGAGCGGTTCCTTGGCAACACCGTGCACGCGGTACTCGTCCGCGACGCGGGTGTCACCGAGGCGATCCGCAGCTGGCACACGTCGGCGAATCCGGGACCGCTGCTCCTTCTTCCCGCCGATGCGTTGAACGAGGAGGAACAGGCGCACGAGTCCTTCCCCGACGCGCTGGTGAACCTCGTCAACGCGGCATCTCCGGCGCGCGCGTGGGTTCGCTCGCTTCTCGGCCACGTCCACGCGGTCGATGCCGGCGCCGCGTTCGTCGACGCGCGCGGCGCGGTGTGGCTGCCGGGGAGCCAGGCGGGACCGGGTCCCCTCCGCCGCCGCGCCGAACTGGCCACGCTTCGCGATGATCTCGCGCACAGCGAGGCGTCGCGCCTCGCCGCGTCGGCTGCCGCCGATGCCGCGCGCGCCGCGCTCGAGGGGGCGACCCATGAAGCCGAACACGCGGCCGAGGCGTTCACCGTCGCGCAGCAGAACGCGCGGCGCGCCGAGGAACTGCGCGGCGAGCGTGACCGCGCGCGGCAGCGCGCCGAGCGCGAGCTCGCCGACGCCGAGGCGCTGGCTGCCCGGCTTACGACGCGCCGCGACGAGCTCCGCGAGCGTCTCGCCGTCATCGGCGAGGAAGCGAGCCTCGTCGCCGAGGGGGTCGCCGAGCGCGAGGGAACGTTGGCCAGCGCTCGCGCCCAGCTCGCCGAGGGCGAGGCGCGGCTCGAGGAAGCGCGCGAGCTGCGCACCCGGTGGCAGGTCGAGCAGGCGCAGGCCCAGGCGCGGCTGCAGGTCGCCACCGATCGCGAGCGCCGCCTCGGCGATGAAGCCTCGGCGATGGCGAACCGGATGGCCACGCTTCACTCCGAGCTCGCCGGATTGTCCGAGGCGGACAGCGCGCTCGCCGAGCAGATGAACGCGTGGAACATGGACCTCGAGGCGCGGCAGGCCATGCTCGCCGACGGTGAGGCGCGCCTCGCCGAGGCTGAACGGGGCGTGACCGAGGCCGACGAGGCGCTCTCGGTGGCCGAGCGGATGCTCGACGAGGCGCGGCGTCACGTCGGCGGGCTCGCCGAGGAGCTGCATCACGCCGAGCTCCGCTACACCGAGCTGTCCGGGCGGCGCGGCGCCATCCGCGAGCGGCTGGAAACCGAGTGGCGCAAGCCGCTCGAGGAGCTGCTCGCCGGCGCGATCGCGACCGATCTCGACGACGACGCGCTGCGCGCCGAAGCCGATGACGTCCGCGCGCAGCTCGACCAGCTCGGACCGGTGAACGTCCTCGCCATCGAGGAGCACGAGGAGACCCAGCGCCGCCTCGATTTCCTCACGACCCAGCGCACCGACCTCGCCGAGGCGCGCGCCTCGCTGCAGCAGGCGATCAGGGAGATCGACACCACCGCGCGCGAGCTCTTCCTCGCCACCTTCACGCAGGTACGCGGGCACTTCCGCGAGATCTTCATGTCGCTGTTCGGCGGCGGCGAGTGCGACCTGATCCTCGAGAACCCCGAGTTGCCCCTCGACTGCGACATCGAGATCCACGCGTCTCCGCGCGGGAAGAAGACGCAGCGCATCCACCTGCTGTCGAGCGGCGAGCGCGCGCTCGTCGCGCTCTCGCTGCTCTTCGGGATCTTCCTCACCAAGCCGAGCCCCTTCTGCCTGCTCGACGAGGTGGACGCCCCGCTCGACGACGCGAACGTCGGACGCTTCGTCCGGATGCTCAACCAGTTCAAGAACCGCACGCAGTTCATCGTCATCACCCACAACCCGCGCACGAGTACCGAGGCGGCGGACGCGGTGTACGGCGTGACGATGCAGGAGCCGGGGGTCTCGTCGCTGGTCAGCGTGCGGATGCGCGGCCGCGCCGTCGAGGAGCCCGCAGCAGTCGAAGCGGAACCCGCCGGGGCGTCCGCCTGACGATGCGCGACGCGACGCCGACCCTCGCCTGCGCGGTCGCCGCGATCCTCGCCGCGTCCGCGCTCGGTGCGCGGCAGGCGCAGGCGCAGTCGGCGTTGATCGTCCCGCCGATCAACCTGCTCTACCAGAACTTTCCGAACCCCTTCCCCAGCACCGCGTCGCCGCAGACGTGCATCTGGTTCGACCTCGCGCAGCGCTCCGACCTGGTGACGCTGGCCATCTACGACGTGCGCGGGCGGCTGGTGCGAACGATCGTCCCGTCGGCAACCGTCTCCTCGACGCTCGATGCCGGGTATTACGGTCGCTCGGCCAACAGCCCCACGGCGGGGGGCTGCGATCCGCGCTTCACGTGGGACGGACGCGGCAGCGACGGGTCCAGCGTGCCCCCGGGGGTCTATCTCGCACGTCTCCACGTCGACGGCGCGTGGCAGACGAAGAAAATCATCTATCGCGGCCCCTGAGTGCGCCTGACGACCGTCGGCACCGGGACCGCGGCCCCGGTCGCCGGCCGGGTGCAGGCCGGCCACCTCGTCGAGTGTGGCGGCGCCCGTGTGCTGCTCGATTGCGGGAGCGGGGTCAGCTTCCGCCTCGCGTCGCTCGGCATCGACTGGGCGACGATCACCCACCTCGCACTGACGCATTTCCATGCCGATCATGTGCTCGACGTGCCGACGATGCTCACCGCCTGGCGCCATGGCATGCTCCCCCCGCGCAGCGCGCCGCTCGAGATCGTCGGACCGGTCGGCACCGCGACACTCGTTGACCGGTTGACCGAGGCGCTCGGCATCTCGTGGCGCGAGTATGGATTCCCGGTCACCGTCCGCGAGACGCTCGCCGGCGAGCGTCTCGCGCTCGCCGATGGCGTCGTCCTCGAGAGCAGGTCGGTTCCCCATACGGCGGAAAGTGTGGCATATTTGATCGAGGGGCCGGAGCGCCGCATCGTCTATACGGGTGACACCGGTTTCGATGAGGGGCTCGCACACTGGGCGGCCGGGTGCGATGTGCTCCTCATCGAGTGCTCGCTCCCGGCGGGGATGGCGATCCCGACGCATCTCACGCCGGAGCAAGTCGGGACGATCGCGAGGATCGCGTCGCCGGGGCTGGTCGCCCTCACCCACATGTATCCCCCGCTCGAGAAGGTCGACGTTCCCGCGGCGATCGCCGCACTACATGCTGGACCCGTCGTCGCCTGTCGCGACGGCTGGAGCACGGAGCTTTGAGGATCTCATGCTTGTCGTGATGCAACACGGTGCGACACCCGCGCAGGTCGACGGGGTCGTTCGCACCATCGAGGAGATGGGCTATCAGGCGCGGCCGATGCCCGGCGCGCAGCGCACCGCGGTCGGCCTCGTCGGCAACGACGGACGTGTCGACGCGTCGCGGATCGAGGCGCTCGAGGGCGTGGCGCAGGTCATCCACGTCTCGCAGCCGTACAAGCAGGTGTCGCGCGAATGGCGGCCGGAGAACACCGTTGTCACGCTCGCGCCAGGCGTCTCCTTCGGCGGCAGCGAGATTCCGGTGATCGCCGGTCCCTGCTCCGTCGAGTCGGAAGCGCAGATCCTCGCCGCCGCGCGGGCGGTGCGCGACGCCGGTGGGGTGGCGCTGCGCGGCGGCGCGTTCAAGCCGCGTTCGTCGCCGTACGCCTTCCAGGGGCTCGGGCAGAAGGGACTCGAGCTGCTCGCCCTCGCCCGGGAGGAGACCGGGCTCGCCATCGTCACCGAGGCGATGGACGACGAGGGCGCGCACCTCGTCGCCGAATACGCGGACTGCATCCAGATCGGAGCGCGCAACATGCAGAACTACTCGCTCCTGCGCAGCGTCGGCCGGATCGGGAAGCCCGTCCTCCTCAAGCGCGGGCTCGCCGCGACGATCAACGACCTGCTCCTCAGCGCGGAGTACATCCTTGCCGAGGGAAACAGCCAGGTGATCCTCTGCGAGCGCGGCGTGCGCAGCTTCGACCCGGCGGCGCGCAACATGTTCGACCTCACCGCGGTCCCGATCGTCCACAAGCTCTCGCACCTGCCGATCATCGCCGACCCGAGCCACGGCACGGGGCTGCGCGAGAAGGTGACGCCCATGGCGCGTGCCGCCGTCGCCGCCGGCGCTGACGGGGTGATGATCGAAGTCCATCCCACCCCAGACCGCGCGCTCTCCGACGGCGGGCAGTCGCTCTATCCCGAGCAGTTCGCCACACTGGTCGGGGAGCTTCGGGCGATCGCCGGCGCGATCGGGCGCTCCCTCGCGGTGCCTGCGGGAACGGGCGCACCGGCGAGGGTGTAGGACAGGACGACCACGGCGGTCCCGCACCGCCGGCAGTCGTCCATGGTTCGGCGCTCGCCCACGGGGTCGCCACGCGCGACCCGCACCGAGGTTCCTGATGAGACGCACCCTCTCCGCCGCTGTCGCCGCCCTCGCCTTCGCCGCCACCGCGGCGGGCGCGCAGACCCCGGCGGACGCGGCGCTCGATCGCGCCGTCGCCGCCTATGCGAAGGTGCACTCGCTGCGCGCGACCTTCGACCAGTCGCTGAGCAACCCGGTTACCGGCCGCTCGGCGCAGGCGAAGGGCGAGCTGCTCGTGAAGCGCCCCGGCCGTGTCGCTGTCCGCTTCACGCAGCCCGCCGGCGACCGGATCGTTTCCGACGGCAAGTTCGTCTGGATCTACCTTCCGACGAGCGCCCCGGGGCAGGTCATGCGCGCGCGCGCCGATGCGTCGCAGGGGACGGGGATGGATGTGAGCACCGAGCTGCTGACTGCCCCCCGGACGAAGTTCGACGTTGCCGACGCCGGCGCGGCTACCGTGGACGGCCGGCCGGCGCGAATCGTCGTCCTCACCCCGCGCACGGCGCGGAACTACACGAAGGCCCGCCTCTGGATCGGCAACGCCGACGGGGTCGTCCGGCAGCTCGAGCTGACGGAGAACAGCGGCGTCGTCCGCACGATCGTCTTCCGCACGATCCAGCTCAACGCCAGGGTGCCGGCGTCGGCGTTCAGGTTCGAGGTCCCGAAGGGCGCAAAGGTCTTCGACAGCGAATGAACGCGTCAGGGGCCCGTGGTGAGCAGGCGGCGGATCTCGCCTGACGCCGCATCGCTCGCCCCGCCCCCCCGCGCCAGCTCGACCGCGGCGAGCGACAGCGTCGCGTACAGCGCGCGCGTCGCGGGCTCCGATGACAGGGCGTCGAGGTGCTTCCGGATCGTCTCGACGTCGCCGCGCGCGATCGGCCCGGTCAGCGCATGTGCCGCCGTCGCGTCGTCGAGGTTGGCGACGGCCCCTCGCATGAGGGCGCGGACCGCCCCCCATGCCTCGTCCTCCGCGATCCCGGCACCGGCCAGCAGGCGAGCGGCGACGGCCGCGAGCACCGTCGGGAAGTTGCTCGCGAACACCGCCGCCGCGTGATAGGTGGCCTTCTCACCGGCCGGGATTCGCAGCGCGTGCGCGCCGAGCCGCGCGGCGAGGCGGACGGCGGCGGCAACCGCCTCGCGGTCTCCATCGGTGCCGATCCACGCCCCGCGCAGCAGCGCGGCGGCGCGCGACGGGTCGGCGAGGGGGACGAGCGGATGGAAGGTCCCGCACGGATGCCCCGCGGCGCGGAGCGGCGCGAGCGTCCGCGGCTCGGCGCTCCCGCTCGCGTGGAGCACGACCGCCCCCGCCCCGAGCGGTGCGCCGGCGAGCTCGCCTAACGCTCCGTCGAGCTGGGCGTCCCTGACCGCGACGATGACCACGCTCGCGCCGGCCAGCGTTCGCGGCAGCGGGCCGGCCGTCACCACGTCCGGGTCGAGCGCGACGCGGCGGCCGTGCAGCCCGACCACGTCGGTCCCCGATGCGCGAAGGGCGCGGGATAACCCGCGCCCCGCCCGGCCGGCGCCGACGATGAAGACCGCGTCGGTCACTTCGCCTTCGTCGTGTCCGCGCGCGCGGCGGCGGCCGTCGCCGCCCGGTCGAGGAGCTCGCGCTCCGACTTCACCCCGTTCAGCAGCTGGAGCGAGACGGCCAGCGAGCGGTCGGTGCGCAGCGACCGCGCGAACTCGGCGTCGGGCCCGAGCGCGTAGCGCGCGATCTGGGCGCCGAGGATGCGGCTCACCAGCGGCTCCGCCGCGTCGTAGACCCCCCGGTTGACGACGATCCCCCGCCGCGTCATCCGCTCGTAGAGCGTCGCGCGCATCTCCGGGGTCACGGCGAAGTCGGGAGAGGTGATCGTGCCGCGTGCCTTCAGCTCGAGGGCATAGGCGGCGAGCGCGTCGCGGAAGGCCGCGACGTTCCTGCCTAACGCCTGCTCGAAGGCCCGCTCGGCCGCCGGCCGGATCGAATCGTCGACGATGACGTCAGGGGTGATCCCCCCGCCCCCGACCAGCGTCCGCCCGGCCCGCGTCTTCACGGTCATCGGCTTCGCCGGCGTCGCCGGAGCGCCGTCGTCGCCCTCCGCCGACGCCCCGAGCCGGTCGATGCTGCGGCCGAGCGGCGTGTACCACCGCGCGATCGTCAGCTTCAACGCCCCTTCCTTGCCGAGCGAGAAGAGCGACTGCGCGCTCCCCTTCCCGTACGACTGGACGCCGACGATCACGGCCCGGTCCTGGTCCTGCAGCGCGCCGGCGACGATCTCCGACGCGCTCGCGCTGCCATGGTCGACGAGCACCACCAGCGGCATGCCGGGCCACGGCTCCGGCGCGTCGTCGGTGTACTCCGCGGTCGCGTCGGGAGTGCGCCCGCGCGTCGAGACGACGCGCTCGCCGGGATCGAGGAACAGCTCGGAAACCCGCACCCCCTGGTCGAGCAGCCCGCCGGGATTGCCGCGCAGGTCGAGCACCAGCTTCCGCATCCCCTCGCGGCGAAGCTTCTCGATCGCCGCCTTCAGGTCGGCCGCGCTCTCCTCGCTGAAGATCGTCAGGTCGACGTAGCCGACGTCCCCGCCGAGCAGCCGCTCGCGCGACACCGACGAGACGTGGATCTCCTCACGGTTGAGCTTCACCGGGATGCGCTCGGTCACGCCGGGCCGCTCCACCGTCAGGCCTAACGGCGTGCCGGGCGGGCCGCGCAGCGCCTTCGACGCCTCGTCGGCGGTCCAGCCGGCGGTCGACTTTCCCTCCACCTCGACGATGCGGTCTCCCGTCCGGATCCCCGCCCGCTCGGCCGGCCCGCCGGGAAGGGGCGCGACCACCGTGATCCACCCGTCGCGCAGGTCCATCTGGATCCCGACCCCGGCGTAGCGCCCCGACGTGCTCTCGTTCAGCGCCCGCAGCCGGTCCGCGGTCAGCAGCACCGAGTGCGGGTCGTGCAGCTCCTCGAGCAGCCCGGACACCGCCTTGTCGTACAGCTGCCCCTCGCTCAGCGAGTCGACGTAGAGATTCGACACCCTCGCCATCACCTCGCCGAACAGCCGCGCCCCGGCCGGCGATCCGTGCGAGCCGCGGATGCCGCGCTCCATCAGCCATCCCCCGGAAGCGAGGGCGGTGCAGAGGACGAGCGTGACGATGAGTGCGCGTGAACGCATGGCCATGATGTCTACCGGACTCGAGCCGGGTTCCGTGTCGCGTCCTGCGGGGAAACGTCGAGCATGAAAATGTCGGGCCACCGGCTGCCCAGCGCGTGCATGATCGCGGTGAAGACCTCGTCCTCGCTTCCCGCTGCCTCCACCGTCACGATCGGCCCGCACTCCGCGTGCGCCGCCTGCCACTCCGGCCGCGCGAATCGCGCGAACGCCTCCTCGACCCGGCCGTGGAAGGCGTCGCCCGACAACTCCATCCGGTCGCGCGCGCCGCGCCGGTCGGCCCGGCGCAGCCCTTCCGCTGACGACAAGGTGAGCAGCAGCGTCAGGTCGGGCACGAGGTTGCCGGTCGCAAGCCGGTTCGCCTCGCGCAGCGAACGCTCATCGAGCCCGCGCCCGTGTATCTGGTACGCGTACGTCGAGAGAAAGAACCGGTCGAGCGTGACGATCGTTCCCTTCCCGAGCGCCGGACGGATGACCCGCTCCACCAGCTGCGCCCGCGACGCGATGAACAGGGCGGCTTCCGCGGCGGCGGTGATCTCGATGTCGCGATCGTTGAGCAGGATGTCGCGGACCCGTTCGCCGAGCGGTGTGCCTCCCGGCTCGCGGAGCTCCTGGTGGGCGCGCCCGCGCGCGCCGAGCCAGCGGCCCAGCCGCGCGACCTGAGTGGACTTTCCCGCCCCCTCCGGCCCCTCGACCACCAGCAGCAGCCCGCGCTCCCGCCCGGTCACCGTTCGTTCAGCCGAGGGTGATGATGGAGCTGGTCGCGCCCTTCTTGATCCCTTCGACGATCCAGTCGTTCACCTTCATCATCATCTTGTCGTAGTTCTCCTGCGCCACGACCAGCCGCTGGTAGGTGGCGTTCTGCTGCACCTTGCCGAGCAGGGTGTCGAGGCTCTGCTCCATCTCGTCGCTCGGCCGCTCGCCGCGCTCGATCATCTGCTGCGCGCTGGTCCGCAGCGCCTCCATCTGGCGGAGGAGCTCGACCGCTTCCTTGTCGCCGGTCAGCGCGTCGTTGGCGCGCTTCACCGCCTGGTACTCGCTGCTCTGCCCGATCAGCCGGCCGAGCTCCTTCGCCTTGTCTTCGATCATCGTGCTCCAGGTTGCGCCCGAGCGGGCGCTTGAACGTTAGGCACCACCCCGGCGGCCACCCACGCGCGACGGCGCGCGGAGACGAACCGATCCCGTCCCGTCAGGTCGCGATGCACCGCGACATCCTGATACCACCCGCCGGCGTGCACTGTTTCCGCCGCCAGCCCGGCACGCCGCGCGTCGACCTCGAGCAGGAGCCATCCGCCCGGCTCGAGCACCCCGGCCGCCTCGCGCCCCAACGCAGTAATGTGCGCCATCCCGCCACCGGCGGAATAGAGCGCGATCGCCGGCTCCCAGTCGCGAACGAGCGGGGGGAGCGACGGGGCCTCGGCCGGCGCGATGTACGGCGGGTTCGAGACGACCATCCGGACGCGCTCCCCGGCGACCGGGACGAGCATCGATCCGACGCGAAGCTCGACCCGCGTCCGCGATACTCCGCGCACCCGCTCGGCGTTCGCGCGCGCGACGGCGAGCGCGTCCGCGGAGACGTCGGTCGCGATCACCCTGTCGAACGATCCCTCGGTCGCCAGCGACAGCGCGATGCACCCCGACCCCGTGCCGACGTCGACGACGGTACCGCCATCGCAGCGCTCGAGCGCGAGGTCCACCAGCACCTCGGTCTCCGGCCGCGGGATGAGCACCCGCTCATCCACCGCGAGCGTCAGGTGCCGGAACGCTGCGCGACCGGTGGCATACTGGAGCGGCGCGCCGCGGGCGCGCTTGTCGGCGGCGCGGAGCAACGCGTCGACGAGGTCCGGCGCCAGAACGTCGCCGGCGTGATGCGCCGTCCACGAGCGCCGGACGTCGAGCAGCGACGCGAGCAGCGCGCGCGCCTCCTCCGCCGGGCTGTCGAAGCCGGCACGCCCGGGGTCGCGGGAATTCCGCGCCGCTCCGCGCGCCAGGGCGGCGGCGGCCGACACGAGGGCGCCGGAAACCGCGACCTCAGGCACCGCGCAGCTTCTCCTCGACGTCGGCCAGCCGGAGCGCCTCGATCATCGGCCCGACGTCCCCCCCGAGCACGCGCGTCAGCTCGTGCAGCGTGAGGTTGATGCGGTGGTCGGTGACCCGGTTCTGCGGGAAGTTGTAGGTGCGGATCTTCGCCGAGCGGTCCCCCGTGCCGACCTGCGTCTTCCGCATCCGCGAGCGCTCCGCCTCCTGTTCGGAGACGCGCAGGTCGAGCAGCCGCGCGCGCAGCACCTCCATCGCCTTGAGCTTGTTCTGCAGCTGCGACTTCTGGTCCTGCTGGCTGACGACGAGCCCCGTCGGGATGTGGGTGATGCGCACCGCCGAGTCGGTGGTGTTCACGCTCTGCCCGCCCGGCCCCGATGAGCGGAAGACGTCGATGCGGAGATCCTTGTCCTCGATCCTCACGTCCACCTCCTCGGCCTCGGGGAGGACGGCGACCGTCGCCGCCGACGTATGGATGCGCCCCTGTGCCTCGGTCGCGGGGACGCGCTGGACGCGGTGGACGCCCGATTCCCAGCGCATCGAGCCGTAGGCACCCTCGCCGGTGAGCTTGAAGATCGCCTCCTTCAGCCCGCCTAACGTTCCGTCGGAGAGCGAGATGACTTCCTGCCGCCACCCGCGCGCCGACGCGTAGCGCGTGTACATGCGATAGAGGTCGGCGGCGAACAGCGCCGCTTCGTCGCCGCCGGCGCCGGCGCGGATCTCGACGATCGCGTTGCGGTCCTCGAGGGGATCGCGCGGGATCAGCAGCGGCTTGAGGGCGCGCTCCATCTCCGCGAGCGACGCCTCGAGGCGCTCGACTTCCGCGCGCGCCTCGGCGGCCATCTCGGGGTCATCAATGGAAACGAGCTCGCGGGCATCTGCGAGCTCGTTCCCGGTCCGGCGCAGCTTCTCGGCCAGCTCGACGACGGCGGACAGTCGCCGGTGTTCCCGGCCCAACTCGGCCAGCCTCGCGTTGTCCCGCGCCGTCGACGGCTGGGACAGCTCACGCTCGACCGACGCCGCGCGCTCCAGCGCGTCGGCGAGCCGATCGCGCAGGAGGCTGTCGGTCTGTTCGCTCAGACGGTCTTCTTCCCGAACTTCTGGCGGAAGCGGTCGATGCGTCCGGCGGTGTCGATGAACTTCTGCTTGCCCGTGTAGAACGGGTGGCACTCCGAGCAGACGTCGGTGTGCATCTCGGGAATCGTCGAGCGGGTCTGGAACGTGTTGCCGCAACCGCACTTGACGGTCGCCGTGGCGTACACGGGATGGATGTCGGTCTTCATGGCGATCCTCGGTCGGTAGCGTGGAACGATCAGCCTGATAATCTAGCGGAAACCAGCCCTAAAAGACAAGCGCGCAACGCGTTGCGGGTTTGACACCGGCAGCCGGCCCCGGTAACATTGACAGGTTCTACACCATGAACGCAGCGCTCGCCGGAACGGTTCGCGGCCAGTCATGGCGAGTCCTCCGGGAGCGGCCAGCTCCGTCCTTCGCACTGACCCCCATCATGGAAACCCTGGACTTCCTCGCGACGGTGCCGCTGTTCGCCAGCCTCGAGCGCGACGCGTTGCAGGAGTTCGCGTCCATCACCCGGGAAAAGACCTACCCGAAGGGCAGCGTCATCCTCTTCGAGGACGATCCGGGCGACTCGCTGTTCGTCGTGAGGCAGGGGCGCGTCAAGGTCGTCCTCGTCGGCGAGGATGGCCGCGAGGTGATCCTCGGGGTGCTCGGTGTCGGCGAGCATTTCGGCGAGCTGTCGCTGATCGACGAGCAGCCGCGCTCCGCGCACGTCATCGCCATGGAAGACGCGACGATGCTCGTCCTCCGCCGCGAGGACTTCCGCGCCCGCGTCGAGCGGTCACCCGCGGTCGCCTGGGCCCTGCTCCAGGGGCTGTCCCGCCGCCTGCGCCGCGCCGACGACAAGATCGGGGGCCTCGTCCTCCTCGACGTCCCCGGCCGCATCGCCCGTCTCCTGCTCGACGCCTCGAACGAAGCGGCCGGCGACCGGATCGAGAAGCCGCTCACGCACCAGACCATCGCGCAGATGATCGGCGCCAGCCGGGAGACTGTCTCCCGGGCGATGAAGGAATTCCAGGAGGCCAGCTGGATCTCCGTCGAGCGCCGCCAGATCACCATCGCCGACCGCGCCGCCCTCGAGCAGCGCGCCAGCGTCCGCCCGACCGCCTGACGGCGGTGTGACCGGCGTCACGCGCCCGACGTGCGGCGCGGTGCGGCGCATTCGGGCGTCCCGGCAGAGCTTGGTCGATTCTCCTTCGCTCGTGAGGCAATGAGTCTCCGCGTGCAATTCTGGGGTACGCGTGGTTCGATCCCCAGCCCCGGGCCGATGACGGTCCGATACGGTGGCAACACTCCCTGCGTCGAGCTGCGCACCGACGACGGGTGGCTCATCATCCTCGACGCCGGCACCGGGATCCGGGAGCTCGGCCGCTCCCTCATCGAGCGCGCCAATGGCGCCCCGATCGCCGGGGACATCTTCCTCACCCACGCCCACTGGGATCACATCCAGGGGCTCCCCTTCTTCGGGCCGATCTTCCAGCGCGGCAACCACTTCACCATCTGGGGCTCCAAGTCCCTCGAGACGAGCATCGACCGCGTCGTCCGCGACCAGATGTCTCCGGTCGTGTTCCCGGTCACCTTCGAGCAGCTCGACGCGGTGATCGACTTTCGCGAGCTCGCCGCGGGCGAATCCACGGGATCGGGGTATCAGGTGAGCGCCTTTCCCGTCCGTCATCCCGGCGGCGCGCTCGGCTACCGCTTTTCCGGCGGTAACGATCACGGCGCCGCGCTCGTCTACATCAGCGACAACGAGCTGAACCCGAGCGCGAAGTACGACGTTCCCCGCGACTGGCGCGCGCGGCTGATCAAGTGGGTGCGCGGGGCGGCGGTGCTGATTCACGACACGATGTACACGCGCGAGGAGTACGATCATCATCGCGGGTGGGGCCACTCGACGTACGAGGACGCCGTCGAGCTGGCGCTCGACGCCGAGGTGGAGCAGCTGGTGCTCTTCCACCACAAGCCCGAGCGCACCGACGACGAAGTGGATCGACGGATGGAGCAGTGCCGCGCGATCGTCGCGCGGCGTGGCCGCGAGCTCGCGGTGGTCGCCGCCGCGGAAGGACTGACGCTGACCGTTTAGCTCCCGGAGGAGCACAATGTTTCGATTCGCCAGCCGCGCCCTCGTCGTGATCGCCGCCAGCGCGCTCGTCGCGCCGGTGGTGCGCGCGCAGGATGCGTCGCCGTCTGCTGATTCCCGCCCGACCGTCGCCGTGATGCACTTCAACAACGGCGCGATCGGCAAGGCGCACGAGGAGCTCGATGCGCTGCGCGGCGGGATCGCCGACATCCTGACGAGCGAGCTGTCCGCGAACCCCGGGATCCGCGTCATCGAGCGCGACCAGCTCGACAAGCTCGTCGCCGAGCAGAACCTCTCGGCGAACGGCAGCGTCGACAAGGCGACGGCGGTCCGCGTCGGCAGGCTGCTCGGCGTGCATCACATGATCTTCGGCAGCTACGTCAGCGACCGGAAGGAGCGCGTCCGCTTCGATGCGCGCGCGGTGAACGTCGAGACCGGGCAGGTCGAGCACGTCGAGACGGTGTCCGGGAAGCTCGATGATTTCTCCGACCTGATCACGACGCTGGCGGCGAAGCTCAACAGCGGCCTGAAGCTCCCGGCGATGCCCGTGCACACCGCGCACGCCGCGGCGAAGCCTCCGTTCCAGGTCGTCATGCTCTATTCGCGCGCCATCGCCGAGGAGAATGGCGGCCGGCGCGAAGAGGCGGTGAAGCTCTACCGCGCCGCGCTCGACAAGTTCCCCGAGTACGCCCCGGCGAAGAAGGCCCTCGACCGGCTCGCGTCGCCGAAGTCGGGAGACTGAGCACGCTCCCCGACGAAGCGGCGCCCGGCAACGCGCGGGCGCCGCTTCCGTCTCCAGCACCGGCGCCATGCACACCGTGAAGCCCCTCCTGATCGCGTGCATCGGGCGCGCGCTGACCGCCGCCCCGCTCGGCCGCCGCGAGGACGACGTCGAAGTGCGGCGCGTCCCGGTGCTGCCGCGCGCCGGGGGACTCGATCCATCGCGACCGACCGTCGTGCTGCTCGACCGTACCCTCCTCGCCAGCACCGGTGACGAGCGACGCGTCCTCGATGAGCTGGCGGCGATCGCCGCCCTCGTCGGCTGGGGCGAGGCCGGCGAGGACGCGCCGCGCGACGACTTCCCGAGCGAGCTGCTGACGAGCTTCATCCCCGGCGGCGCATCGCCGGGCGCCGTCATGGCGGCGCTCCGCGGCGCCTTCCGTCATGCGGCGGCGCTCGTCGCCGCGCGCACCGCCCGCAACGCCGAGAGCGAGCGCTATCACGAGCTCACCGAGCTGACGCGGGTCGGCGTCGCGCTGTCGACCGAACGCGACCTCGTCACCCTGCTCGACATGATCCTCAGCCAGGCGCGCCGCCTGACGTCGAGCGATGCGGGATCGGTATACCTCGTCGAGCGCGCGGAGAATCACGAGCCGACGACGCTCACCTTCAAGCTGTCGCAGAACCACTCGTTGCCGAACCTCCCCTTCAGCGAGTTCACGGTGCCCGTCGACCACACCAGCCTCGCCGGCTACGCCGCGGCGACCGGCGAGCCGCTGGTGATCCCCGACGTCTACCTGCTGCCTGACGATTCCTCGTTCAAGCAGAACCGCAGCTTCGACGACAAGTTCGGCTACCGCACCAAGTCGATGCTCGTCATCCCGATGAAGTCCCATCGCGACGAGATCGTCGGCGTGCTGCAGCTGATCAACCGGAAGCGGAATCCCGAGGCGCGGCTCGGCGGGCCGGACAAGGTGATGTGGGAAGTGATCTCCTTCGACCAGCGCAGCGTCGAGCTGGTGACCGCCCTCGCCTCGCAGGCGGCGGTCGCGATCGAGAACTCCCTGCTCTACGAGGACATCGAGCGGCTGTTCGAGGGCTTCGTAACGGCGGCCGTCACGGCGATCGAATCTCGAGACCCGACCACCCATGGTCATTCCGGCCGCGTCGCGGCGATGTCGGTCGGTCTCGCCGAGGCCGTCGACCGCTCGGGAGGCGGCGCGTATTCGTCGGTGCGCTTCTCCCGCGCCCAGCTGCGCGAGCTGCGCTACGCGGGACTCCTGCACGACTTCGGCAAGGTCGGCGTCCGCGAGCAGGTGCTGGTCAAGGAAAAGAAGCTCTATCCTCCCGACCTCGCCCTCATCGAGCACCGCTTCGCCTTCCTCATCCAGGGGGCGGAGCTGGAGTTCGAGCGCCTGCGCTCGGCGCACCTCCTCCAGTGCGGGCGCGAACGTTATGACGAGACGGTCCGCGCGCTCGAGGCACGACTCCGCGCGCGCCGGCTCGAGCTCGAGCGCTATCGCCAGGCGATCCTGCGCGCCAACGAGCCGACGATCCTCGCCGAGGGAAGCTTCGCCGAGCTGCAGCGCCTGGCGGCCGAGACCTACGCCGACCTCAATGGCGACGAGCAGCCCCTGCTCACCGAGCGGGAGCTGCGATTCCTCTCGATCACGAAGGGAAATCTCGACGACGCCGAGCGGAAGGAGATCGAGTCGCACGTCACCCACACCTACCGCTTCCTCCAGCAGATCCCGTGGACGCGCGAATTGCGCGGGATCCCCGCCATCGCGTATGGCCACCACGAGAAGCTCAACGGGCAGGGCTATCCCCGGCAGGTCGACGCCCGGGAGATCCCGATCCAGACGCGGATGATGACGATCGCCGACATCTACGACGCGCTGACGGCGAGCGACCGCCCTTACAAGCGTGCGGTCAGCGTGACCCGCGCGCTCGACATCCTCCACGCCGAGTCGCGGGAGGGGCTGCTCGACCGCGAGCTCCTCGCGACGTTCGTCGAGGCGCGCGTCTACGAGTCAGCGCAGGCGGCGTGAGCGTCGGCCCGGCAACTCGGCTCAGCCATAACTGAACCACAGGGAACTGCCGCGGCGTTCTGCCGTTCACGGTCGCACGCAAGCCGCGAGTGCCTTTGGTACCGCGAAGCAACACTCACCGCGCGTGCCCAATAAGCATTCCCAGCCCCGGCGTCCCGAGCCTCTCCCAGCGCGGTAGTTCCCCGTGGTTCAACCCGGCGAAGCTTCCCCTCGCGACCGCACCACCCCGGCCGCACGCCGCCGCCAGATCGCGATCGCGACCAGCACCACGGAAGCCAGCACGCACCCCCACCCGACCCAGTCGCCAAGCGCGACGAAGACGGTTCGCGCGTCGCTCGTCTGCGCGCGGTATACTCGCGCGGCGGGGACGAACAGCTCCGTCGACCCGTGCGCCCGCCCAAGCGGGTCGATGTACGTCGAGATCCCCGTGTTCGCCGAGCGGACCACCCCCGCCCGCGTCTCGATCGCCCGCAGCATCATGTGCGCCTCGTGCTGCCACGGCGCGATGCTCCGCCCGAACCAGGCGTCGTTGGTGATGTTGAGCAGGACGTCGGCGCCGTTACGGCGCATCGCGCGCGCCTGCGCGGGGAAGATCGACTCGTAGCAGATGAGGACCCCGAAGCTGCCCCACGGCTCGCGGTAGACGATCGCTCCCTCACCCACCCCGTAGCCGCCGAAGTACTTCAGCGACTTGAACCATTTCGGGTTGAGGAAGGGCACGCGCTCGACGACCGGCACCAGATACTGCTTGCGGGTGGGGGGATAGGCACCGACCCGGCCGAGCGAGTCGGTGAGCATCGCCGCGTTGAAGTAGTCGAAGTCCATCGGCGACGCGACGCTCGGCGGGCTGTTGAAGCGGACGTCGATCACCCCGAACAGGATCGGGACGTGGCCATCCCTGCCTAACGCGAAGAGGGTGTCGCGCCACTCGGGATGGTCGACGAGGTACCCGGGGAGGGCGACCTCCGGCCAGACGACCAGCTTCGGGGCGCCGGCGGCAAGCGCCTGGCGCGTCCCCGACGCCATCATCCCGACGATCCGGTCGCGGTTCGACTCCTGCCACTTGTCCTCCTGCGGGACGTTGGGCTGGACGATCGCGATCGGCGCCGCGTCGCGGAGGACGACCGTCCGCATCCGCCATGCGCCGTAGCCCGACACCGCGGCGACGATGGCCGC
>DASZNJ010000464.1:0-3141 GCA_035551575.1 Gemmatimonadaceae bacterium
CTCGCCGGGCAAGCCGACGATGGCGCGGGTCAGTTTCATGGTCGAGAATACCCCGCATGACCGGCTTCGCGCAGGAACGCGACTGCAACTATTCGAGCAAGCGACCCGCCAGCGCGTCCTGGTTGAGATTCTGGATTAGCGATCGCGACCAGCCGTCTAACGATCGCTGAAGCTGACAAAGCACTCTTTCGGACCGCTCGCTACGCTCGCATTATGAGGCGTGCTTTGCAGCTTAGCTCGAGGCGTTAGCCTGCCCCCTGGCTTCGGGGCCTTGCCGGCCCGATTGGTATCATATATGATACCATATGCCCCCATCGATCGTCCTGGATACGAACGTCCTCATTGCCGGTCTGCGGTCGCGCAACGGGGCTTCGTTTCGCCTCCTGTCGGTGATCGGGGAAGCGAAGTTCGAGCTCAACGTGTCCGTCCCGCTCGTCCTCGAGTATGAGGAGGTGGCGAAACGCGAGGCCCGCGCGCTTGGTCTCACGCACGCGGAGATCGACGACGTGCTCGACTACCTCTGCGCGGTCGCGGTCCACCGGGAGATCTACTTCCTTTGGCGCCCGGTGCTGCGGGATGCCGCGGACGACATGGTGCTGGAAGTGGCGGTGGAGGCGGGCTGTGATTTCTTGGTGACCCACAACGCCCGGGATTTTGCAGGAGCCGAGCGCTTCGGCGTTCGCGTCGTAACCCCGGGCGAATTTCTCAAGCGAATCGGAGTACTCCCATGAGCAGCATCAGCCTTCGGCTTCCAGAATCGCTGCACAAGCGCGCCCGGGAACTGGCGGAGCGAGAGAACATCTCAATCAACCAGCTCATTGCTACGGCATTAGCCGAAAAGATGTCGGCGCTCTTGACCGGAGAATACCTCGCCGAGCGGGCAGCGCGCGGCAGTCGGGCGAAATTTCAGCGGGTGTTGAAGAAGGTTCGCGATGTGAAGCCTGTCGACGGGGATGCGCTGTGACGGTCGAGGATCGCGACCGGCAGGCTAACGATCGCTGAAGCTGACAAAGCTTCGTTACTGAAGCGCGCTGCGCGCGCATTTATAAGACAAGCTTTGCAGCTTAGCTCTAGGCGTTAGCCAGACCAATGGGGTGTTGGAGCTATGTCGGTCACTGATCCGCCACGCGCCGTCGCAGACCGGTTCTTCGCCGCCCTGGAGCGCGCCGACTGGCTGGCGGCCGTCGCCGAGTGCGACGGCGATGGGCTGACGGAGTTCCGTGACCGCTCGTTGGCGGTCCTCGCGGCCCATCGGCAGTTCGTCGCAAACCCACCGTCAGGCAGCGGCGGGGCCGTCCTCGACCGGGACATGACTGCCGCGGCGTTCGCGCAGGTGGGCGACACACCGATGTATGGATTTCGCTCGCCTCACACGCTCGCGGAAGCCGCCGCACTCCCTGGACCCGTGTTCCTCAGCCACTACCTGGCGGCCCTCGACGAGGTGTACGGGGAGGTGAGCACGCCGCGGCGCGTTGTTGGAGTCGTTCAGGAGAATGACGCCCTGGCGCACGTCCTCTACCGGCGTGATGATGCCGCGCGCCGAAAGCGGGGGCGGCTCGGTCGCGGGCAGGGGCCGCCGCCGTCCTGGGTAGTAACTGTACTGACCCTGCGGGAGCGCGATGGCGATTGGCGGGCGTTGCTCGATCGAGAGATCGTATCCGACAGCCTCGACTTCATCCAGTCGTTCCTGGCACCCGAGTGGTCCGAAGATCAGAGCGCCGCTGGCTAACGATCGCTGAAGCTGACAAGGTCTCTCTGCGGAAGCGCGCTGCGCGCGCCATTATGAGGCAGCCTTTGCAGCTTTCTGTGAAGCGGCGCGCCACGTCAAGCCCCGTGTGAGCTTGCCGGTTCCTCCGTCTTCCGTTGTCATGCCGGCCTCGAGTTGCTGCTCAACCTTCTGTTCGCGCTCTGGTGTGAGGCACGTTGGCCTCGGCGCATCGGGGTGGTGCGAAGGAGCGGACGGCGCCAACTAGCTCTCGGCTCTCACCGGCGGCCATAAGCTGCACCGCGCTCGCCGCTCCCGGATTCAGTCAGCTCGAGTGCGACACGGGTATCCCGGGGGGATGCCGTTAGGCAGTCATGGGCGTCCTCCGCGGCTGTGGCATCCGGAGCTTGGTCGCCGTGTACGGCGTGCCATCGCGCCACATCGCATAGACGATCCCCGCGAGCCGCCGCGCGAGCGCGACGATCGCGATGCGCTTGCCCCGCCGCGTGGCGATCGCAAGCGTCCAGGCGCGGAGCGCCGCGGTCTCGTCGCTGCGCGAGCGGAGAATTCGCCACGCCGCCTCGATGAGAAGCCAGCGGGCGCGTGCATTGCCCGCCTTCGTGATCCGCCCGACGCGGCGCTGCTCGCCCGAGCTCCGCTCTCCTGGGACCACGCCGAGATACGCCTCGAGCTGGTGCGCCGAGTGGAACCGCGTGATGTCGTCGATGGTCGCCACCAGCGCGCACGCGGTGACGGGCCCGATCGCCGGCGCCGTCGCGACTAACGCGACAATCGGATCCGTCGCCATCGCGGCGAGGAGCCGCCGATCGGCCGCGGCGATCTCTGCGTTGATCGGGGCGAGCACCCGGAACAGCGGCGCCAGTTCCGCGGCCAGTGTCGGCGAGAGGGCGAGGGCCGCGATGCGCTCGGCGACGCGTTCGCTCTCGCTCCCCGCGACGCGAAGCCCGTCGCGCCGCACGAGCGCCTTGGCGAGCGCGATGTAGCGCGTCCGGGTCCGGACGAGGGCGTCACGCACGGCGAGCTCCGCGCGCACATGCCGGCGGGCGTCAGAGAGCCGGTGCGCCGGCCGGTACGCGCCGAGCTTGCACGCCTCGGCCAGCGCGCGGGCATCGCGTTTGTCCGTCTTCACGCGCCGCGTCCGGGTCGCATACATCGGCGCGTAGTTCGGGTCGGCGACGATCACCGTGTGGCCAAGCGACTCCAGGTGCCGCGCGACCCACTCGCTCTCGGTGCTCGCTTCGAGGAGCACCTGAGCCTTGGGTGCGTCCCCCAACACTGCGGTGAACCGCTCGCGGCTCGTGACGATCCGCCGCTCGCTCACGCTGCCGTCCGCGGCGAGGAAACAGAGCTGGCTCTCGCGCTTGTGGAGATCGACGCCTATCGTCATCGTAGTCATTGGTGGCTGGCCTCCGTCG